>PSMW01000008.1:75179-106724 GCA_040290295.1 Ignavibacteria bacterium
TACGCAAGCCGTCAAACAGATCGTCTGCGATGTGAAGATGGGCAACCTGGTGCCCGAGGAGATCACCGAGCAGCTTGTCGGTTCGTATCTTTCCACCGGCACGATCCCCGATCCGGATTTGCTGATTCGGACCAGCGGAGAATTTCGCATCAGCAACTTTCTTCTCTGGCAACTCGCTTACACCGAAATGTACATCACGCCGCGGCTCTGGCCCAGTTTCCGGCGGGATGAACTCTACGAAGCGATCCGTAGTTATCAAAAGCGGGAGCGGCGATTCGGCATGGTGAGCGAACAAGTGCAACAAGCTCGCGGCTCTACGCGCGATGGCTACGTGAACCGACTCCTCAAGAGCGTATCAGGACCATAACATGAAGCAGAGCGTGTTGGTGTTGGCGGTTGTGGCGATTGCAATGGTCGTTCCATCATCTCATCTCTTCGCACAGCGTTCCTCTCAAGAAGTTTACAAGATCCTCGGCATCTCGGTCGAAGGCAATGAGCTTGCCGAAGCTGCTGCAATCATCGCGAACACAGGCTTGAAGATCGGCGACGAGCTGGCAATTCCCAGCGATAAAACCGCTGAAGCCGTCAAGAGTTTGTGGAAATTGAAACTGTTTTCCGACGTTCAGCTTGCCATTGACCGAAAGCTCGGCGACGGAGTGTATCTTGTCATAAGAGTCAAGGAACTCCCGCGTTTTGCATCCACGGTGGTGACTGGCAACGACGATATCAGCACGGACAATATCTTGAAGAAGATACCGTTCGTTCGCGGGCAAGTGGTTTCACCCCAAGACCTCGTCAAAATCCGCAAAGACCTCCGCAAGCTATACGAGTCCGAAGGTCACCTTCTGGCCGAGGTGAACGTGACAGCCGAACCGGTCGATACCAGCAAGCATCAAGTCAACGTCGTTGTTCGGATCAAGGAAGGTCCCGAAGTGAAGGTGCGCAACATCTTCTTCGCCGGCAACAAAGCGTTCGATGAGGGGGATTTGAAGGGCGCAATGAAGGAGATCTCCGAAGCGCAGTGGTGGAAGATTTTTTCTTCACATAAATTCGATCGCAAAAAGTACGAGGAAGATAAAAAGGCGATCCTGCAATTCTATCGTAAGAACGGCTATCGTGACGCAACCATCCTCAGCGACTCGATCTGGTATAGCGACGACCGGCGCGATATGAACATCTTGATCAACGTCTATGAGGGACCGCAGTACAAGATTCGACGGATCACTTGGGAAGGCAACACGGTGTATTCCGACACCGTGTTGAACGAGCAGTTGGGGATGAAAACGGGCGACATCTACAATCAGGAAAAGTTCGAGCAGAACCTCCGCGGCAACGAGTCGCAAACGGACGTTGCATCGCTCTATCTCGACAACGGTTACCTCACCTTCAACCTCGAACCCGAGGAATTACGCGTTGCCGAGGATAGCGTCGATATTCGCATCAAGGTGTACGAGCGGAACAAGTTCGTGATCGGTCAGGTGAACATCAAAGGCAACACGAAGACGTACGACAAGGTGATCCGTCGTGAATTGTACACGCGGCCCGGCGATTACTTCAGTCGCGCAGCCATTGTGCGCAGCATTCGACAGCTTTCTGTTCTCAACTACTTCAATCCCGAAAAAATCAAACCCGATTACACGCTCTTGCCCGACGGCAAGACCGTGGATCTGACCTATGAGGTGGAAGAGAAGTCGAGCGACAACATCAACGCATCGGTCGGCTACAGCGGTGCGTACGGCGTAACGGGGGCGATCGGCTTCACCATTAACAACTTCTCGATCAGCGAGCCGCTTGCCGGCGGTGCGGGACAAGTGTTGAACTTCGAATGGCAGTTCGGCGAGGGAGCGCGTTTCCGCACATTCACGCTCGGCTTTACGGAGCCATGGTTGTTCGACACCCCGACGTTGTTCGGCGTGACCTTGTTCGATACGCGGTATCAATATCCCTACGACTTGCATCAAACGGGCGGGTCGATTCGTGTCGGCCGGCGATTCCGATGGCCCGATGATTATTTCCGAGGTGACTGGATTCTGACTGCGCAGCGGAGCGACGTGGTGAGTGGGCAAGGCATTTATCTCGAAGGCGCGTCGAGTCAAGTGAGTATCACCCAGATTATATCGCGCAACAGCATCGACAATCCCGTCTTTCCCGTGACAGGTTCGAATGTCGCATTTTCAATCGAGATCGCCGGCGGTCCGGTGCTGCCCGGCACGATCGATTTCCACAAGTGGAAATTCGACTCGGAGTGGTACATGCCTTTGTTCCGCAGCAGTCGTGTTGCCTTGTATCTGAACTCGACGTTCGGTTTCATCTCATCGTTCAAAGAATCGAACCTCAACCGCATTCCACCTATCGATCGGTTCTTCATGGGCGGGACGGGACTTGGCTACATCTCAACGACGCCTTTGCGCGGATACGAAGATCAGTCGGTCGGTCCGCGCAATGCTTCGGGCGCGATCGTCGGGGGGCGTGCGATGACGAAACAGACGGCCGAATTGCGCGTCGCACTTGCCATCAACCCGATTCCGATTTATGTGCTCGGCTTCGTCGAGGCAGGGAATGTGTGGGAATCGCTGAAGAAAGCGGACTTCAACGACCTGCGACGCTCGGCCGGATTTGGTGCCCGCCTGCAGATCAATCCCATCGGGCTGATCGGGTTCGACTACGGCTTCGGGTTTGACGATGTGTTCCCACGGGACGGTCGTCCCGACGGATGGCGTTTCCATTTCGTTTTCGGCCGCGGGTTCTAACACCGGCCGTCAACACGTGTCAGTACATCCATTCATTAACTTTCGCAGAGGTCACCGTGAAGCAACTGTCTCTCTTTCTGTTTATGAGCGCGATGATGCTGTGGGCTGCCGCAGCGTTCGGACAGCAAAAGATCGGCTTCGTCAATTCCAACAAGATTTTCAAGGAACTTCCCGAGGCGCGAGAAGCGCAGCAGAAGTTGGAAGCACTCGCGAAACCGATCCAAGACGAGATCGAGAAGCGCGAGAAGGCGATCCAGGACAAGTTGGAGGAGTACAAAAAGAAAGAAGCGCTGATGAACGATGCTGCTAAGCGCGCCGCGCAGCAAGAGATCTATGACATGGATCAGAAACTGCGCGAGTATAAATTGGAAAAACTCGGCAGTGACGGCGAACTGGCGCGACAGCAGGAAAAAATCCTCACGCCCATCAAAGAAAAAATTCTGAAGGCGATCGAGCGGATCGCGAAAGAATTGAAATACTCGTTCGTCTTCGACCAGACCGAGACGATTCCCGTGCTGTTGTACGGCGAGCCTTCGGCAGACCTTACCTTCAAAGTGATCGATCGGCTCAAGACGGGCAAGTGACATCAAGAGGAGTGCTGTCACCAAAGAGGTAGCGAGCCGAAGATTCCGTGGGGAGGCAGGTTCGTTTTTCGCAGCGATCGTTTCGCACTCGAACGACATGCAGATACCAATCAGACACCGAGAACTATTTTGCGAGGAGCAGCGATGAAAGGAATGCTTATCGTGCTCTGCTGTGCCGTTCTGACAACGGCAGGCGTTGCACAGATGAAGATCGGGCACATCAATTCCGAAACGATCATGAAGACTCTCCCTGAGGCGATCGATGCGCAACGCACGCTCGATGCATTCGTGACGCAATGGGAAAACGAGTTGAAGAAAATGCAGGATGAGTGGAAGAAGAAGTTCGAGGACTACGACCGCCGGAAATTGATCCTCACCGATCAGGCGCGCGCAGAGGCGGAACGAGAACTGCGCATGCTCGATCAGGCAATCACCGACTACCGCAACCGGAAGTTTGGTCAGAACGGCGAGTTGTTCCAAAAGCAGAACGAAGTAATGAAGCCCATCCAGAACAAGATGTTCAAAGTCCTCGAAGACATTGCCAAGGATGAAGGCTACGACTACATCTTCGATCGCAGCGGTGAAATCCTGTTGTTGTACGCGAACGACAAGCACGATCTGACGGAGAAAGTGCTCAAACGCATGCAAGCATTCGGCAAGTAATGCGGAGGTGCCGCTCATGAAACTCCGTGATCTTGCCGCTATGCTGAGTGCCGAGATCGAAGGGAACGAAGAGCTTGAGATCCATGATGTCGCAAAGATCGAGGAGGCGAAAGAAGGAACCGTTGCCTTCGTTGCTAATCCCAAGTATCAGCGCTTCATCGATTCTACGCGTGCAAGTGCGGTGATCGTCGCAAAAGATCTCGTGGTCCCGCCCGGCGTCAAGCTCACGTTGCTGCGCGTAAAAGATCCGTACTTCGCTTTCGTCAAAGCTCTCGAACATTTCCATCCACCGGCTGCCCCTCTTCCACCCGGCGTTCACCCAACAGCAGTGATTGCGCAGGACGTCCACCTCGGTGCGGATGTGCGTATCGGTGCGCATGCGGTGATCGGTGAAGGCGCGCGCATCGGCAGAGGAGCCATGATTTGCCATGGAACTGTCATCGCCGAGCATGTCGCGGTCGGCGAGAACACCATCCTCTATCCGAACGTGACGATCTATGCCGGCTGCCGGATCGGTGCTCGTGTTATCATTCATGCAGGCACTGTCATCGGGAGCGACGGTTTCGGTTTCGTTCCGCGTCCCGATGGCACGTACGAGAAGATTCCGCAAATGGGTATTGTGGTGATCGAAGATGATGTGGAGATCGGCGCCAACTGCACGATCGATCGCGCCACGCTGGGAGAGACTCGCATCAAGCGTGGCGTCAAGCTCGACAATCTCATTCAAGTGGCGCATAACGTCGTGATCGGGGAAAACACCGTCAGCGCCGCACAAGCCGGCATCTCTGGAAGCACGAAGATCGGCAAGAACTGTATGATAGGCGGTCAAGTGGGATTTACCGGACATCTGGACATCGCCGACGGAACGAAAATCGGCGCGCAATCCGGTGTGCACCGCTCGATCCAGAAACCGTGGATGACCTATTTTGGCTATCCGGCGTATCCCCAGCGTGAAGCGTTCCGCATTCAGGGGGCAATTGTGCAGCTTCCGGATATGGTGAATACTGTTCGAGAACTCCAGAAGAAAGTCGAATTGCTCGAAGCAGCGCTTGAGCAAAAACGAGAGGGAACCTGATCGGGCACCGCGTGTCGCAGCCGCAAGCGGCTCTGCTTTCCTCTTCCCATCTGTCTTCGTATCTTGTTACCGATCGATCACCACACGAGACAACGCTATGTTAGTGCAACAACGAACCATCAAACAACCCGTTACCATGAGCGGTGTCGGACTGCACACGGGCAGCATCTGCACGATGACCTTCAAACCCGCTCCGGAAAATTTCGGCATTCGTTTTCGTCGCATCGACTTAGGGGGTGCACCCGAAGTGCCGGCGCTCGTGGATCACGTGGTGGATATCTCTCGCGGAACCACGATCGCCATCGGCGAGGCGCGCGTCCACACGGTGGAGCATGTGCTGGCGGCACTCGTCGGAATGCAAGTTGATAACTGCCTCATCGAGTTGGATGCCAACGAGCCGCCCGTCGGTGATGGAAGTGCGAAACCGTATGTCGATTTGCTGCTCGAGGCCGGTTTCGAGAAACAGAACGCGCCGAAGGACTACCTCATCATCGATCAGCCGGTCGAGTACCACAACGAGGCGAAGGGGGTGGATATCGTCGCATTACCGACCGACGATTACCGCATCACTGTTATGGTGGATTACCACAACCCCGCGCTCGGCAGTCAACACAGCGGTCTGTTCAATTTGGAGAAGGAGTTTATCACCGAGTTCGCACCGTGCCGAACGTTCTGCTTTCTTCACGAAGTGGAGATGCTGCACAATCAAGGTCTGATTCGGGGTGGCAACCTCGACAACGCCATCGTTATCGTCGATCACGATCTTACCCCGGAAGACATCAAACGCCTCACGGAGAAGCTCGGCATCAAGGATAGTGTGTTCCTCGGAACGAACGGCGTGCTGAACAACAAACCGCTGCGTTTCAAGAACGAGCCTGCACGACACAAATTGTTGGACTTGATGGGCGATTTGGCGTTGATCGGTGTTCCCATCAAGGCGCAGATTCTTGCTGCACGGCCCGGGCACGCAAGCAACATCGAGTTCGCTCGCATCATCCGCAAGCTCTATCAGCAAAAGAAACTTGTCAAACGTTTTCAGCACGAGCGCAAAGAGGGCATCGTCTTCGATATCAATGCGATTAAGAAAATCCTTCCGCATCGCTATCCATTCCTGTTGGTCGATAAGATCGTCGAGTTCAAGATGGACGAGCGGATTGTGGGGGTGAAGAACGTGACCGCAAACGAGCCGTTCTTCGAAGGGCACTTCCCCGGACAACCGGTGATGCCCGGCGTGTTGATCATCGAAGCGATGGCGCAAACGGGCGGCATCCTGTTGCTCAACGGCATCGAGAACCCCGGCGACAAACTTGTGTACTTCATGGCGATCAACAACGCGAAGTTCAGGAAGCCCGTGATGCCGGGTGACCAGTTAGTGTTCGAGTTGGTCATGGTCAATCGGAAAACACGCATCTGTCAGATGACGGGCAAGGCGTACGTGGACGGCGAGCTTGTCGCCGAAGCCGAGATGATGGCTTCGATCGTTGATCGCCTCGATAAGTTCAACGGCTCCGGTTCTACGGTCAACGCGCCACCGCAAACCAAGCCGGCAATGAATTGACACGATCGGACGCATCCACCATCACATCACTCTCGACTTTTCCGCGAAAGGCATGGCAACGCAGATCGATCCCCGCGCAGATGTCGATCCCAAAGCAGAACTTGGTGAGAACGTTCGTATCGGTCCCTTTACGGTGGTTGAAGCTGGTGCGGTCATTGGCGATGGGACTGTCGTAGCAGCGAACGCACTGATTGCGCGCGGTGCACGCATCGGCAAGGAGTGCCAGATTCATCACGGTGCCGTCATCGGGCATACGCCGCAAGATTTGAAATATCGGGATGAGCCGACAACCTGTGAAGTGGGCGACCGAACTGTTGTCCGTGAATATGCAACGCTGCACCGCGGAACAGGCGAAGCAGGACGCACCATCATTGGTTCCGACAATCTATTGATGGGGTATGTACACATTGCGCATGATTGTGTGTTAGGGAACAACATCATCATGTCGAATGCAGCGATGCTTGCGGGTCATGTGCAGGTCGATGACTTCGCTGTCATCGGCGGGATAACGCCTGTGCACCAATTCGTGCGCATCGGCGCGCACACGATGATCGGCGGCGGGCTTCGGGTCCCGAAGGATGTTCCTCCCTTCGTGCGTGCGGCCGGTGAACCACTCGTCTTTGCCGGCTTGAATTCGGTCGGTCTGCGACGCCGAGGATGTTCTCGGGAGGTGATCGATGCGCTCGACAAGACCTACACGATCATCTACAACTCCCATCTCAACGTTTCTCAAGCTCTTGCACGTATCCGTGAGGAGGCGCCACTCATGGCGGTGGCGGAGGTTCGCTCCGTCGTGGAGTTCATCGCCGCCAGCAAACGCGGCATCATCACACGCTATCGTGGTGGGCATAGAGGGAAAGAGGATTAGCAATGCAGCGCCCGTGGCATTTCATCCCGGTGGAAGAACATCAAGGGTCGTTCAACATGGCGTTCGACGAGCAGCTTGCCCGAGCGCTGCTCGATGGATCGGAGCTGCCGACACTGCGGCTGTTCCGATGGAAGCCGTGGGCGATCTCTCTCGGTGTCAATCAGGATATGGGGGAGATCAATCTCGAGCGTGCACGTACTGATGGAATCGACGTTGTGCGCCGACCGACAGGAGGCCGCGCCGTCCTTCATGCTGAAGAGTTGACCTACAGCGTCGCGATGGAAGCGACCGGCAAGTCGGTTCTGGCAGTGTACAATGCTATCAGCACTGCCTTGGTGGCGGGGCTTCGGCGCTTTGGCGTGGATGTAGCCTTGAGCAAAGTGCAACCGGACCTCCGAGCACATTACAAAACGCTCTCGTCCATTCCCTGTTTCACTGCTTCAGCGCGATATGAAATCGAGTGGCGTGGAAGGAAGCTGGTGGGCAGCGCACAGCGACGCTATCGATCGTCCGAACATGGGCGAGAAGTCGTTCTCCAGCACGGTTCGCTGCTCATCGGCTCGGCGCACAAACGCTTGGTGGATTACCTGTTCTTGCCCGATGATCGTGCCCGCGATCAACTCACCATGGAGTTGGACGAAAAAACGATTGAGTTGGAATCGCTGACGCATCATCCCATCGATGTGCATGATTTGGCGGCGTGTATCCGTCAAGGTTTTGAAGAAGCGTGGGGCATACAATTCACCGATGCATCGTCTCTCGAAGAGAGGAGAATTGTGTATGGGTAAGATGTCTGCTGCTCCCGGCTCGGCAGAGCAGAAACATCGGGTCGTTACCACCAAAACGCTTCTGGAGATGAAACGCAGCGGCGAAAAAATTACGATGCTGACGGCATACGATTACCTCGTCGCAAAACTTCTCGACGAGGTCGGCATCGACGTGATTTTGGTGGGAGATTCGCTCTCGAATGTGGTGCAAGGAAACGTCACGACGCTGCCGGTCACGTTGGACGACATGATTTATCATGCGAAAGCGGTGAAGCGCGCTGTCAGGAACGCGCTGATTGTGGTGGATATGCCGTTCATGTCGTACCAGAACAACGAAGAAGAAGCCGTGCGGAACGCTGGTCGCATCATGAAAGAGGTGGGTGTCGGGGCGGTGAAGTTGGAAGGCGGCGAGTACATCGTCGATACGGTGCGCCATTTGGTCCAGATCGGGATTCCGGTGATGGGACATCTCGGCTTGATGCCGCAAGCCATCAACAAATTCGGAACGTACGAAGTGCGGGCAACCGAAAAACGCGAAGCCCAACAACTCCTGCACGACGCGAAAGTTCTTGCCGAAGCAGGCGTCTTCGCGATCGTCCTTGAAAAAATTCCCGCGGCTCTCGCCCGCAAAGTCACCACCGCTGTCCCGGTGCCGACCATCGGTATCGGCGCAGGACCGCATTGCGACGGACAAGTGTTGGTGGTCTACGACATGTTGGGATTGACAGAGGAATTCAAACCGAGATTCGTCCGTCGGTACGCTGAGCTTGCCGAAACGCTGCGCGGCGCCTTTCGGTCGTACATTCACGATGTACGTTCAGGAATGTTTCCATCGAAGGAGGAAAGTTATTGAGGAGAGATGAGCGAGGCGTGCACGCCATCGCTTTCAACTCATCGCATATGAAAAAGCTTCGTGTTCTGATTTGTAACGATGACGGCATCAATGCCGAGGGCATTTACGCACTTGCCCAAGCCGTAGCGCGCGTCGCCGAGGTGACCGTTATTGCCCCGGACAAGCAACAAAGCGCCGTGGGCCATGCCATCACGGTGAACTATCCGCTGCGCGCTGTGCCGTTCTACAAGAACGGTGATTTCTTCGGCTATGCCGTCGAAGGAACGCCCGCAGATTGTGTGAAGCTTGGTGTGCGCTTCTTGATGAAGGAAAAGCCCGATCTCGTGATGTCGGGAATCAATCACGGCTCGAACACGGCAATCAACATCATCTACTCCGGTACCGTCTCGGCAGCCACCGAAGGAATGATTCTCGGTATTCCCTCCATTGCCGTATCGCTCACGGCGTACCAGAATCTCGACTTCACCTATGCTGCGAAATTCTCGGCTCGGCTCGCGTTGTTGGTTGCCGAAAAAGGATTGCCGCCTCGGACGTTGCTCAACGTCAATATCCCGAATGTGCCCGAAGACCAAATCCAAGGCGTGATGATTACCAAGCAAGGAATTTCGGTGTGGCAGGATCGGTTCGATGTGCGGCGCGATCCTGCTAACCGCGAGTATTATTGGCTGACGGGTGAAATGGATGTGTTGGATACGGATCTCGATACGGACCAAATTGCGATCAAGAACAACTACGTGTCCATTACGCCTGTGCGCTACGATCTGACCGATAAAGCGATGGTCGAAGTGATGAAGGAGTGGGGGATTGAGAACATCAAATGAGATGTGGAGCGCACGTGTGAGTCGCGAGGGGAAGAACGCATCCGTGCACGTGGGAAGAAAAGAACGAACGCCGAGGGGAGTCGCCCTCGGCGTTCGTGTGTGAGGCATGGGAGAACCTCTATTGCTCGTCTTTGCGTGGTGGGGTGCGTAGCACTTTCACGAAAAAGAAAACGGTAATTGAAGTAACGATGGTCATTGTTGTGATCATGGTGATCAAAGCGGCAGTCGTCATAATCCTCTCCCGGAAAGTTTTCGTCGTTTGTAGGCGAGATAGACGAGATAGCAGATGCCGATGAATGCCACGGTGAGTAGAATCCTCGCGCCCACGATGTACATCAGTTGGTCTTTAAGTGCTGCTTTGGCGACGGGATCTGTTGTGGCGGCGATCTTGTCGCGCAGCCCGCTCATAAAGAGCTGTCGGATGATCGAGCCGTCATCGAGTGGCCAACCCGTGCCGCTGAACAAGCTCGCGATCGCTCCCTGCCAATCCCCGCGGCGGGGCGAGAAGACTGATCCGATAAAGATGAAGAGCAGAAAGAGCGGCGTGACCCATTTGATGATGAACTTATAGACCAAAGGCACTTTTATTTCCGCTCCTTCGGTAATCTCCCGCCACCCTCGGTCGATGCCGAAGATCCATGAGAAGATAATCGATTCGGCGAGGGCGAAGATCACCAACGCAACAGTACCCGCCCAATAGTCGTACTCGCCAAAAACGCCTTGGCTGTAGAAGACGACCGTCGGAATTCCCAGGATGAGTGTAATCGTTCCGAACGACCATGCTGCTTTCTCTCTACTCCACGAAAAATCATCTTGCATGAATCCCATCCACGGAGTCCCCATTGCGAGCGATGACGTAATGCCCGCAAAGAAAAGCAAGCCGAACCAGAAGACACCCCCCAGTGTTGCGAGAAACGGTCCCCACTTTTCGAACAAGAACGGCATCGTTTGGAACGCCATGCCGAAACCAGCGTTTTCTTTCACCCAGTCCAATCCGAGATAGCCGGCAGCGATGGGGACGACAATGAGACTGCCGAGACAGACCTCGACGAATTCGTTCATCCAGCCTGCCGACATGGCGTTGAGCGCGATGTCTTCCTTCGATTTGACGTATGCTGCGTAGCAGTGAATTGTTCCCATGCCGGCAGAAAGGGTAAAGAAAATTTGTCCCGCGGCAGCAAGCCAAACTTTAGGGTTGCCAAGCGAATCGAATTGCGGCTCCCAGAGATAGTTGATGCCTGCCCACGCATTTGCATCGGGGTGTTCTGGAGATGCGCCGGACGTTCCGAGTGTCAATCCCCTGAGAGCGAGAAAAAATCCGAATATCAGCAATAGAGGCATGCCGATCTTCGAGGCTTTCTCCACACCGCCGCTGAGACCGCGAGAGAGTATCCACGTGTTCAACAGAAGGCACAAAATGTAGAAGACCACAGCTTCGTACGGAATGCCGGTCATCGATTTGCCGATGTCGAGATAATCCTGAAAGAACTGCGCTACCTGCAGTTGCGTCAGTCCGTCGAACGATCGCGCAACGGAATGATACACGTACGACATCGTCCACGACTCGATGTAGCAGTAGTACGCGGCGACGGCGATGTTCGTCCAAATTCCGAAGACACCGAAGTACTTGAACCACCCGACCGTCGCCATGCTGTCGAGAATGTATGGTGTCGAATGATTGCCGGACTTTCCGCCGAAGCGACCCATCGCCCACTCCATCCACAACAGCGGAATGCCCATGACGAGGAACGAAACGAGATAGGGAATGATGAATGCCCCGCCGCCGTTGTTGATGGCTTGCGCGGGAAACCGGAGGAAGTTGCCGAGACCCACAGCGTTGCCTGCCATTGCCAAAACCAGGCCGACGCGTGAACCCCAGCCTTCGCGATTTGTTGACATAGGAGCCTTTCGCTCATTGATGAATGATGAATGCGGCTTGCTCTCTCGGTGAAGCAGTGAGCGGCAGGATGGTTGCTCGCCGCACGGATGAAGATAGCGAATATGGGTGGAAGATTCAAGAACATTGCCCCACGAAGATTGCATCTCACTTCCTTGTTGGATAGATTTTATGCCGATGGCCTGACTACTGCATTTCCCCCCATGAGAAAAATAGGAGTCTTCACCAGCGGAGGCGACGCACCCGGCATGAATGCTTGCGTGCGCGCGGTTGTACGCAATGGCATCTACAACGGACTTGAGGTCGTCGGCATTCAGTACGGATACGAAGGCATGATCGAAGGGCGCTTTGTCGATTTGCAGGCGCGTTCGGTCTCCAATATCATTCAGCGCGGAGGAACAATCCTTCGCACCGCTCGCTCGGAACATTTTCGCACACTGGAAGGTCGAGCACAAGCGGCAGAGAACCTGAAAGCCGCAGGCATCGAGGGGCTTGTTGCTATCGGTGGCGATGGTACATTCCAAGGCGCAACACTCTTGTATGACGAGCATCGCATTCCTATCATCGGCGTTCCCGGGACGATCGATAACGACCTCTTCGGAACCGACTACACGATCGGATACGATACGGCGGTGAACACAGCGATGGAGGCGATCGACAAGATTCGCGATACGGCTGCATCGCACGACCGCTTGTTCTATGTCGAAGTGATGGGACGAGATTCAGGATTCATCGCGATGGATGTTGGCATCTCCTCCGGGTCGGAACATATTGCTACTCCCGAAACGCACACCAACATCCAAGAACTGAAAGAGGCGCTGATGGCATCGAAAGCGCATAAGTCCAGTGCCATCATCATTGTTGCGGAAGGAGAAGAATCAGGCGGAGCGCTGAGTCTTGCAGAAAAAATCAAAGACGCTGTCGGCTACGATTACCGCATCTGCGTGTTGGGACACATTCAACGCGGTGGCAGTCCCACTGCGCGAGACCGCCTGCTTGCGAGTCGTTTAGGTGTCGCTGCTGTCGATGCGCTTATCGAGGGGCAAACCTGCGTGATGGTCGGTGAGGTGCATGGTAGGATCACGTTCACTCCGCTGAAAGATACGTGGACCAGGCGCAAAACGATCGACAAGGATTTGTGGAGACTGGCGGCAATACTTGCTACGTAGAAAATCGAACGGATCCGCGTCCCGATGCCGGGGTCTCCTTTGTGCTTCCCACGCCGTGTGTGATATAGCACCTTTACCTTGAACCATTCGAATACGTATATTGGAACCCGAATAACCGAGGGGGTTAGTTCTCTTGCCGAAACGTACCGACCTTAGCTCTATCCTCGTCATTGGTGCCGGCCCGATTGTGATCGGACAGGCGTGCGAGTTCGATTATTCAGGCACGCAAGCCTGCAAGGTGCTCCGTGAAGAAGGCTACCGTGTCATTCTCGTCAATAGCAACCCGGCGACGATCATGACCGACCCGGAGCTCGCCGATCGCACATACATCGAACCTATCACGCCCTACTTTGTGGAAAACATCATCGAACGGGAACGTCCGGATGCCGTGCTGCCGACGATGGGGGGGCAAACGGCGCTCAACACTGCCGTTGCGCTCGCCCGCAACGGAACACTCGCCAAGTATAACGTAGAACTGATCGGCGCCAAGTTGGAGGCGATCGAGAAGGCTGAAGACCGCGAACTGTTCAAGAAAACGATGGATGCTGCCGGCTTGGAAACGCCTCGTGGTGGGTTCGTGCGCAATATCGAAGAGGCGCTGAAGCTTGCTGGATTTATCGGATTTCCCATCATCATTCGTCCCTCCTTCACCTTGGGCGGCACGGGCGGTGGCATCGCCGAAAACGCAGATGAGTTTGTCGAGAAGGTAACGCATGGCCTCGAAGCCAGCCCCATCCACGAGGTGTTGTTGGAAGAGTCAGTATTGGGTTGGAAGGAATATGAGTTAGAAGTGATGCGCGACCTGCGCGACAATGTCGTGATCATCTGCTCCATTGAAAATTTCGATCCGATGGGCGTACACACCGGTGACTCGATCACGGTCGCGCCTCAACAAACGCTGACCGACAAAGAGTACGAGGCGATGAGGGACGACGCGCTGAAAATCATCCGAGCGATCGGTGTGGAGACCGGCGGCTCGAATATCCAGTTTGCCGTCAATCCGAAGAACGGACGTCGACTGGTCATCGAAATGAATCCGCGCGTCTCTCGCTCGTCGGCGCTTGCATCGAAGGCGACCGGCTTCCCGATCGCGAAGATTGCAGCGAAGCTCGCTGTTGGTTACACGTTGGATGAAATTCCGAACGACATCACGAAACTCACGCCCGCATCGTTCGAACCGACGATCGACTACACGGTCGTGAAAATCCCTCGGTGGGATTTCGAAAAATTCAAAGGTGTGGATAGCACGCTGGGAATCCAGATGAAGTCTGTCGGCGAAGCGATGGCGTTCGGACGCACATTCAAAGAAGCGCTCCAGAAGGCGTTGCGCTCGCTCGAGCAGGGCCGCTACGGCCTTGGCGCGGATGGCAAAGACCTTTTCGACCCGGCATCGCTGACGGAACAGCAACGAGAGCAGTGGAAGGAAAAGGTTCGCGAGCAGCTTTCGCGTCCTCGGCCCGAAAATATCTTCTACCTTCGCTACGGCTTTCAACTCGGCATGACGATCGAAGATCTCCACGCGCTGACGAAGATCGATCCCTGGTTCCTCTTCAACATCAAACAAATTGTTGATTTGGAAGAGGAATTGAAGATGTACAAGGTGGATGCGTAGGGGAGCCATGCAGCATTTGATGACTCTGCTCATCCTTCTGTTGTTCGCTGGCGTACGTGCACGCGCCCAAACCGTTCCGCCCGATAAAGAAGCGTTGGAATCGGCAGCGGGATCCGGCATGGCACTGTACGCTGATGTTAACGGCTATCCGGGACCAAAGCACGTGCTCGAGCTTCGAGATTCGCTCAAACTCACGTCAGCCCAAGAACGTCGCATCGAAGAAATCATCGAACGCATGAGAAATCGTGCCGCCGCATTGGGGAAGCGTATCATCGAGCAGGAACAGGAGCTCGAAGCGCTCTTTAGCCGACACCAAGCTACCGAAACGGAAATCAATCGGCGTACGCGCGCGATTGGTGAGCTTCGGGGTGACCTCCGCGCGGTACATCTCCGGGCGCACCTGGAAGCGCGCGGCGTGCTGACGCAAGACCAGATCGATCGGTACAGTTCCATTCGTCATGGAAGAATGCACAAACACGGGGAGCATTGAAAACGATAACGCGTGACATACTCTTGAAAGCGAAGCAGTACGGGTTTTCCGACCGGCAGCTTGCAACCATCTGGAAGACGAGCGAGGAGGCCATCAGAAATCTCCGTAAGCGTTTTGGTATCGAGCCCGTCTTCAAAACGGTCGACACATGCGCTGCGGAATTCGCCGCACAGACGCCGTATCACTACTCCACCTATGAGCAGGAGAACGAATCGCTTCGCTCGAACAAGAAAAAGCTGATCATCCTTGGCGGCGGGCCGAACCGTATCGGTCAGGGCATCGAATTCGACTATTGCTGCGTGCACGCGGTGATGGGATTGCGTGAAGAGGGGTACGAAACCATCATGATCAACTGTAATCCAGAGACCGTTTCGACTGATTACGATACGACGGACAAGCTTTACTTCGAACCCTTGACGCTGGAAGATGTGTTGAACATCTGCGAGCATGAGAAGCCGGATGGAATAGCGGTGAGCTTTGGCGGGCAAACGCCGCTGAAAATCGCCAAAGCGCTGGAGCGCCACGGCTTCCGCATTATCGGCACCTCGACCGAAGGAATCGATCTCGCGGAGGATCGACAGCGATTTGGAAAGCTCTTGGAGGAGTTGCAGATTCCTTGTCCCCCGTGGGGAACCGCATCGAACATCGAGCAAGCGCTTGAAGTGACGCGACGGATCGGCTATCCGGTTCTTGTGCGTCCCTCGTACGTCCTTGGTGGCCGAGCAATGGAAATCTGTTACGGCGACGAGGCGCTGAAAGAATACATGGGGAAAGCCGTGAATGTTTCTCCCGAACATCCGGTGTTGATCGATCGTTTTCTGGAGGATGCGTTCGAATTCGACGTCGATGCCATCAGCGACGGCGAGGATGTGTATATCGGCGGCGTGATGCAACATATCGAAGAAGCGGGCATCCACTCCGGCGACAGCTCGTGCGTGCTGCCGCCGTATCAGGTGACAGCACAGCAATTACACACGTTGATGACGTACACGCGTCGGTTGGCGCTCGCCCTGAACGTCGCCGGCTTGGTCAATGTCCAATATGCAATGCAGGATGGCGTTGTGTACGTTCTCGAGGTGAACCCGCGCGCATCGCGTACCGTTCCCTTTGTCAGCAAGGCGACGGGTGTGCCGCTGGCAAAGATTGCTGCAAAACTCATGGTGGGCAGAAAGCTGAAAGAGCTTGACGTCAAGGGATTTAGTTGGGCGAAACACGTGTCGGTGAAGGAATCGGTTTTTCCCTTCAACAAGTTTCCGCAAGCGCGGCACTTTCTCGGTCCTGAGATGCGTTCCACAGGCGAAGTGATGGGCATTGCCGATAGCTTCGGCGTATCGTTCGCCAAAGCATCGATCGCGGGCGGCATGGCTTTGCCGCAATCGGGAACGCTTTTCGTCAGCCTCAACGACAACGACAAGCGAGAGAGGGCGGTGAACATCGTGCGGAGCTTCGTGCGTCTTGGGTTCAACATATTGGCGACCGAGGGGACGTCGAGATTCCTCAGCGAGCACGGTATCCCGAATCGCCCGGTGCTCAAAGCGGGCAATTGGACACTGAACATTATCGACATCATCAAAAACGGATGGGTTCAACTGATCATTCTTACGCCTTTGGGACAATCGTCGCGAGCAGATGAACATGCCATCGGGCAGACGGCGATGGAGTACAAAGTTCCGTTTATCACCACATTGGCTGCAGCCGCGTCGGCGAGCAAGAGCATCGATGAGATGAGAAAGAACCAACTGAGTGTGCTCAGTATTCAGGAACATCACGAGCTGGCAGCGCAGGGAGGCGAGGCGAGGCCCGTGGAAACGCTCGAAGAATGTGAACGGATGGTCGAGTATATCCGCTCCTTCCAGATGTAACTCAAGACTGCATCATGGCGGCAATCGTGTGGCTTGTAACACAGACGACGGAACAAAAATAATTATCTTGGAACGCACTTCGCTTTTGCTTATCATTCGGCAACGACAAAGAGCATTTTCACAAAAACGGAAGGCTTATGTACATTCTCGGGATCTCATGCTATTACCATGATGCAGCAGCGGCACTCATCAAGGATGGAGAGATTATCGCTGCTGCGCAAGAAGAGCGGTTCACGCGCAAAAAGCATGACTTCAACTTTCCCTCGAACGCCATCGCCTACTGCTTGAAGGAAGGGGGTATCACAGCGAAGGACCTGAGTTACGTCGCGTTCTATGACAAGCCGTTGCTGAAATTCGAACGCTTGCTCGAAACGTACATCGCCTACGCGCCGCGTGGCATCAAGTCGTTCATCATGGCAATGCCGCTCTGGCTCAAAGAGAAACTCTGGATTCCTTCGATGATTGAGCGTGATCTCGGCTATGAAGGGGAGATTCTCTTCCCCGAACATCACGAGTCCCACGCAGCATCGGCATTCTATCCTTCTCCCTTTCAGGAAGCTGCTTTCCTGACGCTCGACGGTGTCGGTGAGTGGACGACGACCAGCTATGGCGTGGGGAAAGATAACATGATTCAGATTCATGGCGAGTTGGACTTTCCGCACTCTCTCGGCTTGTTGTATTCCGCCTTCACCTACTTTACCGGATTCAAAGTCAACTCCGCCGAATACAAAGTGATGGGCTTGGCACCCTATGGCGAACCGAAATACGTCAAACAAATCTATGATCATCTGCTTGACCTGAAGGAAGATGGATCCTTCAAGATGAACATGGAGTACTTCGACTATTGTGCGGGCTTGAAGATGACCAACGAGAAGTTTGCTGAACTTTTCGGCGGTCCGCCACGCCAGCCGGAGACGAAGTTGACGCAACGGGAAATGGATCTCGCGCGTTCGGTGCAGGAAGTGACCGAGGAGATCATGTTGCGTCAAGCGCGCCATGTCCATAAAGAAACAGGACAGAAGCATTTGGTGCTCGCCGGCGGTGTTGCATTGAACTGCGTTGGAAACGGACGCTTGCTGCGCGAAGGCCCGTTTGAAAAGCTCTGGATACAACCCGCGGCCGGCGATGCGGGAGGTGCCTTAGGTGCAGCGCTCTATGTGTGGTATGCCTATCTCGGCAACGAGCGCAAAGCGAATCCAAACAAGGATATGCAACGCGGGTCGTACCTCGGACCGTCCTATTCGGATGAAGAAATCAAGCATTTCCTGAAGATGAATGAGATTGTCTATCAGAAAGTCTCACCGGACGAACTTCCCGACCTTGTTGCCGATCTGATCGCACAGGAGAACGTCATTGGGTGGTTCCAGGGCCGCATGGAGTTCGGACCACGCGCATTGGGAAGCCGTAGCATTATCGGCGACGCTCGCTCGCCGAAAATGCAATCCATCATGAACTTGAAGATCAAATTCCGCGAGTCGTTCCGCCCATTTGCTCCGTCGGTCCTGCGCGAGAAAGTGTCGGATTACTTCGACATGGAGTGTGAAAGTCCGTACATGCTTCTCGTTGCGCCGGTGCTCGAAGAGCGGCGCGTGAGGATGACCGAAGAACAGGAAAAACTCTTCGGCATCGATAAGCTCAACGTCCCTCGTTCCGATATTCCGGCAGTGACGCACGTTGATTACTCTGCCCGCATCCAAACGGTGGATCGGGAGGATCATCCCTTATACTATGACTTGATCAACGCCTTCTACAAGAAGACGGGCTGTGCCGTCATCATCAACACATCATTCAATGTGCGTGGCGAGCCGATTGTGTGTAGGCCGCAAGAGGCATACAAGTGCCTCATGCGCACCCACATGGATTATTTGGTGATGGGCAACTTCATAATCGCTAAGACCGAACAAAAACCATTGGAACAAGACACAGATTGGATGAAGGAGTTCGAACTTGATTGAGAAAATCGATTCATCGAGAGCAGCAGTTCAGAAGACCGGGAAAGCCTTTCTCATCGGCTTCGGCATTATAGCGGTTGTCTTATTCTGGTCGAACAGCGGATGGTTTCATTTCGACATTGCTCGGGGCGCCCAGAGTCAAGGCTGGCGATGGTTCCTCGGAGCCGGCGTGGTGCTGTTCGTCTCGAGCCGCATCGCCTATCCCGTCATGAAACCGATCCACATCGGGTGGATGACGCTCGCCTTCGCCTTGGGTTGGTTCAATACGCGCCTGTTGCTGGGGATTTTTTTCTACCTCATCCTTACACCCTTGGGGTTAGTGATGCGCTTGTTCGGTGTTGATTTACTCGATCAAAAGATCGACAAGCAGGCAAAAACCTATTGGAAGAAGCGCGACCTGTCGAAGTTCGATCCCAAGCATGCGACCAGAACGTTCTAAGCAGTACTTATTCTTTCATTTCGTAGGAGGAGGAAACAACAATGGCTCGGAGCAAGTTTGCCATCCTGGGGGAACTGTGGGATTTCATGCGGGTGAGGAAGAAGTGGTGGTTGGGTCCGATCGTGTTCATGCTGCTCGCGCTCGCCCTTCTGCTCGTGTTCACACAAGGCTCGGCCCTCGCGCCCTTCATCTATACGTTATTCTAACCTTTCCCGCGCTGCTGTCGCAATAGCGAGGAGAGAGTCTTTCGGCACGTACCGGAGTCTTCACCGAAGCGGTGGGGACTCCGTTCTATTTTCTCCGGACGTCATTTCTGGAACATCACGAAGCTGTTGCCCGTTTCCCTGCCAGCTCGCATTTCTAAACTTCTCGCAGATCACCCTACTCACGATGCGATGACCCTCGGCGGTCAGATGCCCATCGACTGAATAGAACAGCGGGGGACCTATAATGTTCTGTCGTAGTGCGGGAAGCGGATCGACGTACTCGATCCCGCGTTCGTCGAGGAATTGTGCTAACAGGCGTTGAGGTTTATCCAGGTCATATTCAGAAGGGTCGAGCTTCAACGCTGCGATGTATTCGTTCCACGTGTGCTGGTACACTTGGTAACTAACGGGAAGGATCACAACGATCAGCTTTTCGCGATGTTCGGCTGTGTTCCGAGCAGTTGCCTCGATGATTGCTTGCGTGTATCGCCACGCCGCCTCCATTCGTTCGGAGTACGTTTTCTTGCAAAAATCTGGAGGGAGATTGAAGGGCCGTAGCCCAAATCGCGAGAGAAGTTGGGATCCTCGATCGCGTAGGAAGACGTAGAGATGGGAATGTGTGCTCAGGTAGTACCGCAGCGGTTGGCTGATCAAACGGATCATGCTGTGTTCGCGTTCGGCTGCCCGTGTGGAGACCAAATTTCCGTCCACAACACGCAACGTTGGTGTGCCCGCACTATCGTACAGATCGCCGGATTCGATAAAATCATTTCCTACAAAAAATCCGAGGATGACGACATCCGGCTCGAGGCTCGCACGATAGCGTTCGAGGAACCGGAGTTCTTGGAGAGGACTGTACGCTGGAATCCCGCAGTTGATGACCTCAACCGACGGGACCGTAGGCTTTAGACACGACTCGAGTTGCTTTAAGAAGGTTTCTTCCAACTTCACGCCGTTGCCGAAAGTGAACGAATCCCCCAAACCAATGACGCGAAACGTCGATTCGTGTTTTGGGGTGATTTCCTTATCGCGGATACCAAAGCTGCTGATCGCAACGGGCACAGAAAACTCGAAACTCGAGTGAATTGTTCGGTAGCCCTTCTTCATCGAAAAGACGAGTACACTATCGGGTTCGAAACAATCAAGGTTGTTGTCGAGACGCTGTGGGCTGAGCAGACGGATAAACCACTCGCCGCCGGCAAGTGCAAGCATCATCCCGCCGCAAAAGGCGAAAGCTGATTTGAGAAAGGCTCGCATTCTTCGTGTACTCCGTTGTGAGCAGTCAAAATCAAATCAAAGAACAGCTTAGAAATCGGGCTAGGCATTTGGCAGGATCGAGATTCGAACACAGGAGTGTCTGCTTCGTTCGGACTGCGATCAGAGGATCACGAGAAAACTCGTGAGGCAATATACCAAAGCGGAAGTGTAGTGTCAACACCCTTGCCGCTGCTTTGTGGCTGCATATTCCAGGCTGCTCGGTGACGTGACAAGCACAGCAGCATGCGGGCAAGGGATGGAAGAAAACGACAGGGCAGTCGGCAAGCTCGACTGCCCTGTGATGCAATAGCTCAGCGCACCATGTGCTACCGAGTCAGAATCATCTTCCTCGTTTCGACGAAATCTCCCGCGAGCATCTGATAAAAGTAGATGCCCGATGAAATGGCGTTGCCGGCATTATCGCGGCTGTCCCACGTAAGCTCCGTGTAACCGCGATCCACCTGACCGTTGAAGAGCGTTCGCACTTCTTGTCCCAACACATTGTAGATCGTGAGACGGACATTCGTGAAGGACGGAACGGCGAACCGTATGGTGGTTGTCGGATTGAAGGGATTCGGATAATTCTGTTCGAGCCAGAAATCCTTCGGGAGAGTCTCTTCCTCGCTGGTGGTCGCCGTCGAGCCTCGAGCGATTCGGCGGGCCGCGTACAGGTTGTAGAGCAGCGCTGCGTTCCAGTTGATTGCAACTTCATTGGTTGACCAACTGTCGTTGTCGGTGAAACGTCCCTCGACCGGCTCGCTTCCATTGCGTGGATTTGCGGGATCACCCCAATAGCCCCAAATGGGGAAGGGCTGATTGTTCGGGTAGGAGACGTCGTTGCCATCGGGTGTTTGATTCGGACCTCCTGCGAGTGCACCCGGGAAATGCCATGGATTGGCGTTGAGAGCCTTCATCCAGTGATGGAAGCCTCTGAGGCGCGGCTTGGAGACACCATTGACACCGCTGAGATAACATTGGTTGAGATAGTTCCTCCCGAAAATCCACTCGAGGTTGAAGAGGGCTTGATCGCGATCGGCGGTGCGTGTCGTATCGAGAAAGTATGTGCGCCACGAAAACTGTCCGCTTCGATGCATGCCGTTGCTGGTACTGCCCCAATAGTAGTGCGTTGCAAATTGGAATGGGTGGGTATTCCCGTCGTTGCGGACGCCGTCGGCCATCTGGAAAATTCGTTGGCGTATTTCCTCCTTTCGTGCCTGACTCGCACCTGTGGGGACGCGAAGATATAAGCTTGCCGCGAAGCCCTCGCTCTTACTGAAGGAGCTAATCCATCCGATGGGTTCATAGAACTGTTGAAACGCTGCCTCGTACTGTGTCTCGCCGGTGGCGTATAACAAGCCGGCAGCCGCCCACATTCTGTTCGTCTTCAAGAGGTGAGCGTCGCCACCTTGCGCATAGCTGTTGAAATTGATGCCGCTGCATCCGCCACAACCGTCGTTTGTTGAGTTCGGGTTCGCCATCATCCAAGTCCAGCCTGCACGCGCGGCAGCAAGACAGCGATTGGCAAATGCTTGATCGTATTGTCGGAACACCCCGGCAGCATAGCCAAGCACTGCAATGGCCTTTGAAGTTGTTTGAACGCACGGTGGCACGGTCTTCATGTAAGATGTAACGCTTTGAGGGAAGGTCACTCCATACGGATAGGAATTGGATCCGTTCTGTGCTGTGGCGTTCCCCCAGAAGCCACCGTTGGGATCTTGCATAGAAAGCAACCATTCCAAACCCCATCGTGCCTCGTCCAGCAGATCGGGAATGCCGTTGCCGCTTTCAGGGATGTTGAAGTTGTCGTCCATCGGTCGAAAGTCGGACCATGCTTCCAACATCCAGAATATGGACTGCGTCATCGTTGCGTTGTACACGGTCAGGTCGCCCGCATCGTGCCATCCTTTGACGACACCAGAGGGTGCCAAGTGCGCGTCGGTTGGGCGGTACCATGGTCCTTCGGCGTACTGTTGTTGGATAGCCGTAAACGAGCGTTGGTAGTAGAAGAAGCGGAACGTTGCCCGTAGCGCTTGATCGAAAATATCGGATCGGATATCGAAGGGGTACGATTCGCGATTTCCAATCACGATCTTGTATCTGCCCGGCGTGGTAAGCGAAGAGAAGTCACCAATCCACACCGTTGCTCCGTTGAGCACGCCCTGCTGGTCATTCACCGTTCGAATAGGTCCGCCGCCGGTGTACACCGTTGCGTTGTCGCTGACACGCTTGATGGTGAAGGAAGTGAATTGGGTGGGCGAAGTGAATTGCTTCTTCGCGTTCGGGAGATAGCCAAGCTGCGTTGCCGCTATCTTCTCGAAGGCAGATATTCCGTTGGGCTCGTTCGTGCCTCTGTCAGACGCGTGCGCGTGTGAACCGATGAGCACGACGAACAGTACCCAAATACCAAACAGTAGTCGCTGCATACAGCACCTCCACTCGAAAATGGTTCTTTGGGCACAATTGGCATTTGTAAATATAACAAATGCGCAGTGGGAGACAAGCAGCAGAGATTAAGATACGATTAAAAATACAGCTTGCAAGAATGAGGGGTACGAAGCATTGCGTAATGGAAGAGGAATAAATCGAGCATAGACAAGAGGATGAATGGCGAGAACCTTCCTACCAAGTAGCGGAGAGTGTGAACATGTGCGATGGCTGCAAAAAGCGACGCATGTAACGGTATCCGTAATCGATCGAGAACTGTCCGTATGCGAGACCCAAACCGAACCGCGGCTCCACATCTGAAAAACGGAACACAACACCGGTCCTTACCGCCGCGCGAAATCCTTCTGATGACCAAAACGGATAATACTCTCCACCAAAGCGATACAAGGCATCTCGTTCTCCAACAACTTTGTCGCCGGAGAAGGCGAGCACAATTTTCTCGGTCTGATCTGATAAGGGATAGTCAATAGCGACGGCCAGAGAAAGGACACGAGAGATGCGCGGAGTAAACACGTCCGTGCGAAGAATGGGTGCGAACACTTTGTAATCGGTGCTGATGCCTCTTACCGTGAGAGCATAGCGAATGTACTTTGCCGGCGCGTACGAAAAACCGATATCCCCGCCGAAGGCCCAGACGGAATTGGGACCGGTGGTCGATGTGATTGCTTGAACGTTCACGCCAAGGGAAAGTGCTTCGGCGATTTGCCGGCCGTACGCCAAACCGGTTCGCAATTCAAACCCGAGATCGCGTATGTTGGACTTTGTGTAGAAATCCGCGCCGCCGAAGTGAAGGATATCGACGGCCAAGGCAAGCCCATCCACTGGAGTTGGTTTGAAGGCGATTCCAAAGTGCTCGAAGGTGATACCTTTTTGAACTCGCTGAAAGCTGTAGTCCGCAAAGGCTTTTTTCATCAATCCCAACACACCGGGGTTTGACGTCAATCCCGAATAGTTATCCAACAACGCGTCTCCCGCATCTGCCATACCCATCATGCGGGCGCTGCTCGTCATGAAAGGGAACTGTGGTCCCACCTTTTGGCCTACCGGCTGTGCACCTGCAGAGCAGTATATCACGCTTGCAAGCACCACGAGAATGGGAAGTTTTTGCACCGGAAGAGGACTGCTTGCCATGGCTTTGATAACTCCCAGCTTAACGTCGTGCTGCATCTGTCAACTGAATGAGCGTGAAAAGAAAGGCAACGTCGCGGAAGAACTCTCCGAAATCCCTCACGACATTTTGTTGCCGCGGCACGAACACGATTTCACCCGGTTTTACCTTCGGAATGTTCTCAATGTCCGAGTGTTCCAAGAATGCTTCGAGGTCAACTTCTGTCGGCGGGAGATTCTTGTCCTTGTGAAAAATCTTGACGCGGTTGAGCCGGGCTTCAGGGGTATAGCCGCCCGCCATGGAAATGAGTTCCAAGAGGTTTGTCTCGACGGAAATGGGATAATTTTCGGGCCGAACAACGGCACCCAAAATGGTCACTCGTTGCCCGACGGATGACAGGACGGAGATGGTAATTTTGATTTCGCCTTGAATATACTCGGCGAGTTTTTTCTCCAATGCAGCTCGGAACTCTTCTTTTGTCAAGCCCGCCGCCTTCACATCGCCGATAAGCGACATCTGGAACATCCCGTTATCTTTAACGGTTGCGGTGGTTGTGAACTCGCTGTATCCCCAGACCGTAACCTGAAGTTGGTCACCCTTGTTTATGACATAATCGGGACCCTGGCTCAAGGCGGTGCTTCCCGTGACCAGAACTACCGAGGCACGGAGGCACATTCTGATAAAACGCCGAACGGTGACGGATCGTGAAGCAATATTCATAACGTTCGCCCTGCCGATGAGTGAGTAAGCGCTTGATTGCTCGTTTTGCTTGCCCAATGTAACAAAATGCTTAGCGAAATCCAATATCTTGCGTGATACCGATCCGTGTCCAGGATGCCGAGGTGATTGCGTGATCATTCATCCCATGTGTTATCGGCAACAGGGTGGGCGCAGTACAGCGCATGCGGTGATTCAACCCACCACTCTCGCGAGCAAAATCTCCGAAATTGAGATACAACTGGCAGCGTGTAACATTCTTACACACTTGGACTTCGCGCTGATGGACACATCGCGATTTTCCGAAAAATATTTCAACGTATCGGTTGGCATAATCGTTGACTAACCATCACTGATTGACTATCTTGTGTCAGTTATTTTGAAGCGCTTATTCATACTACATTTCAGGCGAAGGGCATCATGAAGAACTACGTAACGGTTTCGGAGATTCTCGACATCATCCGACGGAGGAAGCATCTGTTTATTATTCCGTTCCTCATCATCACATTCATCAGTGTGATCGGGGCGTATCTTCTGCCTAAACGCTACGAGGCTTACACAACCATTCTTATCAAGAAAGAACAAACGCTCAACCCGTTGCTCGATTGGGGCCGAGCAGTGATGTTCGCGATGGCTGACAACCAGCTTGCATCGTTCAATGAAATTGTGCTCAGCCGTACCACGATTCAAACCCTCTTGGACAGCCTAGGGATCAAGCCGTCGAAGAATGAGAAGATGGATGATCTGATCGAAGCGACGAGGAAGAAAATCTGGACGGACTTACGTGGGAGCGATTCCTTCCGTATCACGTTTGTCGATAGCGATCCGGTGATATGCCAGCGAGCGGCGACGGTCCTGTGCAATATGTACATTCAAAAAAGCCTTCAATCCGATCGCCAGCAAGCCGAGGAAACGGTACGCTTTCTCGAGCAAAAGGTGGAAGAATTGCGCCAGCAATACGAGGTGCAACAGCAGGAATATCTGGAGACTCGGCAACGAGGGCTTGCAACATCGCCCATAGGGGAGACGGGATTGCAGGGCATGCTCGGAAGGATTCAGGAACAACTTACCGACAAAGAGCGGCAACTGGAGCAGCAGCAGCGAGCATTAAGTCAACTCAAAATGTTCCAGAACAATATCGACAATCCGGGAGTGGTGAGCCAGATAGCGGCGCTGGATCCGCAAGGGGGGGCAATTTTGTATGTCGATACACTCAAAGCAGTTTCATTGCGGTACAATCAACTCTTGACCCGCTACAAGCCGACCTATCCGGCAGTGCAATCGTTGCGGCGTGAACTTTCCGACCTCCTGGCAAAGAGTGTCGAAGCATTGCAAGCTCGTGTGGAGCAGACCAAAGCAGAGCGCGCGAGCCTTGTCAATCAGGCTGAAAAAACCCAGCGAGACATATCCGGCTCCATCAACGTCGGTATTGTCGGTGGTGCGAGGGGCAGCGAATACCTGCGCGTGAAAGAGAACTATGACGGCGCAAAGCAAAAGTTGGATCAAGCGCGTATCGCGAAGGAGTTGGCCGACCGCGGTGCAAGTCGCTATGTGATTCTTGATCCGGCGGAGATTCCAACAACACCAACCAAACCAAAGAAGCCGGTGATCATTGGAGGCGGTATGGCGTTGGGAGTGATTATTGGGATCGCGGCAATGTTCCTGTCGGAATACTATGATCCGACGATTCGTCGTAAGCAGGACATCGAGATGTTCCATAAGCCAATCATCGGTTATCTGCCGTGAATCGTGCCGTGACCACGAAGCGATTTCTTAGAACTTCTTGACATTCAGGATTGTATGAACGCAAATATCGAAGACGACAATTTTGCTTCCGACTTCAGCAACTACGAAAGTGACGCTGAACGCGAGCGCGCGCGCCAGCAACTCATCCGCAAAGGGAAGTTGCTTTTTTACAATCGCAAAGTCATGCCCGATCTGGACGAATCCGTTGTTTCGGTCCAACGGTACCACGCATTTGGTACAAGCTTGTTCCCAAGCAATAGCGCCGATGCGCGCTTTACGGTCGGGATCACCAGTGCAAGTCCCGGTGACGGCAAGACTGTGGTTGCGGCGAATCTCGCGACATTTCTTGCCCTCGACACGGAGGACGATACTGTGCTGGTCGATCTGAATTTTTCGCATCCGAAACAACATGCCGTCTTCGGGGTGCCGTCATCACCCGGCATTCTCGATGCAGTGGATGCCGATACGATTACGCTCTCGCGCACCTCAATTAAGGGATTGTGGCTGGTCCCCCTCGGAGCGCTGGCAGAAGGAAAGGCGGGTCTTAACAGAATCCTCGAAGTGCGAGAGGTGATCGCAACACTCAAGCAGCATTTCCGCTTTGTGGTGATCGACTTGCCCTCGGCAAGGGATCCGAACTTTCCTACAATGCTCACAAGCCAACTCGATGGGTATATCGTTGTTGTATCGGTCGGCAAAACGAAGAAGACGGAAGTGACATCGATTATGCCGATGCTCAATGAAAACAAAGTCATCGGCTTTGTGATGAACCGCGTGTCGCACAGTACGCCCTCGTCATGATCGCCATTCTCTTTGTTCTGCTCGGCATTTATTATATCGCTTATAAAGAGTCGCGCCCCAAACTCGAGCAACCGCGGCCTGTCAGGCGAATGTTCAGGGTGGCGCTCATCGTCACCATGACGATGTACGGGTATTCCCATTACAGTGCGAACCGACCGCCGGTTATCGATTATTATCGCGTCGGGTGGTTCTTCCAGATTCAAGATATCAACGCGCAGCTCTCCCGACTCGGAAGCCCTTATCGAATGCCGATACCTGAGGGGTGGAAGTGAACCGATGGTTGAACGTATCTTCTCTTCCCTACATGGAAGTGTGGGGAACGTCGGTGTGGACGTGGCTCGGCGTTATCCTGATCGCAGCCTTCTTCGGCGTTCTGAATGTGCTCTCGCAAGGAGCCGTTCTCTCCATCATCATGCTGGTGGGTGTAGGGGTGATCATTGTCGTCTCGTTGCTTCGCCCGACAGTCAGTCTCTACTTGCTGGTCTTTCTCTCGCTGGTGGTCGAACAAATCTCCGACTACTATAGCTGGACGTTCGACCTCCCGTATCATAAAAACCTGAACAACATTCATCCGCGCTTCAGCGGGATAGCGATCAATCCCCTCGAACTGCATCTTGCCTGTATTGTGGTCGGGATGCTCTTGCGCTTCTCGCTGTTGAAGGAGAAACCGGTGCCGGTTCTGGTGAAGGCTCCTCTCGTTGCCTATGTTTTCGCAATCATCTTCTTTCTCCTCTATGGCGTTGTTGTCAACGGCGGCGCGATGCTGCCGGCAATGTGGGAAGTGCGTGGCATCTTCTACCTCTTCGCTTTGATGGCTATCGTCCCCCAACTGATTCGCACCCGACAACAGGTGCTGACGATGCTGTGGGTGCTGATCAGTGCTCTTGCTTTTCGCGCGTTCGAGGTGACATATCATTTTGCTGGTGGGGGATTCTCGTTGGAAAACAAACCGGGTGGATGGGGAAGCCATGAAGACGCAGGCTTGCTTGCATCGGTCATGGTGTTCATCGGCAGCCTGTACTTGTTGAAGCTCGGCAGCATCAAGCAGCGGGTTCTTCTGACGTTGTTCTTGATTCCGGCGATGCTCGCGATCATCGGGTCTGATCGCCGCACAGCGTATCCGGTGCTTGCCGCATGCATGGTGTTCGTTGTCGTGATGATGCCCGGCGAGTTTCAACGAAAGGCGTTACGCATCGGGTGGAAATTAGGGATTCTCTTCGCGATCTATTTGGCTGTATTTTGGAATTCGCGCAGCGACAGTATCCTCCTCATGCCCGTGCAGAATATTCGTGAGGGCATAGCAGGCGACGATCAGGAAGCGGCGGGTGAACGTTACTCCTCCAACTTGTATCGCAAGGCGGAGAACTACGATCTGTTCAACATGATCAAGTCACAGCCTCTTCTTGGCCACGGTTACGGGGTGTTGATCGATTATCGCATGCCTGTGCCCGTGCAGTGGGAGCTGGGCTTTTACATTCCGCACAATCAAGTGCTGGGGGTGTTTGCCAAGACGGGCGTTGTGGGATTCACCATCTTCCTGTTGTTCTATTTTTCTGTCGCTGCCCGCCTCGCTCGAGGATTCGGCGAGTTGGCATCGAAGGATTACCATCGCGCGATACTGGTCCTTATCGGCGCCGGTATGATCAACCATATCGTCTATTCCTTTTTCGATATCATGTTGACATACTACCGCAATAACGTGTACCTCGGCGTCTTGTTCGGACTGGCGGGAACGATCATGGCAATTCGCAAACAAGACCAAGAGGAAGCGGCGCCGGTTGCACCTGCCGCTCCGCGCGAGGAACCGCATGTGCAGATGCACCGTCTGCTTCAGCCGCATGCAGATGACACCGGCATCTTGAAGCTCGGGCAGTAGTAGTGACGTGCAGCGCTTTACTTCGTTGCAATGAGGATGACAGCTGGTCGCTCTTTGATTTTGTTCTGAGACGGTTCGGATATTCGTTTCGTCGTGGCGTGAGTTGCGCGCACAGTGGGCGAGGCTTGCAGGGGTTCGAGTAACGCTCAAGACGGATGGGAGGAACATGTCGAACGCAAGGAAAAGCACGAGATGTGTTCCAGGGGACATAAGGTCTCATCATAACTCTACCATCATTATCGTCGGAGGTGCGATATGGACAAACGAACCCCAAATCAGTACCACTTTGTGTTTGGACTGAAGAAGCAAACCGAGCCGTTTCATCTCATGTTCTACCTGTGCATCGAGTCGTGCTGGCATATCAATAAGCCCGACAAGATTTTCTTCTATTATCACTACGAGCCGTATGGGAGGTATTGGGATCTCGTCAAGGAGAAACTGACGATGGTACAGGTCGAGCTTTCGTCGGTGGTAACGCAGAAGTTCAAGTTCGAAAATAGAGCACAGCGAGCGTATAGCTACGCACTGCACTCGGACTTCATCAGGTTGGAGAAGCTTGTCGAACACGGCGGCGTCTATGCAGATTTGGATTCGATTTTTGTCAATAAGATGCCGGATCGCTTATACAGCTATCCATTTGTTTTGGGGCGGGAGATCGATTTCGACGACAAGGCAACGAGGCAATCCCGTGCTTCATTGTGCAATGCCTTTATCATGTCGCAACCCGGCGCCGAATTTGGGAAACTCTGGTTGCGGCAGATGGAGGATTCGTGGGACAGCCAGTTGCTGACCAAACATTCCACGTTGCTCCCATACGAATTGAGTCAGCAATATCCTGAGCTTGTCCATATCGAGCCTCAGCGTTCGTTCTTCCACCACAGCTATACACGTGAAGGCATTCGCAGGTTGTTCGAGGAATGCGATCGGGATGTTCATGGCATATACAGTTTGCACCTCTGGAGCCATTTGTGGTGGTCTCGCTGGCGTCGGGATTTTTCGTCGTTCCATGCAGGCAAACTCACAGAGGATTTCATTCGCCACTTCGATACGACATACAACATCCTGGCAAGGCCGTATTTGCCTCAACCAAGCAAACGCTATCCGCTGCAGTTTGGCTTCAAACCGTAGACTTGCAGCGATTTTTGAGAAGACGTAATACGAGAGTGCGCCGCACGCAGCGTGAGGGAACATCTCACGACGCGGCGCAGCCGGGCATCGCGCTCCCCCTTGCGATCATGCCGGATGTACTTTCTGAAGGGCGCAAGAGGACATGACGACAACAACTACAGCAATGTTGCCCGGCGATAGGCATGTAGAAGGCTCGCGCACCAGTCGAGCGCTCCTCGCTTTCGTCGGTCGCCTGGGGGGACAGGAATTCAGAGTAGTCACCAACACTCTCTATGACTGAAACGACCGCTTCGATAGCGCGTAATACCAAGGCGATGATGTTTTCGCAGATCATCACGTGGGCGTCGTCCTTCGTGCTGATGATGTTTCTTCCTCGCTATCTGGGTGCTGAAGATTACGGCCGACTCTACTTCGCCATCACCATCAACGGGCTTGGTTCGCTGGCGATGGATCTGGGCTTTACTGCACTCATCGTCAAGGAGATTGCCCGTGATCGTTCCCGCGCAGCCATTCTTGCCGTCAATGCCGCCGCACTTCGATTGCTGATGTGGACTGTGTCGCTCGTCTGCACGCTTCTGTTTGTGATCCTGAGCGGCTACTCCGCGGAGGCAATACACGTGGTCCTGGTGCTGGGGATAGCCAATGTGTTCTTCGGCTTGTATGATCTCATCCATCGGGTGTTCGTTGGTCTGGAACGGATGGAGTTTCGATCGTATGGCTTGATCATCGAGAAGGTATTTCTTGCCGTCGTTGGTGTGACACTGCTGTTGATGGGGGCGAACTCCTTTGTCATCGCGCTCGTCATGCTCGCCAGCATGGCGCTGAACTTCGCCGCAAGCACGTATTTCTTGCGCACCATTGTTCCTGTCAAGCTGGAGTTCGACACTGCGATGTGGCTGGC
>PSMW01000008.1:106743-114824 GCA_040290295.1 Ignavibacteria bacterium
TTACGAGCCGGATTACCGTTCATGATTTCAACCGTGTTGGGATTCATCTACTACCGTATCGATGTCATGATGCTTTCAGCTATGACGAACGAATCGGTTGTGGGGTGGTATGGTGCCCCGCACAAACTGTTCGATACGCTCATGTTCTTCCCGACGATTTTGAACACTGCCGTCTATCCTGTGCTCGCTCGATTGTACCATACTTCCAAAGACGAAATGGTGCAAACCTCGCGAAAGATTTTGGACCTGACCATGATCATCGGTGTACCGATCGCCGCAGGGATGGTTGCATTGGCGCGACCCATCATTGCGTTCCTGTTCGGTCTGCAGGAGTTCGAGCAGTCGATCATTCTCCTCCAAATTCTCTCGGCGAGCCTGCTCATGATTTATGTTGACTTTGTCCTAAACACCGTACTGATTTCGAACGACAGGCAGAGACGCATCGTCATCGTTTCGATCGCTGCAACGGTGATAAATGTCACCGTGAATTACTACGCGATCGACTACTTTCAACACAACTTTGGAAATGGTGCGATCGGTCCTGCAGTCACCACCGGTATCACGGAGCTGTGCGTGATGAGTATGTCGATCGCGATTTTGCCGAAAGGTTGTTTCAACAGGCACAATCTTGTACTTGCGGCGAAGACCTTACTGGCAGGCGGGGTCATGTGGTTGGCGATTGGGATGCTGCAAGCTCAAGCACTGCACTGGGTGCTCGCAGCGCTCATCGGTTCGATGGCGTACGTGCTTGTCCTGCTCGCGTTGAAAGTGGTAACCAAGCGCGAGGTCATGTTTTTCCTGAGCCTGTTGCCGTTTCGCAAAGCTGCCCCGACAACGGTATCCAATAACTAACGAGAGTAGAAACCCATGATGAAGTTGTTGATGATCTTCCAGACGTCCCCTTATCCGCCTGATCTCGGTCCCACGAAGAGAAACTTCCCGTTCTTTTTGGAGAATATCGAGCGACACGAAGTCTCGGTGCTGGCGTTTGGGACGCCTGAGCAGGAGAGGAAATTCCGTGAGCTCTATGGCAATCGCTGCAAACACATCATGTTTGTGAACAACAAGCGCCCCCGAGCGATTAATTTTCTCTTTCGCATGTGGTGGTTGTTCACAGGACGAAGTTCCTATAGGCGTTTCTATACTCGGAAAATGGAACGTGCCCTCCAAGCACTGTTGGCGAAGGAACGGTTCGATCTCATTCATTGCTGCACGACCATCCTCGGGTATTACCACTTACCGAACGACATTCCTCTTGTCGGAGATGCGCATAACGTCGAGTACGACAACGTCTATCGGGCATACCAACAATCGCGCAATCTCATTCTCAAAGCATACTTTTATTGGGACTACCTTCGACTCAAACACGAGGAGCTCACGATCACCAGGAAATTCGATGTCGTCATGACGACATCCGAACGTGACCGCAACATCTATCGTCAAGAACATCCGGCGAAGCCGATAGTCGTGGTCCCGACGATCGTCGATCAAGCGTTTCTCCAAAAAGTCGATGTCCAAGAAGAGCCGAAGACCATGATCTTTGTTGGCTTGATGAACTATCTTCCCAACCATCATGGTATCACATATTTTTGGGACGAGATTTTCCCGCTCATTCTGGAGCGTGAACCGGCAGCGCGCCTGTTCATTGTCGGTGCGTATCCGCCAAAGAAGCTCCAACGCCGAGCGAGCGACAACGTTATCGTTACCGGATGGGTAGATGATGTTCGTCCGTACTTTGCGCGGGCACAGGTGTTTATTATTCCCTTGCTCATCGGTGGTGGAATACGCGGCAAGGCATTGGAAGCAATGGCGATGCGAAGACCCATTGTCAGCACAACACTTGGCTGCGAAGGCATCAATCTCAAGCACGAGGAATCGGCACTCTTTGCCGATACGCCGCAAGAGTTCGCCGATGCCGTGCTCCGACTCTTCAACGATCCGGCACTCAGGCGGAAACTGACGGAGAACGCATTCCGCAATGTCGTCGCCGGTTATGGTAAGGAAGCTGGCGGCAAGGCGCTCGATCGTGTCTATCACTCTGTGCTCAAACGCAATGGAGAAGTTCGTGCGCTCGAACCGACCCGTACGGGTGCGGTGACGATTGCCTAAGTACTTCATTGAACACTTCAAGGACGAAGCGATGAGCTTGCTCATTCACACCGATTGCCGCTACTACCGAGGTGCGATGCCGTGCGTGTTCCACAAACGCGATGGGCGTTTGTGCGATGATTGCAAGGATTACGATCCGATTACCTTTCGCATTCTCATTGTCAAGTTAGCGGCGGTCGGCGATGTCCTTCGCACCACCTCCATTCTTCCCGCTCTCAAGAAGAAGTATCCTGGTTCCGAAATTACATGGATTACCAAATCGAGCGCGGCACCCTTGCTTCGTGACAACATCTTGATCGATCGGGTGTTGGTGACCGAAGGAAATTATCTTGAATATCTGCAGAACGAGCGATTCGACCTCGGCATCTGTCTGGACGCCGATCCGCAGAGCGCAGCCATCCATTCACTCGCGCAGTGTGCCGACCGCCGAGGGTTCGTGTGCGACACAGCGGGAAGAGTGCAGCCGGTGGACGAACGAGCACATGACTGGTGGTTGATGGGATTGAACGATCAGAAAAAGAAGGCGAACCGCAAAACGTATCAAAACATTATGTACGAGATTTGTGGATTGGAGCTTCCGACTGCTCCTCCGCAACTCGCTCTCAACGGTGCGATGACACGCTTCGCGGAAGAGTTCGTCCATGCTCATCCCGAATTGCAGCGTGCACGCAAAATCGTCGGAGTCAATACCGGCGGTGGCGGTCGCTGGCAGTACAAGAAATGGACCTTCGAGGGCTACGTCGGCTTCATCGAGCTGATGAAGCAACGTCATCCCGACGTGGGACTGGTGATCGTTGGTGGGCCTGAGGAAGTAGAACTCAACCGCAGCATCCTCCAGAAGGTCGGGAATAAGGTGGTCGATGCCGGTTGCAATAACTCGTTGGATGAATTCGCTGCGATCATCAACACGTTCGATCTGCTCCTGACTTCGGATAGCTTGGGCATGCACATGGGCGTGGCGTTAGGGAAACCGACGGTTGTACTCGTCGGTCCCACGTCGCCTTGGGAACTGGATGTTTTCGGGAAGGGTGAGGTCGTCTATAGCGATGTCGAGTGCCTCGTCTGCTACCTTTCCCGCTGCGACAAGACTGTAACGTGCATGAATACCCTTCTACCGGAGTATGTCGTTACGAAGGTTGAAAAACACCTTCAAAGTGTGTAAATGAGTGCTGCCAAGAATATGTTGTCGAACATTCCCCTTGAGGCAGGTTTGGAACGAGCACTGAGCACTCGTCTTTTGGCGTACATTAAGCTCATCAGGCCGAAGCAATGGATCAAGAATCTGTTCGTCTTCGCCCCGCTGATCTTCGCCAAAGAACTCTTCGATCCATTCCACCAATTACTCGCCCTCCAAGCGTTCACTGCGTTTTCGTTGGTGGCGAGCGCCGTGTACATCGTCAACGACATTGCCGACGTTGAAGCGGATCGTGCCCATCCGCTGAAGAAGCAGAGGCCCTTGGCTGCACGCACCATTTCGTTCACAGAAGCCTTTGTTGCCGCCGGCGTGTTGCTGGGCGGTGCCGCACTGCTGTGTATCGGCATGGATTATCGTTTTACCCTTTTGCTGCCACTCTACTTTTTGATGAACCTCGCCTACTCTTTCAAACTGAAGCAAGTCGTGTTGCTGGATGTGTTCATTATCGCCGCGGGATTTATGATGCGTGTCGTGAGTGGAGCGTATGCCATCGGCGTTCAAACGTCCACATGGCTGGTGCTGTGCACCATGTTCATCTCACTCTTTCTTGGGTTTGCGAAGCGGCGCAGCGAATTGATGCAGATGCCGGATTCCAGTTTTGCCGAGCGGCGAGTGCTCGAACGGTACCGCGTGAGCTTCCTCGACCAGATGTTGACGATCGCTGCTGCAGGCACGGTGATTTCGTACGCACTCTATACCGTGGCTCCGCGCACCATGCAGATTTTCGGGACGGATAAGCTCATCTATACGACCGTTTTTGTTATCTACGGTGTCTTTCGCTATCTGTATCTTATCCATACCACGTCCACGACGGATAAACCCGCCGATGTGGTCACATCCGATATGCCGATTCTGATCACGGCAATTTTGTGGATCCTGTCGTGCATTGTGTTCATCTATTTCAAGGGAGGAATGCAATGAGCGGAGGAGCGGAGAGAAAAGTTCTTGCACTCTTCCACGACATCCCGCGCCCGCCTTTTGAAGAACTGAAGCGTTTGGAAGAAACCGATCAGACTCCGCGTGCAACGATCTTCGCAACGGAGTTCAATGCCGACGTCCTGGATCGCAGGATGCTCGAGCGCGCTCCGGCATGGCGAAGATTCGTGTATCGATTCCTGCCCGTTCCGATTGCACAGGTGCTCGAAGCATTCGCAATCTACCGGCGTTACGATTTTGTCCTTTCGTGGCACGAGAAGCTCGGCTTCACCTTTGCCCTGCTGTGCAAGCTGACGGGAGCGAAGCGGGTTCCACATGTTGCGCTGTGCAGTTGGCCCGCGAAAGGTGTGAAAGGCGTGCTGATGCGTCTCGTTCAGTCTCGTATCGATCGCTACATCCTTTGGTCAACAGTCCAGCGTGATCTTGCCATACGTCGATTCCGCGTATCGCCTTGGAAGATCTCCCTTATTCACTATTTCGTTGACGAGAAGTTCTTCCGTCCGCTGCCGATGGAAACGGACATGATTTTGTCTGTGGGGAGTGAGATGCGCGACTTCCCAACGCTGATAGCGGCGTTGGACGGATTGGACATTCGCTGTCATGTTGCGGCAGGGGTGCTGAGCGGTGAGCGAACGCAATGGATCAAAAGGGTAGAGGAGATTCAGAACCTTCCCCCGAACGTGAGCGTCGGCAAAAAGTCACATGTGGAATTGCGCGCATTGTATGCTCGTTCGCGATTCGTCATCATTCCTCTCTTACCGACGGATACCGACAACGGCACCACGTGCATGCTCGAAGCGATGGCGATGGGCAAACCGGTGATTTGTTCGCGTACCGAAGGACAGGTGGATGTCATGGAAGATGGGGTGACGGGCTTGTTCGTCCCTGTCGGTGACGTGAAGGCGCTTCGCGAAGCGATCCTCTACCTTTGGAATAACGTCGAACTTGCCGAACGTATGGGCCGTGCCGGGCGTGCCTACATCGAGAGGGTGCAACGACTCGACAAGTTCGTGGGCGACATCAAAGCCATTGTCGAGGAGGTCTTTGCGGCCAGAAACGGCAAAGCCGCACTTCATCGCCCCGTTGCGCTGGATACCACTGCAACTCGCTCGATGTTGCAGCCAGACGATGCCTTGAAAGTCAAAAATCCACGCACCGAATAGCCGGTTTCCATTGGGTGTGCAGACTTACTCGTTCAGCATGGTTGGGCTGGATAAGTTTTACACACTTGACGGGAATGCATTGTGCGTCGCTCGTCAAAACATCCACCATGAGAAGGATTTTTCTCACAATGCCTTGGCATTGCGCTTGAAATGCTTTCGATGTCTCAATCTCCGGGGGAGTGAGACTGTCTTGTTCATCATGTTCTATCAAAGGTAACCATTGTGGTTGATACGATCGTCATCCTTCTTCAAGCGCCGCTTCTTGCACTGGCGGCCTTCCTTGCGTTCTACGTGCTGGTGGTGACCGTTGCACCGCTGGTGATTCCGGCAAAACCAAAACCAGCGGTGGCGACGCGGAAAAAGTTCGCCATCATCATACCGGCGCACAACGAAGAGAAGGTGATCGAGAAAACGTTGCACAGCGTGTTTCGGGTGGACTATCCTCGAGAGCTGTACGACGTTATTGTGGTTGCCGACAATTGTACCGACCACACTGCGCGTATCGCGCTCGAGTGCGGTGCAATTGTCTTTCAACGGAATGATCCAGTTCGGCGCGGGAAAGGCTACGCGCTGAACTGGATTACCCCTCAAGTGTTGGAGCGCCTCCCGGCACCCGGGTACGATGCGTGCATCTTCATGGACGCCGACTCGGTGATGATGCCGTCGTTTCTCGATGAGATGAACCGCTCACTCCATCAGGGGCATCGGGTCATTCAAAGCAGCGATCTGGTATTGGAGAACAGCACGTCGTGGCGGGTACAACTCATTCTCATCGCCTTCGCTTTGCAAAACTACGTGCGGCTCTTGGGTAAGTCGCGGTTAGGATTTTCTGTCCTGCTCAAAGGTAACGGCATGTGCTTCGATGCTTCGTTGTTGCGAACGGTGAAGTGGGACGAATCGTCGCTGGGCGAAGATTTGGATATGGGTATCGATTTGATACGCCGGGGCGAAAAGATTTACTTCAATCCGGACGCGGTCGTCTATGCACTCATGCCTGAGCAAGCTTCCAGCGCTACAACGCAACGCATGAGGTGGGAGGGGGGCCGCTTCGCCAGCCTGCGTCGTCGTGTGCCGAAGCTTCTGCGTGAAGCGTGGCAGAAGAAAAGTCTGGCACTGTTCGAAGCAGCTATCGACGCTGCCTATCCCCCCTTGGCAATCATGCTTCTTGTGTCGGCTGCGTTCGCACTGATCAACTACGGCTTGCTGTCGGCAGGTATCATCGGCAACGCGACCATATTTGGGGGATGGGTGGCAGTGCTCGGCATGATTACGCTGCACTGCCTGTTCGGACTGATGGTTGCGCGGATTCGTTTTCGCAACATGTTGGCATTGTTGTATGTGCCCCGGTATCTGCTCTGGAAACTGCGTGTGTATCTGGCTATGCTCATCGGCCACACCCAAAAGGGGTGGGTTCGGACAGAACGATAAGTCTTTGCTGTACAAAAAGGGGGAGAAATGTCGGAGTCATTCAATACGCAGGACAGTTCATTCGATACGCAACTTGGTGGCGATGTGATTCCTACGCCGCAGACGCTTGCACCGCCTGCACCGGTTCAGCAACCGGTTCGCCTACACAGTTCGGCGCGTGCGCGCGCCTGGAGAGCCTTCCTTGCAAAGCTAAAAGTCATGATGTGGAGGGGGGGCGTCGCTTTGCGCGATCCGGCGAAACGTCTCTTCGATATTATCGGCGCAACGATCATTCTCGTGCTCGCCTCGCCCGTTATGCTCCTGATCGCCCCCGCCATTAAGTTATACGATGGTGGTCCGGTCATCTTTACGCAAACACGCGTGGGCAAGTGGGGAAAGCACTTCAAGTTCTACAAGTTCCGTTCAATGGTCGTGAACGCGGAAGATTTGAAGTCGAAGCTCTTAGCGTTCAACGAGATGAAAGGAGAAGTCATCTTCAAAATGAAGAACGACCCACGCGTCACACCGGTCGGGAAGATCATTCGCCGCTTCAGTCTCGACGAGCTTCCCCAACTGTGGTGTGTGCTGAAAGGAGACATGTCCTTGGTTGGTCCACGGCCTCCACTGCCGAGCGAAGTGACGTTGTACAAGAATCGGCATCACTATCGCTTGGACGGCATGCCGGGCTTGACATGCTTGTGGCAAGTCAAAGGCAGAAACGAAATCCCGTTCGAAGGTCAAGTGAAGCTCGATATGGAGTACCTCCATAAGCGCTCGCTCAAGGAGGACATCCTCCTCGTTCTGCAAACCGTCAAAGTCATGATCACAGGTCGGGGGGCATCGTGACCAGCATCCGTGCCGACAACGCGGTTCCGATGACGGTCGTCTTAGGGATTCCCTTCAGCGGTTTGACGACCGAGCAAACGCTGACCTACTTCGAGGAGGCGATTCGGGAACGCACCAGCCGCATCATCATCACCGCAAATCTTGACTGCGTTGTGCGGTCGATGAAGGATCCGATCCTCAAACGCATCATGTACAACGCGGCGTTGACGACGCCGGACGGCATGCCGCTCGTGTGGGCTGGTCGTACGATGCGTCCGCCGTTGACCGAGCGCGTGGCCGGCTCGGACTTCGCCCCGATGTTGTTGGAGCGGGCGGCGAAGAAGGGACATTCCGTGTTCTTTCTTGGTGGACGAGAAGGTGTCGGCGAACGGGCAGCAGAGCGATGCTGCAAGCTCTATCCCGGCTTGCGCATCGCGGGTATCATA
>PSMW01000008.1:114834-127939 GCA_040290295.1 Ignavibacteria bacterium
CACCGCCGTTCCAAACGGTCTGGGAAATGGCAAACGATGATCTGGTCGAACGTATCAATGCCGCCGCTCCGGACATTCTGATGATCGCCTTCGGCAATCCGAAGCAAGAATATTGGATGTCGATGAACCTCCAGAAACTCCGTGTGCCTGTCCTGATCGGTGTGGGAGCAACATTGGATTTTCTCTCTGGCATTGTACCGCGTGCACCCGAATGGATGAAACGCACCAGCACGGAGTGGATTTTTCGCCTTCTGCTCGAGCCGCGACGCTTGGGAAAACGCTACGCTATCGATATCCGCGACGGGCTCATCCCTCTCGTCTTAGAAACCGGAGTGGATGCGCTGATGCGTCTGCTTACTCCACGTGCGAAAGCAGGACGCCAAGAAGCGTCCTCCGTTAGTACGATGACGGTGACGGCACACGACGGTACGATGCGCGTGTTGCTTGTACAAGGTTGCCACAAACACGAGCTCGCAGCATTGGCAGTCACACTCCACCAATACCCTTGCGACGCCGTCGTGGTCGATCTCCATCATTGCGTGCATCTTGATTCGGAAGCACTCTCCGCACTCGTGGCGATCGATCGAGCAATGCGACGACAAGCGAAACATTGCCTTGTGGTTACCGGAAGAGTCTCGCGCACGATACTCCGCATCGCTCGCCTCCACGACGTCTTGGCGCTTTATCGATCCTTGACTGAAGCCCTCGACGTGCTGACGTTTTTCGGGTGTCACCCGCTGCGCGTGTTCGACCGTACCATCGATGGCACGGTGCGCATTGTGTCGTTTTACGGTGAATTGACCGACTGGACTCGTTCCTTCGCCGATGGTGTCACTTTCGGTGGTCCGGAGACACGGACGATCGTCGATCTTTCGGAAATGCGTTTCGTTGATGCGGGGGGCATACAGTGGTTGCGCGAACGTTGGCAGGCAGAACGAGGGGGCGCGCAACTTCACGTCGTGACCACGAATTCGTTTCTCGCAACCACGCTACGGGCTGCAGGGTTGCGCGAACAAGTCATCGTACATCCAACATTGGAATCTGCCCTCGTCTTCTTCAACGGCAGAGATAAACACTCGCCGCCATTGGCAATAGTGCCGGAGGCGAGTGCACACAATGCGTAAATACTCTCGGCACCCCCTCAGTCACGGTGGTGTCGGCAGCACGCTGAATATTCACGGAAACACCACGCACGAGCAGTATGGCTAACACAGGACAAGGAACAGTGCTTGCGCGTTCGGAATCCACGCCAGTGCGGGTTCCGTCCGCTCGCGCGGGTCTGTCTCGTTCGTTTCTCGCTCTGTCGGACAAAATCAACACCCTTGCCGATGAGTACGCTGTGGTGCGGGGGGCGGTTGAGGGCTTGTGCACCATCCTTCATGCTGAGGGTGGACTTGCATTCTTCCCTTCGCCCATCGATTTGCTGTTCGTGCATCACGCACGCCGGCGCTCTGGAGCATTGCAGCAATTCGAAGTGCTCGTCCAACGACGAGGTGAGCGGTTTCTCGAACTGTTCGCGCTCGAGCCTCAACGACGTATTCACTACGCGGGTGATCTTCTTCTCGTGCCTCTCCTCTGGAAGCAAGAAACCATAGGTCTCTTCGCATTCGACACGAACGGGCACACGCTTTCTTTTAGCGCAGAAAGCGGCATGATCGGCGTAGCGAATCACGTAGGCTCAATCGTTGGCTTGACCGCTCAGATCAACGAACTTCACCGGCGCTATTCCCCGGGACCGGGGAACGATCCGTCGATAACATTGGAAGAAGCGGCGTCGTTTCAGAAGAGGTTGCTGCCGGAGATTCCTCCATCGAGTGTGTGTGGATTGAATATCGCTGTGCACACACAGGCGGCAGAACATGTCAGCGGCGATGCGTTCGATCTGATTCTGCTCGACCAGAACAAGATCGGGATTACGATCGCCGATGTGCAAGGGAAAGGGATCTCCGCCGCGCTGTTCGCCAACATGCTGCGCTCGACGATGCACTTTCTTGCGCGCGAGTCTTTCTCGACTGTCTCCGTCGTCGGCAAGCTCAACAGCATCTTGCATAAGGAAGCGGTCGCAACGCAGAAGCTTTTCTCGCTTTTCTATGGTGTGTATGATCCCGCAGAGAAGATTCTCTCCTACACGGGGTCGGGACACGGTAGTCCGATGCTGGTGCGTGCTCGCACAGGCGCGACAGAGCGCCTGTGCTCCGACGGCATTCCCGGAGGGATCGAGCCTCTCCAACGCATGCGCGAACGTTCCGCCTTCCTGCACGAAGGAGACGTTCTTGCCTTCTTTACTGATGGCGTTATCGAACGAATGAACAAACATGGAGAGCGTTTCGGAGAGGAACGACTTTCAGTATTACTGCGGGAGTTTGGGCACGGCTCGGCTGAGGAATGTCTTCGTCGTGTCCTCCATCAGCTCGAGGCATTTTCTCCTCTTCCCATCACAGACGACATGACCTTGATTGTAGCAAAGATTTTGTGACCCGAATGATGATGACGATCGAAGAACATGCCCATAGTGGAATTCTCATTCTCGATCCGGGAGAAAGATTGACACTCGAACATGGAGAGGAATTGCTCACCGCTATTCAATCGGCGACGAGAGAATACGCACCTATTGTGGTTGTGAATCTTCACAACACCCGCGTGGTGGATAGCATGGGCATCGGCGTGCTTGTCAAATCGCTCAAACATGTATCGTCGGTTGGGGGGAGATTGTGTCTTGCAGGCTTGCGCCCCGAGCTCCTTCGCACCTTCCAGCTTATGAACCTGCATCACGTCTTCGAGATGTTCGAATCGGTCGACCTTGCCTGCAAACACTACACCATGCATCGAGTGTAATCATGCAGCCGACAGCAAAAGGGATCATACTCCCCTCCACCATTGCCGACGCCTTCAAGCCGCTCACCTATCAGATGCCGGTGGGAATGCTGCCGATTGTGAACAAGCCCTTGATGGAACATCAAGTGGAGTTGTTCGTGCGGAACGGCGTGAAAACGATACGCATGAGTTGCAATCACCTCTCCAACAAGGTTCAGTCATACTTCGATGACGGTGCCCGCTGGGGTGCAAGCATCAGCTATAACTTCGAGCGCCCGCCGTTTGGACTGGTCGCAGCGCTTCGCCAAATGCGCCCCTCCTTAGAAGGAGAGACGCTCGTGATTCTCCCGTCTCACATTGTTACCGACCTGGATTTGCGAGAGGCACTGGAGTTTCATTGGTCAAAACGCGCCGACGCAACGTTCGTGTGCATGACAAGCGAGTCGCTCGCACCTGGTTTCGTTCTGTTGTTGGGCGAGAACGATCGCGTCAGCGGTGTTGCGGCGCAAAGTCACAATCCCCCCAAATCCCTGCCGATGGACACGGGTATCTGTATCATCGAGCCTGAAACGCTTGATTTGCTCACCGATACGCTCGGGCATAATCTGTTGCAAGCATGTTACTTAGCACACCAAACCGTTAAGCTTCATCTGTTCGGTTTCGTGGCCGAAGGACCTCTTGCGAAGGTGCATAACTGGGATTCTTACGTGCAAGTGCAGAAAGATATCCTCGCGGGAAAATTTCCCGGTGTCGTCATTCCCGGCATCGAACTCCAACCCGGCGTGTGGGTGGGAAAGAACATCAACGCATCGAGCGCCGTATCGTTCGCAGCACCTCTCCTCATCGGCGACAACTGTCGCATTGGGAAGGGAGTGAACTTGGGTAGTGACACGATCATCGGACATGACGTGATGGTGGACGTGGGAGCCAATCTGCACAACACCATCATCCTCCCCAATACATTCATCGGTCCGCAAACGCTCGTGCACGATGCAATCATCCAGGGTAACGTAATGATCGACCTCAAGAGCAAGTCCTTTATCCCGATAAAAGATGGGCTTGTTGCATTTGAGATCAAGAAGTCCAAGCCCGGGTACAAACTCTACATGCTCATCAACCGAGCCTTCGCGGCGTTGCTCTTGCTCCTCTTGTCGCCGCTTCTTGCAGTGTTGTTCCTGCTGCTGATGCTGGGACTCAAATTCCCACTTATCACTCGTGTCCGCCGACTCGCGCCCGATGTGGGGGATCTTGCCGACGGCAAGTTGCGTCTGCGCGTATTCGATCTCATCTATCTCGGTCCTGCCGATCTCACACGTGTCCCCGTGGGACACAACCCCGATCCCTTGACGATGCTTCCCCATGTCATCGCCCGGCTTGGTAATCTGATCAATGTGGTGAAAGGCGATATCATGATTGTCGGGAACAGACCGATCGATCCCGAGATTGCCTTTTCCGTGGCGGAGGAATATCGGCGGACGCGGTTGAAGTGCCAAGGTGGGGCCATTAGCATTCTCGATACGAACGAAGTTGATGGAACGACCGAGGAAGAGCAAGTGATCGCCGAAGGATATTATGCAGTGAATAGAAACGTTTGGATGGATACGAGTATCCTCGTTCGCAGCTTGTGGAGGCTCTTCTGGCGCTCCGTGGGGTTGAAAAAGGTGGTAAGAGAATACCGAGGCGGTGTTCCTTCCGAAGAATCCGCCACGTACGACTAAGCTACTTCCTTCCACGTGCGTACGCTTGTGCTGCGGCAAGCATGTATACTAACTGCGCGCTTTGATTCACGGCGATTTCATTTGTTGACCAACTGTCGTTGTCCGTGTACCGTTGATCGATCGGCGTATCGGGCGGCTTGTTGTAGCCGTTGCCGAGCGGGCCGAGATTTCGTTCACTCGGATCGGGATTTTCGTTTGGCCCCCCGGGCAGCAAGCCAGGGAAGTTATGAGGAGTTGCATTGAGCGCCTTGAGCCAATGGTGGAACGCGTTCTTCATGCTGTTCACACCAAATCCGCTGAAGTACACAAAGCTGAGTGAGTTCTGCCCGAAGGTGTAATGCAGTTGCTGCTGAGCAGTAAAGAGAGAGTTGCGATTGTTGTTCAACCGCCAGTCAACCAAGTTGTAATTGCCGACGCGAGCAAACGCAGTCCCCAACGAGCCCCAATAGTAATAACCGACGAAACCGAACGGATGAGCAAGACGGTCGCGGTTTGCCTCTTGCGCGCGTGAGACGAGGAGGTTTCGGATCTCCGATTGCTTCTTCGGGTCTGCATTCGGCGTTCGCAGATAAAGCAGGTAAGCAAGATTCGTCTGATTGTTGAAGTCCGATATCCAGTGGCTCCCCGGGTCTTTCCTCAAGAAAAACTCGTGGTACGTTTGGTCGCCCGTTGCGAGAAACAGTGCGGCGGAGGCGAAGAACCGCGCATGAATGTCGTCGGCATCTTGGTAGCCGTCGCAGTTCTCGGTGATCTTGATTTCTTCGGGGTGAGCTTCGAGCCACTGCCAGCCTCTCACCGCTGAGCGAAGCATCCGTGCAGCGTAGTCGGCATCGAAAGAGCGAAAGATCGTGGAGGCATAAGCCAGCATCGCCGATGCAGCCGCAGTCGCCGCCGTCGTCTTGTTCGTGAGTTCGTAGCCCGTGATCGTCAGAGGCGTAGTGCGACCGTAGGTGTATGGTGAGTTCTTCAGGACACACATATTGTGAAAGAATCCACCGTCGGTTGTATCCTGCATATCGAGAATCCAGTCCAAGCCCCAACGCAATTCATCCAGCAGGTCGGGCACGCCATTGCCCGACTCCGGAATGTTCAAGCTGTCGGAGGCGAAGCGAAAATCATCCCACGCAAGCGCGAGCCAGAAGCATGCGTAGGTATGGTTCGGCATGTAGATAGCGAGATCACCCGCATCGTGCCATCCTTTACGGACGATATGCGTGCCGCCCATCGATCGGGGACGCAGCACGAGTTCCTTCTCGTCTTTTTCATGAACCCACGGTCCCTCGGCGTACGGCATCTCGATGGCGGTGTTGTTGCGCTGATAATAGAAAAAGCGGATTGCCGCTCGGAGTGTCGCATCGTACACGTGTGGTCCGATTTCGAGCGGATACGACGTCGTACCGTTATCAAGCTTGATCACGTAGCGACCCGGTGTCTCGAAAGAGGTGAAATCTCCAACATAGACCACAACATCGCCAACCGCGTTGTGCATCACCTTGCGTTTGTCCGTGCCGGTGTACAGCACGTTGTTATCGCTCAGTCGAACGATCGAATACGATTCGTACGCTTCCGACGAGAACGTCTTGATGCCGTAGGTATCGTACCCGATCTGGTCGGCGTAGATGCCTTTGATCGAAGGCGGCTCACCCTTGCCCGCATAGAGTCGAACATGGGAAATCCGAAGGTCATCCACATGCACCGTCCCGCGCGCGACACCGGTGAACACGAACTTGAGATCGTTCAACGGACGTTTAACGACGGATGACGGCAAGAGAACCTCGTACTGTTTCCACTGACCGGCGTCACCAACTTCACGCATCAGGATGACGTCGTGCTGGCCCTCCATGTAGCCGAGTTGCACAGCGAACTTGATGTCGCTGCTGCTGGGACGGATCCAGAAACTCAAATAGGAATTGTCATGAACCCAAAAGACCGTCGTGTCCTTGTCCCATCCACCCCACATGATGTGGATGCCGCTGACGTTGCTGATGTCCCAACGCCAACTTGCGGCGCCGTTACGAACGACGGTTCTATCGATGCCGGCAGAGCCTCCCCACATTTGCGTCACGATCCCACTCCGAACATCGTCCTGGAAAAACTCGAGATTCGTGGGATACAACCCGCCGCTCGGCTCGGTGTACTGTGCCAAAGCCGTCACCGCAAGGTACAGCAATGTGAACAAGAGCGATGTTCCTCTCATGATTTTTCCTTCCTTGAAATGACGCTACCGAGCGTTTAATTGGAGGTCAAGCTCTCCTGTGAACGAGCCAAAGAACGCGATGGTTCTTGCTCGAAACCTATCCCTTCGCTGACGATGTACAGTGGGCGCTGTTTCACTTCGTCGTAGATCCTGCCGATGTACTCCCCGATGATCCCAAGCGTCATGAGGATCAAGCCGCCGAGGAAAGCAATCGTGGAAATCGTGGATGCCCAACCGAGAATGGCTTTGTCGGTGAAGAGCTTTTCGTAGATGACGTACAAACCGCCCGCAAACGCTACGAGAGCGGAAAGGAAGCCGACATAGGATGCCACGCGCAGCGGTGCATGGGAGAACGAAAAAATCCCATCGAGTGCAAGTTGAACAAGCTTCCCGATCGACATCTGCGGCTTGCCCGCGTATCGGAGACCGCGGTCGTACTCGATCCCGATTTGCCGAAACCCTATCCACGCTCGCAAGCCACTGATATAGCGATGGCGTTCGGGGATGCGACGGAGAATCTCCACCACGCGGCGATCCATCAGCGAAAAATTTCCGGCATCCATCGGAATCTGAACACTCGAGAGCGCGTGCAGGATGCGGTAGAACATCTTGAACGCAAAACGCTTGAGACGACTCTCCTTCCTGCTGGTCTTCACCGTGTACACCACCTGATAGCCCTCCTTCCATTTCGCGATCATCTGCGGAAGAAGTTCGGGCGGGTCTTGCAGGTCGCCATCCATAAGGATCACCGCGTCGCCGCGTGCGAAATCCAACCCCGCCGAGATCGCAATCTGATGGCCAAAATTACGCGAGAGCCGTAGGCCTTTGAAGCGTGCATCATGGGCGTGGATCAACTTCATCAGCTCATACGACCCGTCTTTACTCCCGTCGTCCACAAGGATCACCTCGTAGTCTTCACCCAACGGGCGGAGTGCTTCCACGAGTCGATCGTGCAACACACGAAGCGTCTGCTCTTCGTTGTAAATGGGAATGATGATCGAATACATGCGCCGCTGGTGCCGGTGTGAAGGTGAAATCAGTATAACCGATTCGAGCCAAAGATGCAACGCGTGAGGTCGGCCACACCGCACCGCTTGCCGCGTGTGCATTCTTGCAGTCGTGTAGGGAGTTGCGTATATTGATCCGCAATTCTCGCCCGATTTTATTCACGCGAACCAACGACATGTCTGCAGGGGCAGTCTAATGACCAAAGTGCTCATCATCGATGATGACGATGCCATCTGTGCGATCCTGAAGGATGTGCTCGAGATCGAAGGGTACGACGTTAGCTATTCGCTCAGTGGCGAAGAGGGCATCAAGAAGTATATGGAGGAACTGCCTTCCGTTCTCTTGCTCGACTTGAAATTGCCGGGGATGGATGGCTTGCAGGTGTTGAAGGAGATCATCTCGTTCGATCCCGACGCCATCGTCATCATGATCACCGGCTACGGTTCTGTGGATTCCGCCGTGGGAGCGATACGCATGGGCGCGACCGATTATTTGCAAAAACCCCTCAGCAACGACGAGATCACCCACAAGATCAGCTCGGCACTGCGCAACAAGACAGTCCAAAAAGAACTTTCGTACCTGAAGAAGTACCTCGGCAAACGCTTCACGATGAACAGCATCATTCGTGAAAGCGAAGCGATGACGGCCGCCGTCGATATGCTCCAAAAGATTGCCGCTTACGACAAGCCGTTGCTGATTGTCGGGGAGCCGGGAACGGGAAAGGACCTCGCCGCCTGGGCAGTGCACCAGAGCGGGAGGAGGAAGGAAAAGCCGATGGTGATTTTCGATTGCGCGGCGTATCCGCCCAACATCATGGAGACCGAACTTTTCGGCGACGGGAAACCGACCGCGCCGCGCAAAGCAGGTAAGATCGAGGAGGCGAACATGGGAACGCTCTACCTCGATCGTATCGACTGGCTCGCCATGCCGGCGCAAGAGTTAATTCTCAACATCGTGCAGACCAAGACTTTCAAACCACGCTACGGCGGTGCACCGATACCGTGCGACATTCACCTCATCGCTTCAACCACCTCGGACCTCAAGGCGCTCACCGGACAAGGGAAATTCAACGCTCAACTCTACGAACTGATCCGCCAATACGAAGTGGTGCTGCCGCCTCTGCGCGAGCGAGACAACGACATCCCGTTGTTAGCTACACATTTCTTGGAGGAAGCGAACAAAGAATTCAATCTCTCCATCAGCGGTTTCGACGCCGGTGCCATGCGCAAGTTGCTGAACTACTCCTGGCCCGGCAACGTGCGCGAATTGCGCAACGTTATCCGTTCCGCTGTCACTCAAGCACAGGATACGATCAAGGAAAAAGATATCGTCATTCGCCGCTTGGGAATTGTGAATTGAGGGGAGGATCCACGGGCGGGCGTCCCGCAACTCATTTCTCTTTGACGATAGGAAGCCCCTCCTCGACCCACTTCACCATGCCGCCTTCCACATTCAACGCGTGGAAACCCTGCTTGCTGAGGATTTCTGCCGCGGCCGCGCTACGACGTCCCGTCCGACATATGGCAAGCACCCTCTTGCCTTTGACCTTTTCCAGCTCCCCGATTCTCTCTTCCAACTCCTGCACGGGGATGAGCATTGCGCCGTCGATATGCCCCAACTCGCCCGTAAACTCTTTCGGCGTTCGCACGTCCAACACGACAACCGTTGAATCGCTCGTGATGAGTTTCTGAGCCTCTTCGACAGAGACTGTTGCAGCGTGCTTCGAAACTTGGCTGAACAGGACCGCCCCAGCGACGATCACCAAGCCTGCGCCGATACTCCATGGAATCCGTTTCATCGTTGTATCCTTTCGAGATAAGAGATCATGCCTTCACCAAGGTTCGCACAATAGGATAGCCGCGCTGCATCCATTGCAGTGTTCCACCTTTGAGATTGAAGACGTTCGTGTAGCCATTCTGTTGAAGCAAGTGAGCAGCTTCCATCGAGCGATTGCCGCTGGCGCAGACGCACACGATGGGCATGGATTTTTCGCTCGGCAATTCTTCGAGGCGATCATGCAAGTGCCGGACGGAGATATTGCGGACTCCTTCGATCGCTCCCGTTGCCATCAACTCGATAGGCTCTCGTACATCCAGCAGGAACACCTTGGGCGTCGTCGCGAGAAGCTGATGCAGCTCGTCGGCGGAAATGGTTTTGAACTGATCCGTCGGCTGCGGCACACGTTGCACGCCGCATTGCAGCGTCATCTTCCCGCCCGCCTCTTCTGCGAGAGGAGGGAAGAACTCCTGAACGAACCGGACGTACTCTGCTTTTGTGCGAGGTTGGAGAAAAGGATTCGTGCGCTTCTCATCGCCCAGATAGGCGAACGTATGATCTTCGTAGTCGTGTCCCGGATAAATTTTCGTCTGATCGGGGAGCGGCAAAATCTTCTGCATGAGGCTGTCGTACTGCTCTTCCGGATTTCCGCCCGGCAAGTCGCTGCGTCCGGCTTGTCCGATGAGCAAAAGGTCGCCGGTGAAAAGATTGTCGCCGATGTGGAGCGTGATTTGATTGTCCGTATGCCCGGGCGTGAAGATCACGCGCACCGCCATCGTGCCCGACTCGATCACGTCACCGTCATGAACGTACATGTCGATGGGAATTTTCGCGTTTGCACGCAACGTATCGCCAATGCCGAACGCATCTCCCTGATCGACGATCTTCCACTTGTTCTTGGTGTTCTCGTGCATGACGGTTGCTGCGCCGAAAAGCTCTCGCATCTCGCCGGCACCGGAGATGTGATCGGCATGAGTATGCGTGTCGAAAATATGAGTGAGCCGTACACGGCTCGAGCGAAGGAGCAGTGTGATCTTCTCGAGGTCTTCACGGTTTGGATCGATGAGGATGGCAGAGGCTGTCGCTTCGTCAAGAACTACATACGAAAGGGTGCCCGTGCCGTCGGCCGAGCGGATTTGGTGGATAGTCATGGCGGTCTCTCCTTCTCACTGAACGATGAAAACAACGCGGCCGTTGCGTTTTAGGATAAGGAATCTGTGCCTTGCGGTCAACAGCGAGAACTCCTCGATGGGAGCCTGCCGGAACATCACCGAAATCCGCATGAGAAGCTCAAGCGAAGAGGCAATCCCACCAATGGTATGAAGTATCGACAACTTCCGTCTCGAGCCAACCTCACGCATTGGGGAGGAGTGCAAAGTCGACTGTCTGGGAAGCGTGCTTTTGCTCGTTGCGGCTTCACCCTTCCGTGAGATTCTCTATCGGAAGCGGAGAGAACAGCGTCCGCGCTTGACTTGACTCTTGCCGACCATTTCTTTATTTACCCAAGCCTCACGTTCACTTGCTTGCTCCATATGCTTCGAAAACACGAGCGAGTATGGAACTTGGCTTCATTCCGTCACGCACGAACGTTCCGCTCGTCCATCTTCAGAGTATTCTCCGCAGGTGAAGCGCGATGTCAAGAGACACAAATCTCATTGGGGGAAGGGAGCCTACGGTTGTCTGGGAAGACCGGTGCATCGAACGTAGCTGCGAGATTTCTTCCACCCGATAACGCCCTCGCCACCGCCTGCGTTCTCGTCGTTTGCATGGTGTATCTTTCCACCCTCGCGGTGAACCATAGCGAGGCTGAAGATGCTTTGTATTATGCTGTGGATATCACCCGCGGCTCGCCGACGGATGTGTTCCATCCCAATCACCTCCGGTTTGCTTCCCTCAACAGACTGATCTTCACGGTTGCCTCCATGCTCGGCTACGGCGGTCCAACCATGCCGGTCATGCAGTTGGTGAACACGCTTGCTTCGATGGTAACGCTGTCGGTCTTCTACCGCATCCTTACGCTTTTGCGCTTGCCGTGTCTTATCAAAGTCGTTGCACTCCTGATGCTGGCGTTCTCCTATGGTTATTGGTGGTACAGCGTCGAAGGGGAAACGTATATTCTGCCTCTGCCTTTTGTCATGCTGAGCGTGCATCGGCTTGTGCGCATACTAGTGAGCAGCCGTACAAGTTCTCACATCATGGCATCCTCGGATGTACACACGCGGGAGCGATGTTGCTGCATCAACAGCATGTGTTGTTCGGCTTTATGATTCTTGCCGCGTACGCTTGGCTGTTTCGAACAAATAGTGAGCAAGCCGCTCGCCGCAGAGTGATGCGTGGCCTCATGCTCTACGGCGTTTCGAGTGTACCAATCGTTCTTGTATCGTATGCCCTTGCAGCCACGCTCGTTCATGGTGCTCGAGGATGGCAAAGGATCATACTCTGGAGTATGGGAAGCACGTTCGGTGGGCGATGGGGCCACTGGACTCTTGCTGCCCCCCTGCAAGCCCTCGTCGGTTTGATGCGTGCCATCGTGGGCGGACATTTCTTGTTCGCCCTCGAGACGTTCCAGTCGTTCATCACCTTGCTGGCACCCCATCACATGCTCCGCGAAGAAATGTTTTTGATGCGGAATGCTTCAGCGCTCAGAACCTCCATCCTCCTCGCACTGAGCTTGGCTTTGGGTTCGACGGTCGTCGTCTTGGTTGGGCGACTTCTTCGTCGCTCGGCTCGAGTCGCTATCGTCCATGGAGTAACAGCATCATCGCCGTTACGTTTTGTTCTGCTGCTGTGCGGCTCGTACATCATCACGTACGGAGTGTTCAACATCTGGTGGGAACCGCTTAACAGTGAGTTTTGGATTTCGCTCCTTCCGTTCGCGATCCTTGCACTGAGTGTGATGAGCGCTGTGTTGCTCGTTGATCGGACAGTACGCCTCGCGTTATGCTCGATGTCCGTGCTACTGTTCACCGTCAATCTGGTGGGAAGCGTCCTGCCTCAAACAACCCACGAGAATGACTACTGGTACGTGTTCAACCGATGGCTCATCGAACATGCGTCGGCAGACGACGTGATCGTCACAGGTGCGGGGTATATTCCGGACGCATACCTACGGTACTATTCCGGCGCATTCGTGCTGACGACGTGGTGGCAACACACGCACCTCGACAAACGTTTTGCACAGGAACTCGACCGGCTCTCACCGCAACGCGTGTTGTTCTCTTCCACCGTGGACGATCCACCGGGGGGAATTGTACACGCGCTTTTCTCTGGATCGAACGATCGGCAAAGAGTTCTTCGATAGGCACCGGCACTTTCTTTCGCTGATTCACGAAGATGAGTGGCAGCGCATCTACCTCTATCTTCCTCCCGCTCGCACACCGTGAACGTTGCGCATCCGACTCGGCCAAGCCGAGCTTGACCCATTTCCCGATCGCCGCCTTACCCCCTAGTGTTTCGACGTCTGATGCCTCTCCACACCTCCTTTCAACGTCTCATTCAACATAACTCGTCACGACACATGCGCAGCAGCCTCGGGAAGTATGGGCGTTCCCCTCGCCTTCGCCTGCCTACGCCACGAAGCGGCTTCGGCGGG
>PSMW01000036.1:0-26906 GCA_040290295.1 Ignavibacteria bacterium
AGATTCCAGTCCATGCCCGCCGTTATGCCTGGCAAACGTTTGTCTTTCGCCGTCGAGGTGAGAATCATCCCCACTACCGAGTTCGTCAACACGTCCTGCCGAAAACGCACGACGTTGTAATGTGCAAAAGGCTCGACAACCTGCTCGAACGTTCGTCCCAACGAGTCGGCGACGGTTGCGCGCATCTCCTTCGTGAACGCCTGCAAGATACCAATGGAGAATCCACTGTTGGTTTTGCCGGTCAGTTTGGCGGCACCGAGGATGGTTGTTGAGGAAGGAAGCGAAACAATCTCGCCGCCGGGCGGCACACGGACCTCGGAGGCTGAAAGCGCTCGACCGATGCGCCGCGAATAAAACATGCCCGGACCAAAATCGCTACCGAGCGTTGTGAAGCGAAGAATTTGTGTTCCGTCGATGAAGAAGGGTCGTTTCTCCGGATAGAACGTTTCGAATGTCGTCAAGTTCAAGACCGAAGGATCGGCTTCGACTTGACCGAAGTCGGGATTGAACGTTGCATCGAGCAGGAAGTTGTTGGAGAGATTTGCTTTCAGGTCGATGCCGGCATCGGTGGAGAGCTTGTCGATCGGACGCTGATACGGACGCACGGGCTGCCAATCCTGTTTGCTCACAACAAAGGGCAGCACCTCGATATGCCGGGGCGAGGGAAGGTCACGCAAGCCGACGAGGTGTCCGAAGCGCGACACGAATCCGCTTTCCTTCTTGGGGATGTAAATCCAATCGGCGCGCTCGCCACGCCGTGTGACCAGCCGCGTAAAATTGATTCCCCATTCTTGCTCGGCAGCATCGGAGCGATAGCGGAAAATACGTAACGGCAACTTCACCTCTGCCGACCACCCGTTGGGAAGCAGACGTGTCTCTACATCCCAGACCGCATCCCAAGATTGATCTTCCTTGCTGCCGTCGTCGTAGTGCAGCACATCCACTTTCACCCCCGCTGCATTGATACCGAAGCGATAACATGTTTGATGGTCATGAAAAGAATCGATGAAGATGCCGATGCGGTCAGATTCGAGGATATTGTCTCTTCGCGTCAAACGGGCAACGATGTCGTTCGGGCGGCTATCGTACATCATCGCACCGATATAGAGAGCATCGTCGTCGTACAGCAGGCGAATCTCGGTGCGTTCAGAAGCGGGCTGTCCTTCTTCAGGATCGAGTTGCACAAAATCGGTAGCAGGTTCTGCCGCCTTCCAGACTTCCTCGTGCAGAAATCCGTCGATCGTCGGCGGGGTTGTTATGCGCACGGCACGCACCTGACGCGCGCTGTTCCCTGCATAGGCGGCGGATGCCCCGAAGGCGAGGACCAGCAGAAGGCTAACGTAACGAATCGTCATACGAGATCATGGATTGGAGAATCGTGGTGTCGATACGAAGCGTCGAAAAACTAATCATTTCTTCAGTGAAATCCAATCGATGGCGTTTGAGGATATGTGCCATTTTTCCTATCTTGATGCTGCAAGAAGTTGAACACAATCCCATCACACAGCACCAACGCACAGGAGCCTCACCGGTGAGAGAGTACCAATTGTACATCAACAACGAATGGGTCGACGCGGCGGAGAAGCGCACGTTCACCGGCATCAATCCCTACAACCACGAGCCGATTGCGCGCTTTGCACGCGGCGGTGCTGCGGATGTGCAACGTGCCATCACGGCTGCGCGTCATGCATTCGACAACGGTCCCTGGCCCCGCATGCCTCGTGAAGAACGTGCTGCGCTGCTCAAGGCGCTCTCCGACAAAATCAACGAGAACAAGAAGCTGTTCGTCGAGTTGGAAGTGATGGACTCCGGCTCCACCATTCGGAAAGCGGGGGAAGATATTTATCTCAGCGCGCGCAATCTCGCGAACTTTGCGAAGTTGGGCCTCGCGGAGTTGGATCGTGAACTCGAAGGAGTCTCCAAGCCGGGCTTCAGCAAAAATCTGCTTCTGCACGAACCCATCGGCGTTGTCGCGGCGATCATTCCGTGGAATTTTCCCTTAAAGATGGCCGTGTGGAAACTCGGTCCTGCACTGATCGCCGGCAACACCATCGTCCTCAAGCCATCCGAGGAAACGTCGGTGACGATTATGGAATTGGCAAAACATCTTCGTGAGATCGGCTTCCCTCCCGGTGTCATCAACATCGTGACAGGATTCGGACCCGAAGCAGGCGCCGAATTGGTCAGGAGTCCTCTCGTGGATAAGATTGCCTTCACCGGCTCAACGCTGACCGGTCAATACGTGATGCAAGCTGCCGCAACGAACCTGAAGAAGGTGACGCTCGAATGTGGAGGGAAGTCAGCCAATATCGTGCTCGATGATGCCGATTGGGAGATCGCCGTGGACGGCGCGATGTACGCGATCTTCTATCACGCAGGACAATGCTGTGAAGCCGGAACGCGATTGCTGCTTCCTAACGTGATTGCCGATCGCTTCATCGAGATGCTCGTCGAGAAAACGAAAAAGATTCGCCTCGGCGACCCCATGCAGCCGACCACCGATATGGGACCCCTCATCTCCCAAAAGCACCTCGATCGCGTCCTCGGGTACATCGAGAAAGGAAAATCGGAGGGCGCGCGGTTACTCACGGGCGGACGAAGAGCTTCGAACGAGGCATGCGCACGAGGATTCTTCGTCGAGCCGACGATCTTCGATCACGTCGATAACCGATCGACGATTGCGCAGGAGGAAATCTTCGGTCCGGTCCTTTCGATCATCCGCTATGACACGATCGATCAGGCAGTTGCGCTTGCCAACGATTCCATCTACGGCTTGGCGGGCGGTGTTTGGTCTAAGGATATCGAAAAAGCGATGAACGTCGCAAAGCGATTGCGTGCAGGAACCGTGTGGATCAACGAATGGCATCTCCTCAACGAGCGCGCACCGTTCGGCGGTTACAAGCAAAGTGGTATCGGACGCGAGTTCGGCATCGAAGGACTGAAAGAGTACCTGGAAGCCAAGCATGTGTACATCGACGAGGTGGGTGAACGCGCCAAGAAATCCTGGTATGACGTCGTCGTCCCCAAAGGATGACGGCACAAGTGTGTTCATCTCGATTCGCTGAATCAATGACATCCCCCTTCACATTCAAGAGGTAGAGCTATGAAAACGACACGACTGTTGATGGATCTGTGCGCCGCGGCGATACTGATCGGCTGCGGAGAGAAAAAGTTGGAGCCTGTTCCCCTCGGCGAGATGCAGGAATACCGCGACCCGGGGCTGGGCTGGGCGATCAGTTATCCTAAAGAGTGGCCCGCGGTGAACGCGGAAGTCGGGCGGGCGCGCTTTTACAACGCTCCGGGCGTTGACCTAAAGTTCCGCGTCCCCAACGAACCGGGCACCATCGGTGTGGAGATCGCCGTCGATGCCATCAAAACCGGCGACCCCGCGGCAGTCATCGCCAAGAACATTGCCGAGATGAAGACCGCCGGCTTCCAAGTGCAGCCGGAAGAAAAGATTACCGTCGCCGGCATCGAAGGAACAAAAGTGAAGTATGGCGCCAATTACGGGAAGAACAGCATCATCTACGGGCACCATATCTATCTCGCCAAAGATTCTATGCTGTATGACCTTGGCTTTGCAGGGTTCGGGCAATTCTACGAAGCCTACGCGCAGGTGTTCGATGCTTCGCTTAAGTCGTTTCAACCTGCAAAGCCCAAAGAGCCGGGCCGCGACGAAACATTGCCGTCGGAAACGTTCGATACATTCCCGGGCAGGATGTTCACGTTCCAATATCCCGACAACTTCAGTCCGACCAACCCTCCGAAGGGAAGCTTCGAGGAGGTGGTCGAATTGCGCGGGCGGCGACTCGACTGCTCGATCCGCTTCGACGTGTTCGATGCGAAGGGACTGACATTGGAGAAGGTGTTCGACCAGAACAAAGGAAAGTTCCGCGGTGCAACGCAAGGAAGCGCAACAGTTGGGGGGCAACCTGCCAAGATGCTGACACTCGCGGCAACGAAGGACGTGATGCGTAAGGTCTACTTCGTGGTTCACAACGGCAAGGTGATCCGCATTACGCTGGATTGGTTCAAGCCGCAGTCCGAAGCGTACGCCGCCGCGTACGATAAGGTGATTGCTTCGGTGAAGTTCAAGTAACGGTTGATGGTGAGAGAGCGGTCGAGGGCAGGCGGCTCTCTTATGACGTTTGTGCGCGATACTGGTGTAGCCCATCGATAGAATGTTCTTTTGAGGAAGGACTCGACCATGGTCAAGATTGTCAAGGCAACGACGCGTGCCGAAGAATATGAACTGCGCGCCAAGTACCTGAAGGACGACTATCAACTCTCCGGCGATGGACCCGCTTCGGCAGCATTTCGTATCGACAAAGTCCTGCGCCTCGTCCCCTTCATTGCTGATGATCGCGTGCTGGACATTAGCTCTGGGAAAGGATTGCTTTTCGAGAAGATCAGTCACCGCGTGAAGCAATGCTGCGGTCACGACGTTGCGCCTGCCATCGTTGAACGCGTGCGGAAGAAGTTCGCCCACTCTCCCAATGTCTCGTTCACCTGTGGTCCTTCCAGTTCTCTTCCCTATCCCGATGCATACTTCGACAAGGTGTTGATGACCGGAGCATTCTGCCTACAAGAAACGAAAGATGAGTGCATGCAAACACTCGCCGAAATCCGGCGCGTGGCGAAGGACAACGCCACGATCTTCATCAGCGACATTGCCGTCGTCGATGAATCGAAGCTTCAGCCCGAGCGGGTTTCTCCGTGGCGTCGGCTCATCCGACGTTTCCAGCAGGACCGTCCGGTTCATTTCGTGGGAAGTGTGCTGCGCTTCATCCGACAGAAGATTCGTCAGGTGCTGGGACTTGAACCTCTCCTCATCCCTTCGGACCGTGGCATTTGGTTCGATGATGCAACGTTCGTGGCGATGTGCCGGCAGAACCGACTCGAAGCAAGAGGGTTTCCAACAGAAGAAATCACCGGCACTTCGAAATCACGATACGATTATCTCATCACACCACTCTCACATTGACGGTCACACCATGTCGAAGCTCATTATCGGTCTTGCAGGTCTCTTCCTTGCCCCGACACCAGCCGTTGAAGCGCAAACCCCGACAAAGCCGCTGAGTCCTCGCGATTCGGTGTTTTGTTTGATCGACACCAATCTCATCTCCGTGAACTACGGGCGGCCCTCCATGCGCGGGCGAAAGATCATGGGCGAACTCGTTCCCTATGGTGTGGTGTGGCGGACGGGTGCCAACGAAGCGACACACCTCCGGACGAATCTCGACATGCTGCTGGGAGGCGTTCCGGTGCCGCGAGGAACATACACATTATGGACGCTTCCCTCTCCCACCGGTTGGAAGTTTATCCTCAACAAACAAACGGGGCAATGGGGAACAGCATACGACGAGCGGCAAGATTACGCGCGCTTCGATGCCATCGTCGAGCACTTGGAAGCACCCGTCGAAACGTTGACCATCGCGTTCGATGCAACAGGCAAGACGCACGGCAGATTGAAGTTGATGTGGGAACACACGTTGGTCTGGACACGCTTCGAAAAGCGAGACGACATCCGGCCTGTCAGTCCGCTCGACTCGGCCGAGATCGTTCTGAACAATGCTGCCGTCAAGGTGAAGTACAGCCGCCCGTTTATGCGCGGGCGAACCATGTGGGGAGTGATTGTACCGTTCGACACCATCTGGCGGACGGGCGCGAACTTGGCAACTGAACTGCACACGTCGGCAACGACGTACCTTGGAGGTGTGGCGGTGCCTGCAGGCGTTTACACCATCTACTCCAAACCTTCCTCCAGCGGCTGTACGCTGATCATCAACAAGAAAGGACCCGGGTTCCCCGAATACGACCCTCAACTGGACCTTGCCCATATCGCGCTCACGATGAAGAGCGTGAAGGCGCCCATCGACCCGTTCACGATCAGCTTTGAGCCGACATCGGACAAGAGCTTGACGTATCTGAAACTCGGTTGGGCTGACAGAGAGTTCCTCGTTGATGTGAGGGTGAAATGACGGCTGCCATCGTTCGAAGACCGATCCGCAGGTTCGCTCTCGAGGTGGTTGCATCTTCTCGCTCGTTCGTGTAACGATTGCAGGCTCACCCGTTCTTTCTCCACATCTCGTCAGAATCAAGAGTCGCGGCACCACGCAAGGAAGGATCGTCGAGACGATCCGATGTCGCGCATGCATCGTTCAATCTCAATCTATCGAATGAAAGAAGGCTATGGATATCAAGAATAAGACTGTACTGGTGATCGGCGGGTGGGGACTTGTGGGCTCGGCCGTTTGTCGTAAGCTCATGGAGGAACAGCCGCGGCGCATGATCGTGACGTCGCTTCTGAAGGAGGAGGCAATGGAGGCGGTCGACCATCTCCGACGAGAGTATCCTCACGTCGGAAAAAACTTTTTTCTTCCCTGGTGGGGGAATATTTTCGTTCGCTACCAACTGAAGGATTTGACACGTGAGGAGATGCTGAGCAGCGAGAAGTTTCGAGCAATGATCATCGACGACATCGTGGAAGAGCTGACACCGCAGGTTTTGAAACGCTCAACGCTGTACCATCTCATCCAACAATACAAACCTGATATCGTGATCGACTGTGTCAACTCCGCCACGGCAATTGCGTATCAGGATATTTTTCAAGTCTCACGAGAAGTGCGGCAGCGCATTCAGCAAGCGCGGCAGAAGAAGTCGGTCGAGCCGCTGGCGGTCGCTGCGGAGAAACTCTTGTGCACACTGTACGTCCCACAGTTGATCCGCCACGTGCAGGTGATGTATCGCTCGATGAGTGAAGCGAAGACGAAGATCTACGTCAAGATCGGCACAAGCGGAACAGGCGGGATGGGATTGAATATTCCATACACCCATAGCGAGGAGCGTCCGTCGCGGGTGCTGTTGTCGAAGTCGGCGGTTGCCGGTGCGCACACCCTCCTGTTGTTCTTGATGGGGCGAACGCCCGATGCACCGATCACTAAAGAGATCAAACCGACAGCGGCGATCGCCTGGAAACGGGTGGGGTTCGGCCCGATCAAAAAACGCGGACGACCTATCGCGTTGGTCGATTGCCCGCCCGAACGCGCCGTCCGCTTGGCTGGAAAACTCCAACTCTATGCACCGGACGTTGCTCGCGCAACGGGGGATACACTCCAGAGTGTCTTCATCGACACGGGAGAGAACGGGATTTTCTCGCGTGGAGAGTTCGAAACGATCTCGACACCGGGGCAGATGGAGTTCGTGACGCCGGAAGAAATCGCAGAGTGCGTCGTCTTCGAGGTGAAAGCACGCAACACCGGGCACGACATCATCAACGCGTTGGATAACGCGACGCTTGCGCCGACGTATCGTGCCGGTTTCATGTTCACGGGCGCTCTGCAGGCAATGCAGAAACTCGAACACGAGCACGGGGTGGACAGCGTTGCGTTCGAGATGCTCGGTCCCCCGCGGCTCTCGAAGCTGCTGTACGAATCCTATTTGCTCAAGCGCTGCTTCACCAACATGCACACCGTTGCACGCACCGATGCACGCACGTTGAGCAAAGCGCTGACCACGCTGATCACCGAAGACGCGGAACTGCGATCGCACATTATCTCCATCGGCATTCCGATCCTCTTGCCTGATGGCAAATCGTTGTTGCGCGGGCAGACGATCAAAATACCGCCCTCTCGCGGCGAAGCGACCTTGCCCATTACGCCCACCAACATCGACCACTGGGCACACGACGGTTGGGTGGACTTACGCGTGAAGAATCTGGAAGTGTGGCGGTCACGCTTCAGACAGATCATCAAAGCGGTGGAACATCTCCCTCCTGATGACACCAGCTCGCGTACTCTGCATACGCGAGAGTATTGGAATAATTTCCAAGAGATCGATCCCGGCAAGGTGTGCGGGTGGCTCTTCACCTACGAAGAGAGGGGGCGACGTATGAAGGCGTGAGCGATCTGCACGGAGCTGCTCCGCGTGCGTCAAGGACATCGGCTCGGCATGAAACAGACAACTGTATCGTGCCGAGCCTTTTCCTTTGTATGAGCATCGTCCAAGCTGATGACGGCGTTTGCACGAGCACATTGGTACTGGTGCGATGCGGGTCCACGGTCGGGCGGCTTACGCCGGTTGCTGCTGCGTAAGGCAGTGGAGTGTGCCGAAGCCCCACACGAGGTCGACGGCATGAATCCCGATCACGGGTCGATCAGTAAAAAGCTCCGAGAGGATTCCCAAGGCGGCGCGGTCGTTCGGATCGTTGAATGTGGGAACAAGAACGGCAGCATTCGCGATGTAGAAATTTGCATAGCTTGCCGGGAGGCGAACATTATCGAAGTAGAGAGGCGCCGGCATCGGCAACGGAATCACGTTGATGCCCGAACCGTCTTCGAGCTTCGCGCCTTGCAGTCGTTCACGGTTTTCCATCAGCGTCGTGTAGTTTGCATCTGTGGGATCGTCTTCGGTGCAGAGCACGACGGTCGTAGGGTTGACGAAGCGACAGAAATCGTCGATGTGGCCGTGCGTGTCGTCCCCCACGATGCCTTTGCCGAGCCAGATGGTGTTCGTTGCGCCAAGATACTCAGCAAAGATGCATTCGAGGTCGTTCCGCGTCATGCCGGGGTTACGCACTTGCGTCTGCTGATCGAGCAGGCATTCTTCCGTTGTCAGGATGGTGCCGCGGCCGTTCACGTCGATGGCACCGCCCTCGAGGACCACCGGCTTCCCGTTCCATGTCGGCTCGAAAAGGCGCAGCCCCAACGCGCGCGCAGCGCGACGATGAACGTGGACATCTTTCTTCCAATCGGGATACTTCGCCCACGCAGTGAACTTGAAGTTGACGATCGCACACTCAGCGTTGAGCGACGACCGTTTGACGAAGATCGGTCCAAAGTCGCGCGTCCACCCTCGATTGGTGGGAAACCGAAAGAACTCTACTTGCGAACAGTCGGCGTGCACGCGTTGCAACACACGGCGTGCAGCCGCTTCATGCTCAGTAGAATTGACGATGATGCGGACGATTTCACCGGCGGTGAGTTTTCGAACAAGCTCGCCGAACACCCACGGGATGACGCTGAACTTACCGGGCCAATCGCTCTTGTTGTGGGGCCAGCCGATCCAGGTCGCTTCGTGCGGCTGCCATTCTGCCGGCAGACGGAAGCCGAGCGACGCCGGCGTTGCTGCCGTGGTGCTCATAGCTCACGATCGAGGAAGCGCCGGTCGATGCCATGGTACGCGTCGATGCGGCGGTCACGAAGGAAGGGCCAGTTCCGACGCACGTCTTCGACGCGCTCCAGCGAAATCTCGGCAATCAGGATTTCTTCTTTTTCCACCGAAGCCTCGGCGATGACGACACCTTGAGGGTCGGCAACGAACGACGAGCCCCAAAACTCAAGCCCCGCCGTTCCATCTTTAAGTTTCTCGTGCCCCACGCGGTTGACTGCCGCGACATACACGCCGTTGCCGATCGCATGCCCTCGCTGAACGGTTTGCCACGCATCCCGCTGCTGCGCGCCGAACTGCGCCTTCTCGTGAGGATGCCAACCAATGGCTGTAGGATAGAAGAGGATGGTCGCTCCTCGCAGTGTCGTAAGACGCGCACCTTCGGGGAACCATTGGTCCCAACAGATGAGCGTACCGATTGTTCCCACACGCGTCGAGAACGTCTTGAAGCCGAGATCACCGGGCGTGAAGTAGAACTTCTCATAAAAAGCGGGATCATCCGGAATGTGCATCTTGCGATACACACCCAGCAGCGTTCCATCCGCATCGATGACGACTGCGCTGTTATGGTAGAGGCCAGGAGCGCGCTTCTCGAACACGGGTGCAATGATTACCACGCCATGTTTGCGCGCGAGCGGCGCAAGTGTTTCGGTCGTGGGACCGGGAACCGTCTCAGCGAGATCGAACAGTGCAGCATCTTCTCTCTGGCAAAAATACTGCGTCCGAAACAATTCGGGCAGACAGATAATTTGCGCGCCCCGTCCTGCCGCTTCTTCGACTTTCGCCGCCCCATGTTTCAGATTCGTATCGGGGTTTGTTTCGAGCGCAATCTGGATCAGACCGACGGTGAATGTTTTGGGATAAGATGACATGTCACAACGAAAAATTGCCTTGTGAATATACCCGAAGGTGCTCTGAAAATCAATTATCGCACAACATCCTCTGCCGCAAGGAGACTAAACGTTCCACCACCCATACCAACCCTCCGTCCGCCGGAATCTTTCGTCTGCTCGATCCTCAACGATACACCATAGCCTGGTTGTCGATAAGCGACCTCGGAACTCGTTCTGCTACGTCATTCTCATCGGATTGCGTTGTGGGTGATGTCTACGACGGCACTTGCCTTCGTGTGCCGACAGGGGCGTGAGGAAAGGGAAAAGGTAATCTGCCGAATGCCTGTCGCTCGGCGTACTCCCAAACGACTCGCCCTTGCCGCCCGGAAGGTTCTTCTCGCTCCAGTTAAAATCATTTAACTCCCCTTTAACCTGTCAAGTTTGCTTATCCTTGGTGCAATGGATAGATTTTATTACCTCTTTTCCCAGTCTTTCGTGTCAGTCTTTCACAAATGAAGCGCGTCTATATCGAAACCTACGGCTGCCAGATGAATGTGGCCGATTCGGAAGTTGTTGCCGGCATTTTGAAGAAGGAAGGTTACGGCTTCACGCAGGAGTTGTCGGAGGCGGATGTCATTTTAGTGAACACGTGCGCGATTCGCGACAATGCCGAACAACGCATTCACGGTCGTATTGGACTGTTCGGATCGTACAAGCGGAAACGGTCGGCGGTCGTCGGCATTCTCGGATGTATGGCAGAACGTCTTCGCGCCAAACTCGTCGAAGAAGAACGCGTCGTCGATCTTGTTGTTGGGCCGGACGAGTATCGCAAGCTGCCTCTGCTGATCGAGAATGCCTTTGCCGGTGAAAAGGGAGTTGCGACGCGCTTGTCGCGGGTCGAGAACTACGAGGACATCGAACCGCTACGCACCGATGGCGTGAGCGCGTGGCTTTCGGTGATGCGCGGCTGTGATAAGTTCTGCACATTCTGCGTTGTGCCGTTCACACGCGGTCGTGAGCGCAGCAGGTCGTTGGTGAGTATCGTCAACGAGGTGTGTGAGCTTGCGGCACGCGGCTTCAAAGAGGTAACGTTGCTGGGACAGAACGTCACCTCCTATCGCGACGGGGAGTACGACTTCGCCGATCTCATGCAGTGTGTCGCCGCCGTGGATCGCACGATGCGCATCCGCTTCATGACGTCGCATCCACAGGATATGAGCGACAAGCTGATCGAGACGATCGCGACCAACGACAACATTTGCAAGTACATTCACCTTCCCCTCCAATCAGGTTCGGATCGGATTTTGCACCTGATGAATCGCACGTACACCGTCGAGCACTACCTGCGCTTGGTCGAGAGAATTCGTACCGCAATGCCGGGCGTCAGCCTGACGACGGACATCATCTGTGGATTCCCAACAGAGACGGAAGAGGATTATCGCATGACCGCCGACGTGATGCGCCACGTGCGGTACGACGGTGCATACACGTTCAAATATTCCCCCCGTGAGAACACAAAAGCATGGCTCATGAAGGATGATGTGCCCGAAGACGTGAAGGGCGAACGGGTTTTTGAACTTTCGGAACTCCAACGTCGCATCACACTGGAGCTGAATCAACGTTTGGTCGGGACGGTAGAGCGCATCCTCGTGGAAGGCAGAAGCAAGAAATCGGAGGAGGAATGGATGGGCAGGACAGATACCAACAAGACGGTGATATTTCCGCGAACCACCGAGCAGATCGGCCAGTACGTGGATATACACATCGAGCACTGCACGTCGGCAACGCTGTTCGGTCGGCGCGCTCATCGCAGCGAGACTTCAGCGGTGGCAATGCAAGAGGAGAACGCGGCGTGAGGAAGAAGCCCGTGGTGGTCGCGTTGGGGGTGTTCGTCCTTTCGTTTGCGTTCGCCCAGCAACCGAATGTAGAACAGTATGTCACGCGCGTCGAGGGCGGCGATGCCGACGCAGTGAGGGCGGAACTTCCTGCATTGCAACAGAAGTATCCGAATGATCCCGGCGTGCTCTATCTTCAAGCCTTGCTGACAACCGATGGGGCTGAGGCTGTTCGTCTCTACCAAAAACTTGTGGACACGTATCCGAACAGCGATTGGGCAGACGATGCGCTGTACAAAGTGTATAAGTTCTACTATGCTATCGGCTTGTACCGCACGGCGGAATTGAAGCTGGATCAACTTCGCACACGGTACCCGAATTCACGATACGTTACCGGAAGCAGAACGGAAGCTGAAAACTCTTCACCAGAGCCTGTTCAGAAAACCGAAACGGTCTCTACGCTGCCGCCACACGAGCGAACCGATACGACCGCCACTGCTCCCTCACCTCAAGGCGACGTGCCGCCGGTTGTCGAGCAGAGACCCCACCCTGCCGCGGAACCGCCGCGCACGGTTACCGAGCCGAAAGGAACGGAACTGTTTACCCTGCAAGTGGGGGCATTCTCCACAGCAGCGAACGCGAACAGACAAAAGGCGTTCTTGGATTTTCACAACTATCCTGCCGACGTCGCGAGCAAGACGCGCGACGGCAAGTCACTCTACGTCGTGTACGTCGGTCGATTTACAACGGAGCAGCAGGCGCGCCGCACCGGCGAAGAGTTGAAGCGATCCTTCAACATCAAGTACATCATCGTCAAGCGTTGAATGGAGAGCGCAGCACGACACCACGTGAATACGAAGAGCTTTCAAGAAGAACACGGCATCATCGGCGTGTCGGTCGAGATGCAGAAGATCGTCGAGGTGATCAAGCAAGTCGCCCCGACCGACATTACCGTGCTCATCACGGGCGAGAGCGGAGTGGGGAAAGAGGTGATTGCAAAAGCAATTCACGCGGCAAGTAACCGGAGCAAGAAGCCGTTCATTACGGTCAACGCCGGCGCTATTCCTGAGGGGATCATCGAGAGTGAATTGTTCGGTCATGAACGCGGCTCGTTTACGGGGGCAGCGGGTGAGCGCAAAGGGTACTTCGAGCTTGCAGACAACGGGACGATTTTCTTGGATGAAATCGGCGAACTACCCCTCTCGGCGCAAGTAAAGTTTCTGCGGGTGTTGGAGAACGGGGAGTTTCTACGTGTGGGCTCTTCGGTCCCACGTCGCGTGGACGTTCGGGTGTTGGCGGCAACGAACAAGGATTTGGAAGTAGAAGTACGACACAATCGCTTCCGCTCCGATTTGTACTTCCGTTTGCGGTCGGTGAACATCGTCATCCCGCCGCTGCGTAAACGCGTGGAGGATATTCCGGTATTGTTCCATGCCTTCGCTGTCGAGTTCGCTCAAAAGAACAACGTCAGCTTCGGAGGTATCTCGGATGAAGCGATGCAACTCCTCAAGTCGTATCACTGGCCTGGCAACGTCCGCGAGCTACGCAACGTCGTGGAGAGCATGCTTGTTCTCGAAGGAGGTAAGTACCTGACCGCCGAGGACGTTCGGAAGTATCTGAAAGAGTTGCCATCGTCGAACGCGACGAGCCGCAATCTCCCCGCGGTAACGGGCAAGAGCGTCGAACAAGCCGAGCGAGAACTTATTCTGCGCGCGTTGTTGGAGATTAAAGCCGATCTCATGGAGTTAAAAAATACCCTTCACGAACAAGCGGCGATTCTTGCTGCTGCACAGCGCCCGAGCGATCCTCTGGCGATCCAGGCAGAGGACAGTCTCTCGCTGACGGCAATGGAACGTCGCCTCATCGAGGAAGCGCTCCGCAGATATAAAGGCAACCGCCGCGCCGCTGCACGAGCACTCAACATCAGCGAACGGACGCTGTACCGAAAGATCAAAGAATACAATCTCGAATCGACATGACCACCACGCGCATGCTTCTGGTGTGGGGGATGGTGCTCGGCATCTGTGGATGCTATTCGTTCACCGGCGCATCGGTGCCGTCGCACCTCAAGACGATCGCCATTCCCGTGATGGACGATCAGTCCGGCTCGGGCGAAGCAAGCCTACGCGACGACATGACACGCACACTGACCGATTTGTTCGTTCGGGATAACAGTCTGGAAGTTGCCGACAAGAACACCGCCGACTCAATTCTGGAAGGCACGATCCTTCCCCTTCGCGATGAAATTGTTGCCGTCAGCGGAGGCGAAACGGTGAACAAGCGCCGCATCACGCTCTCGGTGAAAGTGGTGTATCACGACATGAAACTGCGCAAGAAGGTGTACGAGAAGACCTTCTCCAACTACGGGGACTATAACCCCACGGGCGGCTTCGCGCAGCGCAAAGCGGCTTTCGATGAGGCTATCAGAAAGATTTGCGAGGACATTCTCCTCGAAACTGTTTCCGGCTGGTAATAGCACACAACATCACTCACAATATGAGGGTTATACAACAATATCATGGCTGAGTTGATATTGATTGCATATATCGTTTCGCTGACGATCCTGTTCATCTTCGGCTTACAGGGCTTCATCATGATTTACTATTACCTGAAGTTCAGGAACAAGAAGCATCCGGCGGTGCACTTGGTGGGCGAGTACCCGGTGGTCACCGTGCAATTGCCGGTGTTCAACGAGCGCTACGTCGTCGGTCGCCTCATCGACGCCACGTGCGCGATGATTTATCCGAAAGAAAAACTCGAGATTCAGGTACTGGACGATTCGACCGATGAAACGGTAGAAGTGGTGGCGGGCTTGGTCGAGAAATACCAGCGGCTTGGGTTCGATATCCGCCACATCCACCGCACAAAGCGAGAGGGTTACAAAGCAGGAGCCTTGCGAGACGGATTGGCGGTTGCACGTGGAGAGTTCATCGCGATTTTCGACGCCGATTTCGTTCCGCGGCCCGACTTTCTGTTAAAAACCATCCCCCACTTCATGACCGATGCTCGCATCGGCATGGTGCAGACGCGCTGGGAACATCTCAACGCCGACTACTCTCTCCTCACGCGCACGCAAGCGATGGTATTAGACGGGCATTTCGTAATCGAGCAATCCGTGCGCAACAAGGTGGGCTACTTCCTCAACTTCAACGGCACCGCCGGTGTATGGCGTACATCCACGATCATCGACGCAGGCAATTGGCAAGCGGATACGCTGACGGAAGATCTGGACTTGAGCTATCGTGCACAACTGCGCGGGTGGCGATTCATCTATCTGAACGAGGTCACCTCACCGGCCGAGCTTCCATCGGAAATCAACGCGCTCAAATCGCAACAATTCCGCTGGACGAAAGGGGCAATCGAAACGGCACGGAAGATCCTCCCCGAGGTCTGGAAGTCGAAACTGCCGCTCAACGTCAAGATGCATGCAACGTTCCATCTGACGAACAATTTCGTTTTCCCCTTCATCGTCTTAGCGGGCATATTGAATGTGCCGTTGGTCTTTATCAAGCATGCGGGCATGCACGATCAGTATTTCGCGTTCATGTCGGTGTTTGTGTTCGCTTTCATCGGTTCGTTCTTGTTCTATTTGTTTTCTCAAAAAGATGTGTACCCGGATTGGCAGCGGCGGGTCTTTCTGTTCCCTGTGTTCATGGCAGGCAGTATGGGTTTTGCCGTGAACAATACACGCGCAGTGATCGAAGGACTCTTGAAGAAGAAGAGCGAGTTCGTTCGCACACCCAAGTACGCTATCAAGAGCAAGAACGATTCTTGGACGGACAAGAAATACGTTCCGGTAAAGATTAGTTCGACCGTGATCATCGAAATGGTGCTGGCGGTGTATTGCCTCTTTGGTGTCGGCTCATCTCTCTACTTTTTGGAACTTGCGGCAATCCCATTCCAACTGCTGTTTCTGCTCGGCTTTTCGTTCACTTCCATACTTTCCATCAAGCACGCGCTCGTAGCGCGTGAAGTCCGGCAGACATAAGGACCCCCATGGCTGCGAAGCCTCTCATATCGGCAACGTTCGCTCGTGCAGCAGCCGAATACCTCCGCGAGGGAGAGACGCAGCGTGCAATTGAATTGTGCTTAGCGGGCACGCGCGCCTATCCTGAATACGCCATGGGGTACATGGTCTTGGGAAAGTGTTTCGAGGCATACGGCAGAATGCCTGAGGCGCTGGCGGCGTATCGCAAGGCACTCAGCAAACTCCCCGACAACCCGACACTGATTGCCTTGGTCAACAATGCCGAAGAACACGAGCGGAAGGAATTTCAGCGCGCCGTGGAGGCACAGGAGCAACGCTTCGAACAACCAGAAGAGCAGTCTGACCAACAGCCCCGGGCGCCGGAAAAGGAGCAGCCTCAGGAGGAAAGCCTGATCGATTTCTTGGCGAAACGTCTGCACGTCGTGCAACGCATCAGGCCTGAACGCGCCTCATCCCCTCCGCCCGCTCCGCCCGAGGAACAGGGCACCACGATCGTCACACGGACGATGGCGGAGATTTTCGCGAGCCAAGGCGCGTATGCCGATGCATTGAAGGCTTACCGCGCATTGGCAGCATTGCATCCCGACGAACAGAAGTTCGATGAGCGCATCCGCGAACTCGAGCAGCTTGCCGCCGCTCAGAATCTACACAAAACAAAAGCCCCGCAATAACCTGGGCTTTTGCATTTCGATAACCTCGCACGCGATTACTTCATGGCATTGACAAGCCGTGTGAGTCGCGACTTATGGTTGGCAGCATTGTTCTTGTGAATGATCATTTTCGCAGCAAGTTGATCCAACAACTTCACCGTCCTGCGCAGCTCTTGTTCTGCTCTCACTTTGTCTTTTGCCGCACGGACTTTCTTCATTGCGGTACGCATGCGTTTCTTCCATGCAGCATTGCGTGCCGCCCGACGTTTTGCTACACGCGCACGCTTTGCAGCAGAAGGATGGTTTGCCATGGTTGACCCTCTTTACTTTCGATGTTGACGAGAAATTCCGTATCAACATACGGAAAAACCGTCGGAGAGTCAATTGTCTTTCAGAAGTGCTTTGAGTATATTGATGCGCACATGGTCTCCCCTTCTGTTCAATTCCTAACATCACGTCGAGCGCATAGGAGGTGTGATGAACATTGTTGTTTGTGTCAATCACGTTCCCGACACTGAAACCAAAGTCAAGATCGGTCCTGACCAAAAAAGTATCGACAAGACCGGCGTGAACTTCATGCTCAATCCGTATGATGAATTCGCCGTCGAAGAAGCTCTCCGTCTGAAGGAAAAATTTGGAGGTCAGGTCACGGTGATGAGCCTCGGCAGCGATGCACACAAAGAAACGCTGCGCAAGGCACTCGCGATGGGTGTGGAACAAGCGATCCTGCTCAAGGATGATGGTGTGCGGGACTCGTACGGAGTTGCCAAGGGGCTCGCCGAAGAGATCAAGCAACTTGCTCCCGACATTGTGCTTGTCGGGAAACAATCCATCGACTACGATGACGCACAAGTCGGAACGCTCTTAGCAGAGATGCTTGGCATGGCTTCCGTCTCGGTCGTCATGAAGTTGACCGTCGAGAACGACACAGTCGTGTGTGAACGAGAAATCGAAGGCGGGCACGAAACAGTCGAAAGCAAACTGCCGTGCCTGATCCAGGCGCAGCGCGGCTTGAACGAGCCTCGCTACCCATCGCTGAAAGGCATCATGGCTGCGAAGTCGAAACCGATCACTGAGAAGCCAGCCGCTCCGGCAGAGATGCGCGTCGTCCCCATCGCAATGCGCAAGCCTCCGGCGAAAGCGGCCGGAAAGATTCTCGGATCGGATGCCTCCGCCGTGCCCGAGCTGGTCCGTCTCCTCCACGAAGAAGCAAAAGTCATCTAACCACCCACTCATGGAACTGGAATGAAAGTCTTAGCATTCGCTGAACAACGAGAAAATACGTTCAGGAAGTCGTCCTTCGAAACCGTTCAGGCTGCACGAACGATCGCCGACCAACTTGGTGCGGAATTCGTCGCACTCGTAATCGGGAGCGGCGTCGAGGCAATCGCCAACGAGTTGGCAGCCTATGGAGCCACGCGTGTCCTCGCCGTTGATGATCCGCAATTCGCACAGCATGCCAATGCAGCGTATGCGCATGTGATCGCCGAGGTCACGAAGAAAGAAGCGGCAACGATCCTCTTCTTGCCTGCCAGCGCTATGGGCAAGGATATTGCCCCGCGTGTTGCCGTGAAGTTGGAGGCAGGCTTGGCGTCGGACTGTACCGCGCTGAAGGTGGAGGGTGGAAAGATTATCGCCACTCGACCTGTCTACGCTGGGAAGGCTCTTTTAGATGTCGAGGTGACGACGCCGATAAAGATGTTTACGCTGAGGCCGAATGTTTTTACCGCTACCGCAAGAAACGGCTCCTGCAGTGTCGAGAAGGTCACCGTCCCGTTACAAGCGGAGCATCTCGTGACCAAGGTGCAAGAAGTTAAGGTAGCTGTGGGCAGGCCCGATGTGACGGAAGCGAAGATCATCGTGTCGGGAGGACGCGGAATGAAAGGTCCGGAAAACTGGCATCTCATCGAGGAACTTGCCGATGTCCTCGGCGCGGCGGTCGGCGCCTCACGCGCGGTTGTGGATGCAGGCTGGCGCCCCCACGATGAGCAGGTCGGTCAAACAGGGAAAACCGTTTCGCCGACACTCTACATCGCTTGCGCCATCTCCGGCGCCGTCCAGCATCTTGCAGGAATGTCGTCGTCAAAATATATTGTCGCTATCAACAAGGACAAAGACGCTCCGATCTTTCAAGTCGCCGACTACGGGATCGTGGGAGACGTGTTCGAGATTCTCCCAGCGTTGACCGCGGAACTGCGCAAGGCGTTCGGGAAATAAATGCGTTCTTGATTGTTAGACTCTTTTTCTCTATATCCTTGTAGGTTTCGCGATCGAGCAACGTTGTAAGTAGTAATTTATGGAGAAGTGAGGTGGACAAGGTTCAAGTTGACATTCTCGGGCTTTCGACCAATCCTGCCAGTGGCGGGGCGTATGCACTGATCCTCAAGGAGGTGCATGGCAATCGGCGATTGCCGATTATCATTGGCGCATCGGAGGCGCAATCGATTGCGTTGGAGATGGAGGGTATCAAGCCGCCGCGCCCGTTGACACACGACTTGATGAAGAACATCATCACGGCGTTCGGGGCGGATCTCACCGACATTATCATCGACGAGCTACGCGATGGAACATTCTACGCCAAGCTCAATATCGACAACCACCTCATCGACTCTCGTCCCAGCGACGCGATTGCACTCGCCGTGCGCTACGGTGTGCACATCTATGTGGCTGCTTCGGTGATGGACGAAGCAGCGTTCGTACCTGAAGAAGAAGAAGACGATGCGCTCCCCTCGGCCCGCACCTCGAAGGCGAAGCCGGCATCGTCGCCCCCCACCAAGGGAAGCCGCTTGGAACAACTCCACCAGCAGCTCAAAGAGGCGATCGAGAAAGAGAACTACGAGAAGGCCGCGGCGTTGCGCGACGAGATTCGAAAATTAGAAATGAGGGATTGAATCACCTTTGCCAATGCGGAGAGCATAGCTCCCCGCTTCGTTTTTCTCGGTGGAATCTCTCACGGGCGCAAGAAGAGACCCTCGCGAATGCATTCGCGCATCTCGCGCACGGCGCGTTCTAATCCCACAAACACCGCATGGGCAATCACCGCATGCCCGATGCTCACCTCTTGAATGTCCTCGATGCAAGCAATCGGTTTGATATTCACATAGTTTAGCCCATGACCCGCGTTCACGCCTAAACCCAACTCCGCACCCAACCGCGCGGCGGCTCGAAGCTCCTGCAACAATGCAGCGGCATCGCGCTCCGTGCGTGCATTGGCATATTCCCCCGTGTGCAGCTCGATCATATCCGCCCCGATCTCCTTGGCCGCTTCGATCTGCTCCGCCACCGGATCGACGAACAGACTCACTTCGATCTCGTGTTTGTGAAATTCTTTCACCACGTCTTCCAAATACCGCTTCTGCCCGCGCACATCCAAACCACCTTCTGTCGTCAACTCTTGTCGCTTCTCCGGCACGAGGGTGACGAGATCGGGGAGCGTTTCGATTGCGATCCGCATAATCTCCTCCGTCGCTGCCATCTCCAAATCGAGCTTCGTCTTCACGGTCTCGCGCAAGAGCCGAACATCACGATCGTTGATATGACGGCGATCCTCGCGCAGATGACAAACAATGCCGTCGGCGCCTGCAATCTCACACACGGCTGCGGCAGCCACCGGATCGGGTTCGACACCTCCACGTGCTTCTCGCAGCGTCGCGACATGGTCGATGTTGATTGCTAAACGCATAGGGATGCTGATGCGTGTTATGAAACGATCTTTTTGCGTAAGACGTACTGCACACGCTCGGGCGTTTTTCGTACGATGCGTAGCCCGGAGGGAACGATGATCTGCGGTTCAACCGTGCCGCTTGTGTCGGCAAGGATCGCGCGATAGTCAACCACCGCTCGCACGGCGGGAAGCTGCAGTTCTGCAAGCTGTTCGATCCCCCCTCGTACGACAATATCGAGATACGACGGACTGAGAAACACCTCGCGATTCGACGGTACGGAGACCAACTCCAATGGAATATGCGTGAACGTTTTTTCCGCAAGCTGCTGCACAGGCACGATGAGCTTCAGGCGGGGCGGTGTGAATGCCACCGGTACCGTAGTATCGGCGATGGGTATAAAGACATCGACAGATTCACGTACCTGGTCGAACCGCTGATACACGGTGCGCCATGATTGCAGCGAGCGAACCACCCGCCTCGCTCCGCTCACCGTCACGCTCTCCGGTTGCACAACAGCATCGCCCACTTGTCCAAACCCCTCGCGGCAACTGACATCGATGTGCGGCTTGATGGGAATGCGTTTGGTTTCGACATCATCGAGCCGAATGTACACCGACTCCGGTACTATCGCCGTTGGTTGGACGCCGAGTCGCGCACCAATTTGTTCCGCAAAATCGCGCAAGGTCAACACCTGGTGATGTGGCGGGAGAAGACTGAGGTCGATGACCCAATCGACGTTCGCTCCCCACAGAAATTTCGCGAGTCTCCATCCATAGTCGCTGAATGTGAGACGCACTGCTTGCGGCAGCGGATCGGCAATCGCCTTGCCTGCAGGAATCCCCCGCACGACAAGCGGTGCATAGACATGAATTTGGTATTGATCACTGAGGCTCACCGAGAGCCATAACAATCCGGCAAAGAGGGTGGTCGCAAGCAGAATATGCATGTTCTGTACCTTCATCCCACGATCTCGCTACGCGCAGCTCGCCATGCTCATACCACGGCACACACGGGCGGTTACCAATCGGCTATGCACCACGGCGCTTCTTCATGAGTTCAGCGATCAGTAACTTCTTGTTCGCTTTCGAAATCTGGCGTCCATAGATGCCGAGTCCGCCGACTTCTCGAGCGAGGGAACGCAGTTGATGGACGGTCATCGCTTCAAGGCGTTCGCTGTACTGATCATCATCGATGCTTCCTTGAAAGAGATCGGGGGTGTTCGCCGCACGCTGCGCTTGTCGCTGCTTCGGTTGCTTCGATGCAGTAGGATCGAAGGAGGGAAGGATGCGTGGCAAGCCGGAGGTCTGCTTCCGCATGATGGGTTCAACTTCGGCTGCTGGACGAGGAATGACGTGCATGGCGATCAACTGCCCGACACGCTGCGCCGCGGCTGCGGCAGCATCCACCGCTGCCTTCACAGCGGCAACTTCGCCGACGCATTTGACGGTCACATAGCCGTTGCGAATGTACTCCGCGTCGAGCAGGCGAACGTTCGCCGTCTTGACCATCACGTCTGCCGCTTCAATGGAACCGACAAGACCGCGCGTCTCGACCATGCCGATGGCATACTCAAGCATCATCATAGGCAGTCGCTCACGCGCCGGTCAAGGAAAGCGATGACCGGCGCTCAATAGCAACTTGGGTTGGCGTTTACTTGTCCGCGGGACGTTTCGGGAGAATCATCTCGACGTCGGCATGTGGCCTCGGAATGACGTGCACCGATACCAACTCGCCTACGCGTTGCGCAGCCGCAGCGCCGGCATCCGTTGCAGCTTTCACGGCACCGACATCACCCCGTACCATGACGGTGACGTATCCACCACCGATCACCTCTTTCCCGATGAGTGTCACGCGTGCGGCTTTCACCATCGCGTCGGCAGCTTCGATGGAGCCCACCAACCCTTTGGTCTCAACCATTCCCAATGCGTCTAATGACAAGTCTGGCATGAGAGATTCTCTCCTTGAAAGTGTATGCGTAAGAACTTGAAAGGCCATTGCGAAGCATGTGCAATATAGAGAAGGCGGAGCATAGAGTCAACATCGATCTTGACCTTGGAGCACGACATGCCTCGTCCGACTCCGGCGTCACACTATGCGCTCTTCCTCTTGAATCGTGAACGAATTTCAGGCTTTTGCCACAATCCGATCAGGATGCAAAGGACTGCAATCCCCCATCCGGCGTGCGTCAATCGCCAGCCCAATTCATACATCGCCGGCTCGAAGCGGAAGATGATCTCATGCTTCCCGGGCGGCACGACGATCGATCGCAGGATCGAATTGGTGCGATAGATTTCCGTTTCTTGCCCATCGATCCACGCCTTCCAGCCTGCAGGGTAGTACATCTCACTCAAGACCATCAGCGATGTAACCGCAGTGGACGCGCTCAGGCGTATCTCGCGTGATTTGTACTCCGTCACTTCAACGCGCGCCGCCATATCCGGCGAAGCGATCTGCTGCGCAAGCGGTTTCTGAAGTATTGCGGTCGTTGCAGGATTGAACATCGGTGAGTTGAGGAGAGAAAACACCTCTGGGTCGGAAGAGACAACAAGAGCGTTCTGCACGAACCATGCGCGAGGAAGCGCAGCAGAATTCTCATACGTAATGACGCCGGCGGTCGCATCGCTGTGCACCGGCTTGAACATCCCTTGTGGCAGTTGCCCCTTCGCCAAAATGTAACGCGCGTTAAGCATGTTCACCACATTCATATTCAGTGGAAACTGTGGATCCCACCCGCGATAGAAACACGAATCGACAACCGTTTGATAGATCTTCATCTTGGCTGGACTGTATCCGCCGACAGACTGCAAGCCGTGATAGGCATAGAGTGTCTCGCCGTAGAGATCTCCCACAGGGAAAATGCGAAACAATCCTGCCTGCTGTTTGAGGAACATCGTGGTCGCGTCAGCCTCGAAACTCTGTTCGAGCTGAGCGTGGGGTTTCGGATCGATGAATTTCGAGTCGATGATGAACAGGTCCACCATCAAGATTCCCAGCACGATTGCAACAAACCCGGTTGTGCGAAGAGTCTTGTTGAGGTACAACCATACTGCGCCGATGCTGACGCCGGCAAGGAAGACAAACTTGATGTAATCTTTCCAGAGCACTTCGAATCGAATGCGCTTCAGTTCGGCGAGGACCCGAGGTTCGTAGTTCTCTCCTTCTTTGAGGAACGTGAACCCGAACATTTCAAAGAGTGATGATTTCATCGCCAAACCGAGCAGGAGAATGGCACCGATGACGGCGAGCGCGTAAAGCAATCCCTTCTTCAGTTTCTCGGTGTTGATTTCTCTCTCCTCCAACAACGTGTGCATGCCGAACGCCCCCAGCACCGCAACCGCAAACGCCAACAGATGGAGGATCATCGCCGGCGCACGGAACTTGTTGAAGAACGGCAAAAGTTCGAACAAGACTTGGTACAGCAACGCGAAGTGTTTGCCGAATGAAATCAACACGACGACAACGCTCAGGAGAGCGAAAAAGATCGTGGTCGGATTCCGTTTGTAGAGCAACGCAATCACCGCAAGCAACAACGGCACAATGCCGATATAGACCGATGACGTGTTGAACGGCATGGTTCCCCAGTACAGGGGCAGCGCTACTTGTTGTCCCTGCCACGTATAAAGATATTGGCTCGAGAAGCCGAAAAAGGAAGGGATCAACAGCGTCAGCAATTCGGCAGGATGGAACGACCAGTTCGTCGCATAGTCCCACGTCAACCCGCCCTTCGCACCTGCGGTTCCGCCTCCGCGGATGGAGTATTGCGCGTATTCATACACCGACAGATAAATGTACGACGAGATGCACAACCCTATCACCAACGCTCCTACCAAGATCGAAGTTTTTCGAGGAATCAGTTGAGCGTTCGCTCTTGCATCCTGTACAAGGTGGTACAACAAATACAGTCCGAGGACCATGAACACGTAATACACAATTTGCATATGGTTGGTCAGCAGAAGCGTGCCGATAGCAGCCGCCAGCATGCCGAAGCTGAGCAGGTTCCTCTGCTCGAACGCGACGTGCGTCAAGAGGAAAACGAGAGGCAAGTAGCTCAGCGCCATGAGCTTCGAACCGTGTCCTTCGGTGGCGAGACCGATGCCGTACGGACTGAGCATGAACGTCAGTGCGCCCACGAGCGCTGCAACGCGTGAGAGATTCCACACACGCAGGAGCAAAAAGGTGAACACGCCGCACAAGAGATAATACACCGGGAACCAACTCCATTTTCCATTCAGATAGAAGAGTTTGAGTATGGTAACCACGGCGGTTTGAAGATAGCTGACATCGTGTGGAACGTAATGAACATTACCAAAGGTGGGCATACCGCTGAAAAAGTTCGGCATCCACAACGGATCGACCCCTTCGTTTTTCTTGATGTCGTCTCCTACCTTCGCATAGGTCAATGCGTTCGCAGTATCACCGCTCGTTGCAAACGCCCCGTCCTCGAAAACGATCCCACGGAAGAGGATGAGCGTGACGATGTACAGCAACGCGATACAGAGCGCGTCCTGTGTTGTCGGTGAGAGAGAGGAGAAGAATGTAGTGCGTTTGGGCTGACGCGTCGCTGAGGATTTTTTGCTTTTTGCCATAAAGAATGATTATGTGATCTGAACATGGAACAGCACGTTGCTGCGCAGAGCCCAGCGGATTGTGTTGCTGTCCGTTATGCCAAAAGCGAAAGCACGCGCTGGGCAAACTTGTCGCGACTATAGTGCGTGAAGCGCTCGCGGGCCTTGTGTTGCATTGTACCAAGCAACGTCGGGTTTTCGATCAAGCCGATCGTGTACTCGACCATCTCGTCAACGCTGTTCCAAAGATAGCCTGATTCGCCGTGAGAAACAATTTCTTTTTGCCCTCCTCGGTTGATGACCACAGGTACACAGCGAGCAGACATCGCTTCGAGCGTGGACATACCGAAATGTTCTGCCCGTTCGGGATGGCGCTCTTCGTCAACGCCGAAGCCTGCTGCATGCCAAAAGATGGTCGCCTCGTTGTAATGCCGCTGCAATTCCTCGTACGGACTGTTGACATGAAAATAGATGGGGAAGCCACGTGCCGCCTCGCGCAATTCCTCCAAGTAGCCTTGCGAAGCCGGATCGCTCCCGCAACTCCCCACGAGCCGGTACATCCACGTCGTCTGCGGCAGACGCGCATACAACTGCTTGAACGCGTCGATAAGCACATCATAGCGTTTATCATTGTACAACCCGCGAAAGAATCTTCCCACACTCAGAATCACACGTTCTTTCGGTGTTCCCTCTTGAGCGAAATCGTCGATGGGTGGTGGGAGAACGGTGGAGGGAATGTTGTGAAGGCGTTCGAGCACATCGTGCGTAAACTGTGAGTACACGACAACTGCTTGCGTCTCCTGTAACCGGCGCAGCAAATGAAACCGGAAAACGTCCTTCGCAGCTTCGCGTACCTCGCCGCGGAGCAATCGGGTGAACAGCGTCAACAGCGTGATCCTGCCGTACGGGATTTGCAGGACGAAGAACGTTTGTCGCGCCCCGGACTCGAGGAAGCGGTAATTCGTAAGGTAGATGCAGATGTCGAACGAGTGCGAGAGGCGTTGGTATTCTTTGCGCAACACACCAACGTCCCCGCGTATCGCTCTGACTTCAGCGCCATCGAGTGCCACCTTAAAGTACCGCGACAATACATCCCGATCGAACATCCCTTCCTGAACGATGAACGCTACCGCATATCCCGCCTGCAATAGTGTCTCGGCAAAGCAGACCATGTACTTCTCGCCCCCTCCACGAGATGCCCAATACTCGGAATAGATCAAAACGCGTTTACCGGACGACATGTAGCGCTACGGGCAAATCGGAAAGCTCATCTGAGAAAAACAACTTTCTTCGTCTCCGAAAAATTCTCTGCCGTCAGGCGATAGTAGTACACGCCGCTGGCATTGTCTGTCGGGTTCCATGTGAGTTTGTGGTAACCTGGCTGCCTTACCTCATCGAGCAACACAGCGACTTCCTTCCCAAGGATATCGAAGACTTTCACTTGCACACGACTTTTCACAGGTACAGCAAACTCGATCGTTGTCGAGGGATTGAATGGATTGGGGTAAGCGTCGAACAAGCTGAACTCCGTCGGCACGCCCGACGGCGGTCCCGGCACGAACGAAACCACATCGGAGGTCGCATAGCCAATTTGCCAGACGCAACCAGCGAGAAACGGATGGTAACCATAACCCCAATACCAGAAGTGAAGCTGGGACGCTTGATGCACAACCGTGCCGAGCTCAACCCGACTACCATCCCACTGACCGTGGAAAACTCTGAACACCAGCGTGCTCTTTCGCGTCAGAAAGATATGGAATTGAAGAAGCAAAAAACATAGTCGGAGAAAGAAGTTTTCATCGGCTATCCTCGTATTGGGGACTGGGTCATTCAATCTTCGACTGAATTCTCAACAGGTTATCATTGCAGTGTAGGTCGGACGGACAAGCCGACCTACACGGCGCACCTCGCACGATCCGGCAAACAACTTTTCGACCTCTTGCTGTGCACATTGACATACTGAAGCTCCACGCTCCAAAGCTTGAACCTGTAGGCCGAACCCAACACGCAATCATGTCATCTGCAGTCCGCCGTTGGCGGGACGAAGCATCCATAATCCGCGCGGTGTGCGCGCAACATATCCCGAGGTTGCCTATGAAGGAGGTTTCGACTTCGTTCCGCTTCGCTTCACTACGCTCAACCTGACGTGTGATACTGGTGTTCGTCACCCTGAGCGCAGCGAAGCGGAGTCGAAGGGTGACG
>PSMW01000037.1:0-9117 GCA_040290295.1 Ignavibacteria bacterium
TGCGTTAGGTGCCCGGAGGGTGGCGCTGCTTTGCAAGCGCCAGTGCCGCTGCTGCTTTCCCTGCAGCGGCACCGAAGCGCAAGCGTAGCCCGTAGGGCACCGACCCCCGCCTTCGTCCCGCCGTTGGCGAGGCGAAGGCGGGGGGAACGCCCAACTCATCCGACACACGGTGTGGTCCTCAGGGATTGCTGGAAGCGCGGAAGCTTTTGTCGATTCTTCGCTCGCTTGGAATGACAAGTGGCGAGGAGATTGCCGTTGGAGGCGCCTATGCCAGGTGTGAAGGTCCGGCACGGTGGGCGTTGCGCCTCAAACGTTTGGCATCCGCGGAGGAATCGCGATGTGTGCTCAACGCGGGAGGAAACGGGCTGCCGGCAGTGAGTGTTGAGATCGATGCGCTGAGTGATCAAAAGTTTGCGCGGCGGAGTCCGCTGAGGAAGACGGCGACTTCATCCTGCACGCGTCGATACACGCGGGCGTCCGTGGGGTAGTTCATCATCATCATGGAGAAGGCAAGCCATTCACCGTCGGCGGAGAGGACGTAGCCTGAGAGAGAACTGACGCCGCTGAGGGTTCCGGTTTTTGCGCGCAGGTTGCCGTGAGCATCGGTGTACTTCATGCGGCGGCGAATGGTTCCGTCAACGCCGGCTACGGGGAGCGAACGATAGAAGGTGTCGAAGTGAGGAGAGGCATACATCGCTTCCAACACGCGTACGAGGATGGCAGGCGAGAGGAGGTCGTGTCGGGAAAGGCCTGAGCCGTCGGCAATTCGTAGCCATGTTGTGTCGATCCCTAACTCGGCGAGGTAGTCCTTGATGACGGATGCACCCGCTGCGGCGCTGCCCGGTGTGCCTTTGAACTCGGCGCCGAGAATCTTGATGAGTGCCTCGCCCGAAAGGTTGTCGCTCTCCTTGTTCAAGTACGTCACGACGGAATCGAGTCGATGTGAGTAACGGGCAAGCTCCATCGCGGTGTGCGGAACGGTATCGATGGCGATCTCGCTCACCGTGATGCCGTAACTCTGCAAGCGCTCGGCAATGACGTGCAGTGCATAGCGCTCGGGTTGCCAGATGCTGACTTCGGCGCTGTCTTCGCGTTGACGGCGTGCCATTTCTCCTTCGATGGTGATGACGTTTGACCGTTCGCGCCATTTGCGGGAGATCGCGAGGCGTGTGGATGTGCCGCGCGCGGTCGTGCGGCTGGTGTTTTCGATCGACACATAGCGCGTAGAAGGTTCCGTGCGGACAATGAGAGGGTCGCCGACGCGCCTCCCGGGTCGTGCGAACACTTTTATTGCATTGCCGTTGAGTATCAAGGGCATGATGTACATCTGATACGCTTCCGGTTCATCGTTCCAGTTCCACCCATATCCCCACCATTGATCGTCGAAGTACGATACGTCGCCCACCAAACGCCAGCGTAGTGAGGGGGAGATCATCCTACGGAGCATCCGCGCCAGCGAATCGGCGTCCTGTGTGCGGAAGAGCGGATCGCCGAATCCTTTGACATACAACGTATTGGATTCGGGAGCGAGATAGACAATCGTCTTCAACAAGAAGTCCGGACCCAAGCGCGCCAGCGCCGTTGCCGCCGTTAGCAACTTCTGACCCGATGCGGGATTGAAGAGTGCTCGTGCGTTGAGCTCGTACAACATTTCCTTTCGTGTAAGCGAAACGATTTTTAGTCCGATGTGTGCCGGTGGAAAACGATCGTCGGGAATGAGGGAGTCGATGCGTGCTTTGAGTAATGGATACGGCGAGATGCTGAGTGTGGTGGTACGGCTCGGCGTGACGAACTGAGGCACGACGTCCGGCTTCGGTGGTTCTTCGGTCGGAGCTTGCGTTGCAACATTGGGCGAGGACGGAGGCGGTGATGGCTTTTGAGGAGGACGCGTGCTGCTGCATGTGATGAAGAGCCACGCGGTCAACGCGAGAACAACGATGTGAAGTCGAAGGACGTGTGTTCCGTTCATGCAATTCCTTTCCCAAGATGAGTTGACGCCCGTGCTGAAAGGGCACGCTCCGTTGCCTTGTTTGTGCTTCAGAAACTGTCTATATTTAGAAGAAATTTTTCAACATTCACAACTGTGGTGTGTGATGCTCGGGGTTTTGAAGAAGATCTTCGGCAGCAAGCACGAGCGTGATGTGAAACTGCTGATGCCGATGGTGGAGCAGATCAATCGGTATTACGAAGAGTATCAAAAGCTCTCGGACGATGAGCTCCGCGCGAAGACGCAGGAGTTCCGTGCCCGCATTCACGAGGCGATCGAGGAGGTTGAAGTCGAAATCGAGGCTGTGAAACAACAGCTTCGCGAGGCGGAGGGAGAAGAACGTGAAGCGCTTGCGAACCGTTTGGAGGAGTTGGAAAAAGAACGCGACACGATCACCGCCGAAGTGCTCGATGAATTGCTTCCCGAAGCCTTCGCGGCTGTGAAGGATGCGTGCCGCCGCCTGGTTGGTCAAAAGTTCGATCTGTTGGGCAACACCATTGTGTGGGATATGGTCCCGTTCGACGTGCAATTGATCGGCGGCATCGTGTTGCATCAGGGCAAGATCGCCGAGATGGCAACGGGCGAGGGGAAAACGCTGGTCGCCACCATGCCGGCGTATTTGAATGCGTTACCAGGCCGCGGTGTCCATATCGTTACGGTCAACGATTATTTGGCGAAGCGTGACAGTATTTGGATGGGGAAGGTGTATGAGTTTCTCGGCTTGACGGTCGGGTGCATTCAGAACTCGATGGACTCCGCACAGCGTCGGCGGGAGTACGCCTGCGATATCACCTACGGCACAAACAACGAGTTCGGCTTCGACTACCTGCGCGACAACATGGTGGTGGATAAGGCAGACCTTGTCCATCGCGAGTACTACTATGCGATCGTCGATGAGGTAGATTCGGTCCTCATCGATGAAGCACGCACGCCGCTCATCATTAGCGGTCCCACCTCCAGCGAGGATCACAAGTTCAACGAGATGAAGCCGAAGGTCGAGCGGCTGGTTCAAGCACAACAGAGCTCCATTTCCAAGATTGTCGCTGAAGCAGAAAAACTTCTCGCGGAAGGGAAAGAAGAAGAAGCGGGTGTTTTGCTTTTCCGTGCCAGCCGCGGTTTGCCGAAGCATCCGCGATTGATGAAGGTGTTGTCCGATCCGTCGAACAAACGCTTGGTGCAACAGACCGAGATCGAGTACTTGCGCGATCAGGGAGCGCGGATGCACGAAATCGATGACGAGTTGTATTATGCCATCGATGAGAAGAACCATCAAATCACTCTGACGGAAAAGGGACGCGAACTGCTGACGCCGCTGGTGGGCGACAAGGATTTCTTCGTGTTGCCGGATCTGGGGACGGAATTCAGCATCCTCGAGAGCGATCCCCATCTCACACCCCAACAGGTTCAACAGAAGAAGGATGAACTGACCCGGCTGTACGCCGAGCGAAGCGAGCGCATCCATACGGTCACGCAACTGTTGCGGGCGTACTCCCTGTACGCGCGCGATGACGAGTATGTGGTAACCGACGACGGCAAGGTGATGATTGTCGATGAGTTTACCGGTCGTCTCCTACCGGGCAGGCGTTACTCCGACGGCTTGCATCAAGCCATCGAAGCAAAAGAAGGCGTGAAGGTCGAGCGCGATATGCAGACGCTCGCGACCATTACGTTGCAGAATTATTTTCGGCTCTACAAGAAGCTCGCCGGCATGACGGGGACCGCGGAAACCGAAGCGGCGGAGTTTGACGATATCTACAAGCTCGACGTTGTCGTCATCCCGACGAACAAGCCGATGATACGGATCGATAACGACGACGTCATCTACAAAACGAAGCGTGAAAAATACAATGCGGTGATTCAGGAGATCGAGGAGATGCGGGCAAAGGGTCGCCCGGTTCTCGTCGGGACCACCAGTGTCGAGGTGTCGGAAACGTTGAGCAGGATGCTGAAGCGCAAAGGTATCCCGCACAATGTGTTGAACGCGAAGCAGCACCAGCGCGAAGCAGAGATCATTTCGCATGCGGGCAATCCTGGGGTGGTGACGATCGCGACCAATATGGCTGGGCGCGGCACCGACATCAAACTGGGTCCGGGTGTCCGTGAAGCAGGCGGCTTGCACATTATAGGCACGGAGCGCCACGAGGCGCGGCGGATCGACCGCCAGTTGCGCGGCCGCGCCGGCCGGCAAGGCGATCCCGGTTCGTCGCGGTTCTTCCTCTCTCTCGAAGACGACTTGATGCGTCTCTTCGGCAGCGAACGCATCGCACGGATCATGGAACGGATGGGCTTGCAAGAAGGGGAAGTCATCACCCATCCTCTCATCACGCGTTCGGTCGAGCGTGCGCAACGGAAGGTGGAGGAGAACAACTTCGGGATTCGCAAACGTCTGCTGGAATACGACAACGTGATGAATCAGCAGCGCGAGGTGGTGTACAGCCGCCGCCGTCGTGCGCTCGTGAGTGAACGGATCAAAGAAGACATTCTCGATCTGGTCGAGGAGTTCGCCCACAAGCTCGTGGAGAAGTATTACGACGAGGGGGATCTCGATGGGCTTGTGAACGAACTTCGAGCGCAATTGATGGTGGATCTCAAACTCACTCCGCAAGAGTTTCAGTCGCTCGGCAAGGATGGTGTGCGGGCGGAGATCGTGAAAGCGGCGCGCGAGTTCTATAAGCGGAAAGAGGAACAGCTCGGCAGCGAGATGATGGCGCAGATCGAGAAGATGGTGGTGCTGCGCGTGATCGACGAGCGATGGAAGGATCACTTGCGCGAGATGGATGATCTCAAGGAAGGTATCCACTTGCGCGCATACGGCCAGAAGGACCCCATCGTCGAGTACAAGACCGAGGCGTTCTCCATGTTCATGGAGTTTCTGGATTTGGTGAACACCGAGATCGTGACGACGGCGTTCAAGCTCTTTCCGGTGCAAGCACAACAGTTGCCGCTTCGTGGACCGCGCCGACCGCAACAGATCCGCACGACACACGAACCGACAACCGGCATGGGATTTCAGGCGAACCGTGAGCCCGTGCCGGGCGCTGCGCCACAAGCGCCGGCCGAAGCACGAGCTGGCAAACCACAACCGATTCATGTCGGTGAAAAGATCGGCCGCAACGACCCCTGCCCGTGCGGCAGCGGCAAGAAATACAAGCAATGCCACGGCAGATAATGCCCCGCTGAACGTGAATGTGTTTCCGTTCCAACGATGGTGGGCGTTCGCTCGAGCTGGTGCACGATCAGGCACGACGGTTAGGCGCCTGCAGCGGCCTTCACTGATGCTTGACACGATCGTGGCGGTTCAGTCAACCTCCGAAACTCAGCACAACGTACAAGGACGAGTATGAAAAAAATCGAAGCCATCATACGTCCATTTCGCATCGACGACGTTCGAGAGGCGCTCGCCGAAATCGGTGTCAAGGGGATGACGCTCACCGAAGTGAAGGGGTACGGCAGGCAGAAGGGACACACGGAACTGTATCGCGGGTCGGAGTACCAAATCGATTTTCTCCCAAAAATCAAGATCGAGGTGGTCGTCACGAACGCTCTTGCCGACAAGGTCGTGGATACCATCATGAACGCAGCTCGCACGGGGCAAGTCGGCGACGGGAAAATTTTCGTGTACGATATCGAAGATGTCATTCGCGTGCGAACAGGAGAATCAGGGGAGGATGCACTCTAACGACACGGATTCTCTGGTGATGCCATTGTTACCCCGTTGCCCCAACGGGGTTTTTTATCGACGAGCAGACCCTGATGACTGAGACACCACATACGGCAGAGGATTTTCGTTGCGGCTACGTCACGATCATGGGCGAGCCGAACGTCGGCAAGTCCACGTTGATGAATACCCTGCTGCAGCAGAAAATTTCCATCGTAACGCCGAAGCCGCAAACGACGCGGCACCGTATTCTCGGCATCCTCTCCACCGAGCAATACCAACTGATTTTTCTCGACACGCCCGGCATCATCAAACCGAAGTACGCCCTGCAAGAAGTGATGATGCAGTTTGCTTCACTGGCAATACAAGATGCCGACGTGTTGCTGTTCATGATCGACGCAACGAGGCCGCGCATGGAGGAAAACCTTGCCCACGCGGAAGCTTTCGCTCGACTCAAGGGAGTGGCGAAGCCCACGTTGTTGGTGATCAATAAAGTCGATGCAGTCAACAAAGCCGATGTGCTGCCCATAATCGATTTCTACTCTAAACAATATCCGTTCAAAGAAATTTTTCCGATCTCGGCGACGAAAGGAATCGGCACACAGGAGTTGGTCGCTTCGGTGGTGATGTACCTGCCCGTGCATCCTCCGCTCTATCCGTTGGATATCGTCAGCGAACACAGTGAGCGATTTTTTGTGAGCGAGATTATTCGAGAGAAGGTGTTTCTGCTGACGCACGAGGAGATCCCATACTCGACATCGGTCGAGATCATCGAATTCAAGGAGCGCGAAGAAGGGAGAACATTGATTCGTGCAGAGATATATGTCGAGCGTGACTCGCAGAAGAGCATCCTTATCGGCGCCAACGGCAGCCGCATCAAGCAGATTGGGATGAAGGCACGGCAAGAGATCGAGGCGTTTCTCGGAAAGCCTGTGTTTCTCGAGTTGCATGTGAAGGTGCAGAAAGATTGGCGCGACAATCCCCATGCGCTCGCACACCTCGGGTATAGAGCTTCGTGATCATTTCTGTCCCACCCGCAGGTTTGACCAGATGTCATCCATGATTCGCTGCATCATCACACTTCTTACCATGTGAAGGCATGATTTCCGCGGTCAACATATCGCTTCACTACGGCAGCAAACGCTTGTTCGATAACGTATCGTTTCGTATCGGCCCGCATGATCGGATCGGCCTGGTGGGATCGAATGGCGCCGGCAAGACGACCCTTTTGAAGATTGTGTTGGGAGAGGTTCAACCCGACGCAGGCACTATAACCAAAGCAAAGTATGTAACCGTCGGGTACCTGCCGCAAGAAGGGATGCACGTGCAGGGCCGCACGCTCTACAAAGAAGTTGAGACAGCGTTTGGAGACGTGCTGGAAACGCAGGAACGTTTGGAGGAAGTGCATCGCCGGATGGAACCGGTGCAAGATCATGAGAGTGAAGAATTTCAGGAGTTGCTTGCGCTGTACGGCGAGCTTCAGCACAAGCTCGAAGACGGTGAGGCGTTTCGCATGAAGGCGAAGATCGAGAAGGTGTTACTGGGGCTTGGGTTCACCGAGCATGATCTCGATCGGCAAACGGCAGAGTTCAGCGGCGGCTGGCAGATGCGCATCGCACTCGCCAAACTTCTCCTCCTTCAGCCATCACTTCTCCTTTTGGATGAACCGACGAACCATCTCGATCTCGATTCGCTGCAATGGTTAGAAGAGTACCTGCGCTCCTACGAGGGAGCCGTCATGCTTGTCTCGCACGATCGTCGCTTTCTCGACACCCTGACGACGAAAACGTACGAAGTGAGTATGGGGAGACTCACCGAATACGCGGGCAATTTCAGCTTCTTCGTGGAAGAGAAGGCGTTGCGTGCCGAGCAACGGCGCGCTGCCTACCGTCATCAACAGCAACAGATCAAGCAGACCGAACGTTTTATCGAGGGCTTCCGCTACAAAGCGACGAAGGCACGACAAGTGCAGAGTCGGATCAAGATGCTCGAGCGACTGGAGATGGTCGAGCTTGAAGAAGTGGAAGGTGGTATCCACTTCCGTTTCCCGCCTGCACCGCCGAGCGGCAAAGTGGTGTTGGAGTTGAGAAATGTCGGCAAGAGTTATGGGGCGAAGCGCATCTTCGAGCGAGTGGACTTTACGATAACACGGGGAGATCGCATCGCATTCGTGGGTGTGAACGGAGCGGGGAAGTCCACGCTTGCGCGCATCATCGCCGGCGTGGAACCGATCGACGAGGGAGAGCGAGCCGTCGGGCACAATGTGGTGGTATCGTATTTTGCGCAACACCAAGCCGATGAACTTGATCCTGCCAACGATGTGTTCGGCACGGTCGAGCAGGTGGCCGTCGGTGAGGCGCGCAGAGAATTACGCAACCTGCTCGGATGTTTCTTGTTTCGAGGGGACGACGTGTTCAAGCGCGTGGCAGTGCTTTCAGGAGGAGAAAAGAGTCGGCTGGCTCTTGCAAAAATGTTGTTGCGATCGTCCAATCTCATCGTGATGGATGAGCCGACGAATCACCTCGATATGCGCTCGAAGGCGATCCTGCAGCAAGCGTTGCTTGCGTATGAGGGGAGCTATGTGATCGTGTCGCACGATCGTGACTTTCTCGATCCCCTCGTGAACAAGGTTGTCGAATTCCGCGTGGGAAGTTTGACGACGTTTCTGGGCAACGTCAGTGACTATCTTGCGACAAGAGCGAAACTCGATGCGCAGCACCAACTCGAGGAAGCCCCGCGGACGAGTACGACGAAGCACGGGGAGGAAGGAAAACTGTCTCCAAAGGAGAAGAAGCGTCTTGAAGCGGAACAACGCAAACGCCGTTACCACCGCACCAAGCCCCTCCTCGACGCCATTGAGAAACTTGAAAGGAAGATCGAAGCAAAGGAGATCGAGAAAACACGACTCGAGGAGTTGATGAGCCGTCCCGATTTTTACAAACACGCCGATAGAGTCAAGGAAATAACAGCACAGTACCAGCAGGCGCAGAAAGAGCTCAACGATGCGTATTTTGAGTGGGGTGAGGTGACGAAGGCATTGGAGAGAGAGATGCAGGAGTGACGTAGGTGTTGCATCAAATCGCTTTGGTGTAATTGTGGGGGAAGGAGCATCCCTCTTATGACATCATGGTGCAGCGGTTCGCGTGTCGTGCGCAGCGGCGGAAACTTACGGCACGAGCGTCGGCGCGTGATGGGTGCCTTCACACTGCGGTACATCAAGGGTATGTTTTCGGCACCCAGGCGCGCATTACGATTTCGCAAAGTTCTCTTTGGTAGCAATCCTCGTCAGGTTGAGCGCAGTGAAGCGAAGCCTGACGCTTGGACAGCCTCGTCAGCGCAATTGGAACCGACAAGCTCGACGACAGTTGACTGCGGGCCAGAGTGAGCACTCTTTGACCGTCCGAAGTTCTTTCGGTAGAAGGATGGACGTGAGGGCAGCAAGCTTTGCGGAAACAGCAACGGTCGCTTGCTG
>PSMW01000037.1:9217-11127 GCA_040290295.1 Ignavibacteria bacterium
GTTGCCGTAGCAGCAGTTCCTTTCGATGTGATGACGACGCTATTAGCTTGACTGGGCATCCTTCAGCAGGAATTTGAAGGGAATGGAAACCCACACTTTCACGGGTCCGTTATTCATCACTGCGGGCGTGAAGACGAACTTCATCGCCGCTTCCACTGCCGCATCGTTGAACAGCTCTGCCGTGGATTTGATGACGACGGCTTTCTTCGGCAATCCGTCTTTATCAACCAAAATCTTCACCCACACCGTGCCTTCCAAACCCGCACGCAGTGCCATATCGGGATACTTCGGAGTGACACGCTTCACAATCTGCGGTTGCTTTTCGACAGGTATAAATTCATCCATACCCGGCTCGTCTTCCGGAGCAATGACGATGTCCTGCTGAACTTGAACTTGTCCCTCACCACCCAAGCCCTGTTCGATAGCAGGAGAAGGTGTTGCACTCATCTCGGCTTGTGTTGCGAGTGTTGCTTCCGCTGTTGCTTCAGCATCGGGCACGGGCACCGGCACGCCGATCGTCGGTTTGACGGCAGCGGCAACACCGATCGCAGGCGGAGGCGGTGTTGCAGCAATCGAGGGAGGCGGACCAAGATCGCTGTACTTCAGAATTCGCACCGTGACCGTCGGGATATTGTCCTCATCCTCTCCAAGGTACTGAATCAGATAGTACGATCCGAGTACAGCAAAATGTAAGACGAACGAAATCAGCATCCCTCGCACAAAGTTGCGCTGGAAGGACTTCTTCAACTCGAGCCTGCCATAGCCGACCGGTGTCGACTCAGCACGTGAAATTTGCGCTGTTCCATTTTTCATTTCATGCACCTCTTCGTCAAGAGTTAGGCAATCATCTCGTCACCGTCCTGAAAACGACAAGGGTTATGCTAGGCAAAGATAGCGCAGACGAGGCAAAACTCCCCATTTATCCTTGAAGCCTTTCCCAATCCTAAGAAAGCGACGACGCGCTTGGCAATGCCCGGCTCTCAAAGACTGTACACTCCTGCAACGATCAGCAGAAAAATAAATGGTACAACGATCGCTGCGAGACCGATTCGGATGCACATAGCGTTCCCTTTCACTTATCTAAACATCGTAGCAAGCTTGTTGCGTTTCCCGCGTACGTGTTGACTGTTGCCATAAACAACATGTCCCATCCACAACCGGTGAATGGGACATGCTGTGAGAGCATCATGTGTCTCTTCGCTTAGAAATCCCGCTCGAACCCAAACACGTTCAACTTGCCGTTGACGTGCTTGACCGGGTTAATGATCCTCGCGTTCGCATCCACCACATCGGCGTGACAGCTCGAGCACGCCAACGAGTTCGGATGGGTTCCGCCCTGCGCCGAAGTTTTTGGGAGAGCCTTTTCGGCCAGGGTCGGCTTGGTCACATCCCCGTGGCACGTGCCGCATGCCATGGCCGCTCCCGTCGTATCCGTCCACGTAGGCACGAGGTTCGGGTTGCCATTCTTGAAATTGCCGTGGCAGTAGGTGGATGCACACGAGAGCGTATTGGCATCGTATGCCGGGTTCGGTTTCGAACAAGGGAAGTGTCGGACTGTACGTTGTGGTGCTCGGCTCGTTGGTTTTGGTACGAGCAAGCTCTATCATGACGACCTCCGCATTCGGTGTCTGGTCGATATGCGTCGGATCGTAGGTCGCCCCGGGCACCGTGTGGCACTGATGGCAGAACATGGGCGCTGAAAGCGACGTACCGACGACATGCACTTGGTGCGCACCAACCCCGCGTGCGCTGCGCGCAGTGTTGCCACGAAGATCGCGAGGGGGCGCCGGATTTGCAGAACCATGACACGTCGCGCAGTTCTCGGGCCCACCCGGTTGATTGTGGCACGTCGTGCATGAAACCGGCGTGCTGCCGCCGGTGTAACGCGTACCATGACACGGCTGGCATGG
>PSMW01000037.1:11137-26862 GCA_040290295.1 Ignavibacteria bacterium
CCCAATTCGCAGCCGCAATCACTTTGCCGTGAAAGCGAGGCGAGGCAGGATCTTCCCATCCTCGCCCATGGATGTTCGCGCCTGCTGCACGATGACACGTGATGCACGAGACGTTCGACGTTCCGCCGTTATAGTCCTGCCCATGACAAACAAGACAGCTTTGCACATTGCTCGAACCGGTTTTCAAAGCGGTCCCGTGAAAGTTGGCAGAGGCAGTATCCATCCAGCTTGGCGGATGGACTTGCACGCCCGGGTTCACTGGTTGCGGCAGATCGTCTTGGAGTTTCGCGCAGCCGCTCCACAGAACGGCTGCCGCGATAATCATGTACCATCTGATGAACGCTTTCATAATCGTCACCACGTTATGGTGTTCTCAATGCCTACAGCGATGAGTGGAGTAAATCCTGTGCGTACTTGGTATTGTGCATGCCGCGGCTGAGGTCATGTTCGACGAAGAAGTAGTTGTACAATGCACCGGCTTTTGCTTCCGGAGCGATCTTCAACGGGCGACTCGCGCTCGCATTGACAAGACCTGCAGACGTTAGCCAGCCGCGTTGAATCAACAGATCCTTCAGAGCCGCCAACGAATCCACGATCCCTTGCTCCGCTGCAAGCAGCGTGGTTTTTGTGAAGCCGGGCGTACCGTGACAGCCGCTCTGACTGCATCCCTTCAGCATAAAGAGCGTGTCGGAGTTGGTCTCGTCGGATGAGTAACGGATCTTCATCGTATGCCAGCCGCCGCGTCCCGTTCCAAAATCGGGGGGGGTTACACCTGCGTTGCCATATGGCATGCCACGCAACCTTCCTGTCTGATCGCAGGGCTGGTGGTGTGGTTCGAGTTGCCGCGATAGTTGTAGCCAACGAATTGGAATCCGCCTGTGCCCATCAACATTTGCCCCTGCAAGCTACAATGAGGATACCAACGATTCGAGGTGATGACGATCGTATCGGTGTTAGCAGTCTTAGTTAGGTTGGGAATGGGCGACATCGGACTTGCCGTTCGCGTCTGATGGCACCGCACACAGATATTTCCTCGTCCGTAATCGAACGTCGCATCCGGTACACCGTCGATGAATGACTTGATCGTTACCGGCGTCGTATCACGAAGCGAGAAGTTTCCGCGCGAGTGCGGCGAGTGGCAAGCAAAGCAGCCCGGAGGGCTTAGATTGTCTTTGGCGCGGACGACTTGCGTCTGCCAATTATTCTTCCATCGTTCGATAAAACCTTCTGTGGTGTGGCATCCGGCACAGTTCTGACCGTTGCGTTCCAAATCTCCGCCGTAGGCATGTTTCGAGCGCTCCCATTGATAGCGACGTGCCCACAAGAAGTAGGATGTATCGGAAGAGGCTCGTCATTGTTGCGCACCGCTTGAAGATTGCACTGGTTCCTCTTCGATTGTGCGTTCTTTGGTCACACGTTGCATCATCTCCCGCCGCTTGATCTCTTCCAGCTCCAGCGGATGTTCTTCAGCCATCTCTTCCTCGGTCACCGTTCCCTTCCAGAACGCAAGATTGAGAGGATAGCAATTGGGATTGAAGATCACGAAATAGAAATGCCACACGAGAATGGCAAGCGTTGTCAGCCATGCCTCGTAGTAGTGAATAGTTCGTGCAATATCCCAACCCAACTTCGTCAGCAGCGCCATGAACGTGTTGTCGAACCAGAGAATGATGCCCGTTGCTCCCATCACGACCGTTCCCCAGATGAGCGCCCAGTACTCCGCCTTTTCGATGTAGCTGAAGCGACCGAACTTCGGCTTTTCGTTGCTGAAGCCAAGGTAGTAGCGGAACGCACCCACGAAGTCCCTCAAGTCCTTACGCACAGGGATCATGTCGCGGAAGAGCTGCTTTCCACGTGGTACGGCAATAATGTAGTACACGTGATACAGGCTGACGCCGATCAACACCACACCTCCAATCCGATGGAAGAGGCTGCAGAGATCGAACATGATGGGACTGAGATTCCGAATGGGCGTGACCCACCATGCATCCGAAAAACGAAGCGCGAAACCGGTGACCACCAACAGCATGAAGCTGAAGGCAAGAATGCCGTGCTGAATCCGTTCATCGAGCGTCATCCGCATGTACAGGCGCAGCTCATGATGAGGTCGTGGCAAAACCCCGCGGCGGTACATCAACTCCCGCTTCGCCTTCTTGATAAAATCCAACACATTATGGATCACCATCCCGCCGATCGTCACGACGATCAGAGCGATATACGCCATTGCGATGTAATAGAGAATCGTATCGTCGCTTGCAGTTGCGATGACGTGGACTTTACCCTTCGTGAAGTTTTCGTTCGCGCCCGGATGACACAAACCGCACGTCGCTGCAAGATTTGCCGGATGAATGCGGGACGTAGGGTCGGACGAAGGCTGGATGTCGTGCACGCCATGACAGCTCGCGCAGTTGGCAACTTCTACAGCACCCGCACGGCTTGCTAACCCATGATAACTATCGGCAAAGCTCTTGAAGCGGTCGGAGGCAAGGCCGTACTTCTCCGTCAGCTTCACCGACGCGTGGCAGGGCGAGCACACTTGTGCCGAAACATTTTTGGGAGCAACGGGTGAACGAGGATCGTGAGGAGAGAGGATATTGTGTTCCCCGTGGCAATCGGTACACGTTGCCGATGCGATGACGCCGCGCTCAAGCGCCTTGCCATGAATACTCCTTTCGTACTGTTCTCTGATATCGCCGTGACACTGCCCGCAGGTTGCCGCAATATGATGCTGAGAGACTTTCGAGTCGGGATGAGCGCCCTTCTTCTCCATCGTCAGCGAGCGCTCCGCGTGGCAGGTGAGGCATTCCCCCTTGGTCTGCCCAATACTGGAGAGCACCGTCAACGCCATCATCGCAACCACGATGGTACTACGCACAGCAGTGCGCCGGTGGGGCATCAGCCATCGGGATCTTCTCGTGTTCGTGTGTGTGGAGTTCGAATTCATTGCACGAAGTGTACGTGTCACGTTCGGTAGGTCAACAGACATGCCAAGCGAGCATCTAGCGAAATTGTAGAGAATTGCCACAGGAGAGACGCAACGAGAAGCAGTCATTCCAAAAAATGAGAGGCGGCACGTTCAAGAATTGGAATGACGAAGGTATACCATCGATCCGTCACGACGGGAGCAACTCGTTGATCCGCTTCGACATTGCCATCAGGTCGAATGGTTTGTAGAACACCGAATCCACCGCGCTGCGGACCGCGCGATCGAGTGCGGCTTCCTTCGGGCTGTACACGTACAGCATGATGATGGGAATATCGGGATTACCGGCTTTGACGCTCTTCAGACGCTCGATCATTTTGGGGCTTGGGGATGCATCCAGGATCATGAGATGGGCGGCGTAGTTCGCCCCACACTTCTCGAGCATGGTCACATCGGTCGTTGTGATCACGTTGTAGCGATCCTGAAACAGCATCGAAAGGCTGAAACAACAATTCAGGTCGGGACTGTAAATGAGAATCGTTTTTTTGCTCTCGTCCACGGTCGGCGTGTTGTTCTGTACCGATTGTTGGTTTTCGTACTCAAGCGTCATCGTGCATCGCCCTGCGCAAGCACGTCATTCGAGATGGAGTTGGGACGTAACGTCCTCCGTGTGCATCAACTCTTCCTGCATCGGTGCAGGCTTCACCGTCAGGACGGGGGGCGGTCGATCGGCGAACCACCCGCTCGGCAACGCTGCCGAGCAGAATGTGTCGCCATCCCGTCCAGTCATGTCTTGATATCACGACCAAGTCCATTCCCTGCTCCTCAGCAAAGCGGAGAATCTCGTCTTCGGCTCCACCGATTCGCACCACAGGTATCACCTTACGGTCAGCACCGATGTGTCGGTGAATGAAATCCATGAGCGATTGCATTGCCACGTCCTCGACGTGCACGGCGCGGTTTGTACCCGCCCGAAGAAACCGCGGCACGGCATTCTCCACAACGTAAAGCACATAGAGGCGCGAAGCGTACAGCAACCCGAGCGAGAGCGCGTGCTGTGGATGCCGCCGCTGAATGTTCCGAAAGGTCTGTCGTAACGAGAATCTTCTTCAGATTGATCACGGTGCTCCTTCACGCTGTCCGGGAAAACACAAAGGGCTCGTGTACGGTGTGGGACTTTTTCAACTTACATGCCAAGCCCTCTGCATTTGGCCACGCTCTTTAGGGGACGTGTAGGGCAAAGGAGCGCTACGTATCGGGCAGATTTTGCAGGCGGCAAACAACCGCCTCGTTCGCCCTTCTTATTTGTGAGAATGGAGAGGGATTCTTTCGCATGAGTGTGAAGTGCTGTTGATATTTTCAATGCGAAAGCAAACGGTTTGGCCTGTGTGCGAGTGGTTTCAGCTTCAGCTGTGCGCGCTTTGCTTTTCGCGGTAGAGCTGGATATATTCGCTCACGCTCATCGTTCTTACCATCCGTTGGAGTCATTATGAAAGTCGCCATCGTCGCGTCCGAGTGCTCACCCTTTGCAAAAACCGGTGGCCTTGCCGACGTCGTGGGCGCGCTCCCGAAAGCGCTCGCTCACCTCGGCTGCGATGTGAAGGTATTCATCCCCAAGTACAACTCCATCGACGAAACCAAACACAGGCTGCACTACGAGTACCATATCGGCGAGATGCCTGTGCGCGTCGCGGGCGTTCCTTGGCCCGTCCACGTTGTCGGCACAACACTTCCCTGCTCGAAGGTTCCCATTTACCTCATCGACTGCCCCCATTTCTTTCACCGCGGCAGAATTTACACCAACGATTTCGACGAGGACGCACGCTTCGTACTTTTCACCAAAGCAGTCGTCGAAACGTTCCAACGCCTCCAGTGGGCGCCAGATGTTGTGCATTGCAACGATTGGCAAACAGGACTTCTCCCACTGCTTCTGAAAGACAATTACCGTTGGGATCGATTGTTCCATGCGACAGCCACGCTCTTCACGATACACAATATCGGTTATCAAGGACTCTTCAGCCGATCGGCAATGGAAATTGCCGAGATCGACGTTCGCCACACCGGTGCGTTGGCGTTACACAATGGTGTGTCGTTCCTGAAAGCCGGAATCGTGTTTGCCGACCTCATCACTACGGTGAGCGAGACCTATGCGCAGGAGATTCTCACGCCGCAGTTCGGCGCAGCTTTGGAAAACGTCCTCGCCGGGCGCCGGAACGACCTGCACGGCATTCTCAACGGCATCGATGTCGATGAGTGGAATCCCGAAACGGATGCCCATCTCCCCCATCACTATTCAAAAGAGCGGATCGAAGGAAAGTATCTAAATAAGAAATATTTGATGGCGAACATTGGATTGGAATCGGACATTCGACGCCCGCTCATCGGCGTTGTCTCCCGACTCGTAGCACAGAAAGGGTTCGATCTCATGGCTGAAGCGATCGATTCGCTGATGGAGTTGGATGCACAGTGGATGATCCTTGGTTCGGGCGAAGCACACTACGAACAGCTCTTCCTCTCACTCCATCGCATACTGCCGCAGAAGGTGTGGACCTACATCGGCTTCAACAATGAACTGGCACATCTGATCGAAGCTGCAGCGGACATGTTCCTGATGCCTTCGCATTACGAGCCGTGCGGGCTGAATCAAATGTACAGCCTTCGTTACGGCACGGTCCCGATCGTCCGCCGCACAGGCGGACTTGCCGATACGGTGCACGACTGGCACGAGTATCAGTCAAAGGGAAGCGATGAGGGAAATGGTTTTTCTTTCAACGACGCGACCGCCTACGCGCTGTTCACCACCGCAGCACGAGCAGTGGATATCTATCTGCACGACAAGCCGACGTGGCATCGGATAATGATGAACGGCATGGGCGCCGACTTTTCGTGGGAAGCCTCTGCGCGCAAGTACATGAAATTGTACGAGCGGGCTTCAGCGAAGCATCGTGCATAAAGCGAACACTCATCGCCTCAGCGCTATCACCTCTGTTTGCCTCGCTGTTGACATACCATCGCTATCTTGGTATATTTTTGCAGACCATGTGCAAAAAGGGTGTCGCTCGCGACACCTTTTTCCATCTTCACTCTGAACGTCTTGACAGCCTATGCAACCTGATTCACTCACCGGCGGCGGACCACACTACAGCGAACAGTTCGATGCCATTCCCAACCAATTGCCTGTTCTGCCTCTGCGTGACGTTGTGCTCTTTCCGTACACGATCTTCCCCGTTCTTGTGGGGCGTGAATCATCGCTGAAGGCGGTGAACGAGGCGATCGAGCGGGAGAAGTTCATCTTCGTGGCAACTCAACGCAATCCGGTGACGGAAGAGCCTACACCCGACGATATCTATCACGACGGCACGATCGCCAAGATCATCCAGGCACTCAAGCTCCCCAATGGCATGATGAAGTTGCTTGTGGACGGCGTCGTGCAGGCGTCAGTCAAGCACTTCGTTGCGAACGAGAGTTTCTTGGAGGTAGAGCTTGAGATCCACTTCGAACATGTGGCAATGGATTCGGAGTTGGACGCCTTGCTGCGGCACACCTCGAGTCTCTTCGCCGAGTACGTACACCTCAATCGCAATATTCCGAGCGAGACACTGCTGGGGTTGGAGAATACCAAAGATCCTCAACGGAAAGTCTTCTACATTGCCTCGTCGATCAACCAGAGTGTGGAGTTGAAGCAGAGGCTGCTTCAACTCACCAGTACACGCGAGCAACTCCACGAGTTGATTCGTATCCTCAACTCCGAGAACGACGTGTTGAAGATCGAGAAGGAAATCGACTCGAAAGTCCACGACAACATCGCCAAGTCGCAACGGAAGTATTTCATCCAAGAACAGATTCGCATCTTGCAAGATGAGTTGGGCGACGAAGAATCCTCACCCGAATTACTCAAGCTGCACGATGAGATCAAGAAAGCCAAAATGCCGAGGGCGGTCGAAGAGAAGGCGATGGACGAGTACAACAAGTTGCGCAAGACACCGCCGCTTTCTCCCGAATCCACCGTCATACGCAGCTATCTCGACTGGCTCGTCAGCGTTCCATGGTATAAGCGGACCAAGGACAACCTCAATGTCGAGCATGTGAAAGGGATTCTGGACGACGATCATTTTGGCTTGGAAAAACCGAAGGAGAGGATTCTGGAACATATCGCGGTGCTGAATCTTGTCCGCGAGATGAAAGGACAAATTCTCTGCTTTGTGGGACCGCCGGGTGTAGGCAAGACGTCGTTGGCAAAGTCCATTGCACGCGCTCTGGGCCGCAAGTTGGTGCGCATTTCGTTGGGTGGCGTACGCGACGAGGCGGAAATCCGAGGACATCGCCGCACGTACATCGGATCGATGCCCGGTAAGATCATCCAATCCATGAAGCGCGCGGGCGTCATCAATCCGGTCATGTTGTTGGATGAAGTGGATAAGATGAGCATGGATTTCCGAGGTGATCCTTCCTCGGCGCTCTTGGAGGTGCTCGATCCTGAACAAAACACCGCCTTCAACGATCACTACCTCGACGTGGACTACGATCTCTCGCACGTCATGTTCATCACGACAGCAAATGTGCGCTATCAGATCCCGCTGCCCCTACAAGATCGCATGGAGATCATCGAACTGACGGGATACTTGCAGCACGACAAACGGGAGATCGCAAAACGGCACATCATCCCCAAACAACTCGCTGAGCATGGCCTCACAAAAAGTAACATCACGATCACCGACGCGGCGATCGATACGATCATAGCCCAATATACGCGCGAAGCAGGCGTACGCAATCTCGAACGCGAACTTGCCTCCGTCTGCCGCAAGATTGCAAAGGACATTGTCAGCGGCAATCAAAAAAATGGACGCAGAGGACGAAAGAACGACCCCTTCACCGTCACTCCCGAGAAGGTCGAAGAATATCTCGGTGTCCCCAAATACCGGAACCGACAACGCGCGGAAACCAACCGGGTCGGGTCGGTCACGGGCCTGGCGTGGACGAGCGTCGGCGGCGACATCCTCCACGTCGATGTGACGATGATGAACGGCAAAGAGAAGTTAACGCTGACGGGACAACTCGGCGACGTGATGAAGGAGTCGGCACAAGCGGCGTTGAGTTATCTCCGATCCAACGCGCAGGCGCTCGGTCTCGATCCCGATTTCTACAAAGACAAGGAAGTGCACGTTCATCTTCCCGAAGGAGCGATCCCGAAGGATGGACCCTCTGCGGGAATCACGATGGTGATGGCGATGTATTCGGCTATTAGCGGCAAGCCCGCACGCGCCGATGTTGCCATGACCGGCGAGATCACCTTGCGCGGCGAGGTGCTGGCGATCGGGGGACTGAACGAGAAGCTGATTGCTGCGCAGCGGAGCGGCATCACCACCGTGTTGATCCCACAAGAGAACGTGAAGGACCTAATGGAGATCCCCGAGCGTGTGAAAGAAGGACTGGCCATCATCCCAATCAGCAAAATCGAAGACGCACTGCAGCACGTCTTCACCGAGCGCGGTTGACAATCACCCAAACCTGCTCTATATTTTCCCACGCCACGAACACCGGTGGTGGGGTGCATAAACAAGGATGTCTTGTGTGCCTGCGCGGCACTTCTTGTTGACCAACGAAACGCTATGAGCGACTATATCGTCACCGCCCGCAAGTGGCGGCCCATGAGGTTCGATGATGTTGCGGCACAAGCGCACGTCACGCAAACGTTGAAGAACGCTATCAAACAGCAACGACTCGCCCACGCATACTTGTTTGCGGGACCACGAGGAGTCGGCAAAACAACGACCGCGCGGTTGTTTGCCAAGTTGGTCAACTGCCGCCAACCGACTCTCGAGCTTGAACCGGATAACACCTGCGAGATGTGCCGCGAAATTACCGAAGGGCATAGCTTTGATGTGTTGGAGATCGACGGTGCGTCCAACCGCGGCGTGGACGAAATCCGCAATCTCCGCGAATCGGTGCGTTACGGTCCCGCCAAAGGCACGTACAAAGTGTACATCATTGACGAAGTCCACATGCTGACGAAGGAGGCTTTCAACGCGCTTCTGAAGACGCTCGAAGAGCCTCCGCCTCACGTGCTGTTCATCTTCGCCACCACGGAAGTGCACAAGGTGCCGGCGACCATCATCTCCCGTTGCCAGCGATTCGACTTTCGTCGCATTGCCATCGAGGAGATCATGAACAACCTCCGCACCATCGCGGAAAAAGAAGCCATCACCATCGACGAAGATGCCTTGCGGCTGATCGCAAAGAAGGGAGACGGTTCCCTGCGTGACGCTCAGAGTATCTTCGATCAGATCGTTACTCTGTGCGGGAAAGACGTCCAGAAGAACGCCATTCTCCGAGCACTCAACATTGTCGATCAAGAGTTCTACTTCCGCCTGACCGATCTCATCATCACCAAAGACGCGAAAGGCGGGCTTGCACTCGTGCAGGACTTGATCGACCGCGGCTACGACATCAAGGAATTCCTTTCGGGCCTGACCGAGCATCTGCGCAACATGCTTACGGTCGTCACGACAGGTTCGACCTCTCTGATCGAGGAATCCGACTTCTACAAAAAGAAATACGCGGAAACCGCAAAGCCGTTCAGCGTGTCGGATGTGCTTCGGCTCCTGCGATTCGTTCACACCACTGAAGCCGCACTGCGCTGGAGCAACCAGCCGCGTTTTAAACTCGAATCGGATATCGTTCAGTTAATCACGATGCCCAACGCCGTCGAAGTTGGCTCGGTTCTCCAACAGATCGACGAGATTAAAAAAAAACTCATAGCGGCTAAGTCCCAACCTCCTATCCTCACGCAGACGACACCCACTGCCGGCGAGCTGCGCCCTGCCACAGCAAAGCCCAACGGACGTCCCACATTCACTCGCTCTGCAGGTAGGCGTCCGTCGGAGGCACCGCGCGTGGAGGAACTGCACAGCAGCGAACCGTCGGCGCTCTCGGAAGGCGAGGTACGATCGCGATGGGCGGAGTTCGTGAGCGAGGTACGCCGCGAACGTATCGCTCTCGGAACCATTCTTGAACGAGCGATGATGCAAGGCATACGCGGCAGTACCATTTTCCTTGCCGTGCCGGATGAGTTCGGTGCTTCCGTTCTCGGTCGAAACAAAGAATTGATCGCGGCGATCATCAAGAAGATCTTTCATACTTCCGGACGGTTGGAGGTCACGGTCGATCCCGAGGCGATTGTGCCGGCTTCCCTGCCGCAGGAGTCACCTCCTCCACCGCCTCAAGAAGAACATCCGATCATCAAAGCCATTGTAAGAGAATTGGGTGCGGAACCGATGTGAGTGTCGAACGCCTGCGACGGAGCGTGATGCCGAGTCTTGACTTTCACTCTCCATTTACCCATTTTTGAATCGAACGATAGAGAAGAGAAGGAGCGAATGCCCCGCCTATATACTACCGTGCAGTAAGGAAGTCCAAACCGGTACAGATTCAATCATCTTCAACGAGAGGTGCGTCATGAAAACACGTTGGTCGGCAGTCGTGGTGTTGACGTGTGCAACGGTTCTCCCGGCAATGGCAGGAGGGATTGCAAAATACGCGGGGGAGTTTATCTCGCTGGGAGTCGGCGGACGGGCACTCGGCATGGGGGGAGCGTTCGTGGCGTTGGCAAATGATGTCACGGCGGGCTATTGGAATCCCGCAGGACTTTCACTCATCAATTACCCCCAACTCACGCTCATGCACGACGAGCGGTATGGGAGTTTGGTGAATTACGACTACGGCGCGGTGGCACTGCCCGTCGGTCCGTCCACCAGTTGGGGATTGAGCGTCATCCGTTTGGGTGTGGACGATATCCCCGATACACGCAAAGCCGGCATCGACGCGAACGGTAACTACACTGAAGACCCGACACAGTTCACGCGTATCGATCCGAGCCGGGTCACGTACTTCAACGCCGCGGATTGGGCATTCTATCTTACCTATTCCAAAAAGCAATCCGAAGATTTTTCCTACGGTGCGAATCTCAAGATCATTCGACGCGAACTGGGTGAAGCGTCGGCAACGGGTATCGGACTTGATATCGGCGTACGGTATAACGTGACCGAGAAATTTGTGCTTGGCGTGAACCTACAGGATGTGACGACGACGTTTCTCGCTTGGAATACGGGGACGAACGAGTTGATCTCTCCAACAATGAAACTCGGCACGGCGTACTTTATCGAAGCCTTTGGCGGCCGGTTCGCGCCGGCACTCGATTTCGACATTCGGTTCGAAAATCGGAAGTCGGCATCCACCTTTGCGCTTGGGCCCGTGAGCTTCGATGCGCACGTCGGAACCGAATTCATGTTCAAGGATGTCGTGGCTTTCCGCGTCGGCTACAACGATGTGAAGCAGGTGTCGTTTGGTGCAGGATTGCGCCTCCCGAAATTGAACATCGACTATTCGTTCGCGCGCTTTGCGCAGGCAGCGGGTGAACGACTGGACGATACGCATCGCATCTCCCTCATGTTCACGCTCGAAACCGAGCAGTTCCGAAGAGTCGAAGGCTACTGAGCCGACTGTGCACGAACGGAACGCCACGCGTGTGGGTGAAACAGTGGTGAGAGATTAGTGGTGAGAGATTGTTGCAACGGCGGCGGCGAACGCTCGGTAGTGTGCGTATGCGCGGTGTGGCTGCGAGCAGTCCTTGTATCAGGATAATTTTGACACAGGAAGTGTATGTCGACGCCCACCGCGGAACATAACATTGCACTGTTTGTTGACATAGAGAATCTCATCCGCTCGGCACTGGAAATCGCTTTGCCAGTGGACCTCGGTCCGATCGTCAACAAATTGTTGGAGTACGGTCGGCTCTCTGTGCGGCGCGGCTTCGGTGACCTCGATGCGGCCTGCCGCGGCGATTGGCAATTCCGCATGGCGATGCGCCGCATGATCCACGAGAATCTTCTCCAGTTCGAAGACATTCCCTATATGACCAAGTTCAAGAACTCGGCCGACATGCGACTGGCGGTCGAAGCGCTCTCCGTCGCATACAGCCATCCCGATATCAATTATTTCGCGATCGTTGCGGCCGATCGTGACTATGTCCCTGTCATTTCGAAATTGAAGGAACTGGGCAAGTTCATCATCGGCGTCGGCACCAGTCCCGATACCGTACACGAAATTTACGTCAAGTCGTGCGATGTGTTCATCTACTACAGCTCGCTCTTCCCGAAAGCCGGCGCGCACGATGCGGTTGGCCAAGCAGATTCTTCCCTGTTGGAGCAATACCTGCAACTTTTGGTGCAAGCAACCTCCGCGCTCGCACACAAAGGTATGAAAGCAGTTGGCGGTCAGCTCGTACCTCTCATGAGACAGTTGAGGCCCGACTTCGATCTCAAGCTGGTCAATCTCGACTCGTTTCGCGACTTCGTCAATGTAGCGGAGCAGCAAGGCTTGATAACCGTTGGGTCGAGTGGGGGAGACATTCTGATCGAGCTTGGTCCGAACTCCGCGCCCACGGTTGAAGCCTCCCGCTCAGCATCCACCATCCCCATTGCCGATGCTGCTGGGGCAAAGTCGCTGTATCTGGATTTCATCGAAGAAAAAATGAAGTGCCCCTTGCCGTCTCGAACGATCAGAGAGCGTATCTACGAGCATACCTATCAAACGATTGAAACACGCAGAATACTCGGCGAGAGGGGCAATCTTGTGGACATCAGCAGCGAGGTATGGCGCCGCATGGGGGAGGAACGCTCGGGATTGACGCAGCCGATGGTGTACAAAGTGTTGTATGCGCTCTATCGCGCCTACACATTCGACGCAGAACTTACCGACCAACCGTACAACCCGAACATCAAAGCATGCAAAGAGCCGGTGAGCGACTGGGACCGCCTGTTCATGAAGAACTGCCTCAATGTCATCTCACGCGAACGGCGTTCTTGGCCCCTCATGGAGGAACCTCTTGCCGAATTGTTCGAAACCACCATCGAGGAAGTCTCCCGCACCATCGATACCGTCCTTTAAGCGTGCCTAAGCTCTTCGCGTGCAAACGTCTATCGAGGCTGATCGATTGCTACCTCTCGAGCGCGAATGCATACGTGGTGTTGTCCGTGCGCCTGATAAGGATCAGGCTGCTGTCGGAAAAAAGGAAGTCCGTCGATTCGGTAATCCGCCGAATGAATTCCTCGTCGTGGAATGGCGGCAGGCTATCCGGATGGGAATAGGCTGAGCGCCAGCGGTAAAATGTGATCCTCTGTTTTTCACCGATACCAAAGGCTCCGCTAACGAAGTTACTCGCGAAGATTGGATTACGGGGTGCGAAGTACCAACGCAGAGTAAACTGGCGATCGTGGGTCAAATCGAGCTTCGGTAAGAGATCGAGCCTCTGGAGACGTTGAAACGCCGAGTCATGTAATGTTGTGGACCGACTTGGTGAACTTACTCGAGAAGAGAAGGAAGGTGTCCCTGCTCGTCAGTCTCGCAGAAGAGTTGAAGAACGATCAGCGAACCTCAAATTCGTTCGACAGTATCGCATTGTCCACTCGCTGATTTTCCAGCCAAGCGAACGGAAAGAGCAACCAATACGTTCCGCGGGCGCTCAGCGAAATCGTGTCATGAGCGCTCGATCCCGGAGGAAATGGTGTTCTTCCGCTTGGGTAGATAGCCAGACACAGGATGTTGAAGCTGCCCGCATCAACCCACCTCTCGTTGTCCTTCCGTTGAATCCAGAAACCGATACGGTAGTTACAATGGCTGAAGTACACTGTTGAGGGTGAGGTGTTTTTCAGTACCATCGCGATGTTGTCACCAACCGAATACAATCTGCGGTCGGTTGTCGCTGAGAGATGTCCGTTGGGAGTGACGAATGCCTCACCAGCATCGGAACATCCCATCACGATAAGACTCGCCAGCACTGTCATGATCGCTCGCACGATCATATCCTTTCCCTGAAAGGCGACATTGAGCCGTCCCATAGCTCATCCTCCTCTTACCATGTCCATCATGACTGTTGTTACCCCGTCCCGCCTCTACATCTACCAAATAACAAAAACAAAGTCAACCATCGGTAGCGCCACGGCACAAGAGGCGATTTTATTTGAGCAGTCGAACCCTCTCGGCGTTCTGACCTACGTGTGCTTGGTGCATACTACCTCCATACATCCCACTCTACCCAGGAAGGCAGCAACTGTGACTGCCGCAATCGGCTGGTCGATGCGATGCCGAGAGCATAAAAGCGTACTCTTGCACCACACATGAACATTTTTTACGTTGTGTGTGACTCTTTTCGAAACGGACAGCATCTTACCCTTGACAAAGCAATCCACACGCATCGACGATCAACTGATCGCGGCGGCACGGCGCGGAGACAAGCGTGCTTTTACCGCACTCGTCAAGCGCTACGAAGACATGGTGTACAAGTTCTCCTACAAGGTATGCCGCGATAAACACCGTGCTGAGGAAGCATTGCAGGATACATTCATCAATATGTACAAGAACCTGCACGCGTTCGATGGGCGGTCGAAGCTCAGCACCTGGCTTTATCGGATCGTCGCCAACAATTGCTTGATGAAGCGACGGCGCAGAAAGCTGGAAGAGATGCTTGCGTCGTACGACGCACCATCCACGAACGAGGATGGCACGATCGAGCATCATGTCCCCCGTTGGGAGGAAACACCTGCCGATGTGGTCATGAACCGGGAGCTTCGTGAAGCGCTCGACCGAGCGATTCTGAAACTGCCGACGGACTACCGTATCGTGTTCGTCCTGCGGGACGTGGAGGGTCGCTCGAACGAAGAAACAGCGAAGATACTGGGATTGTCCGTCGAAGCAACGAAGTCGCGCTTGCGCCGTGCGCGTGCTTTTCTGCGCGATCAATTGCAGCCTTACATGGCGGCGGGACTGGAGGGAGCTCAATGAAGTGTCGAAGAGCCTATCGCTACATCTGTGAACATCTGGATGCGGATATCAATTCACGCAAGTGCCGCGCCATCAAGAAGCACCTCGGTGGGTGTCCCGATTGCGCGGCGTATCTGGATTCTCTAAAGAAAACAATTTTCCTCTACAAACACGCACCGGTTCCTCCGCTCTCACGGACTGTGCACAAGCGTTTAGTAAAAGTGATCGATATCGCCGTCCTCGAACCGAAAACGAAGCGGCATCGTAGCAGGAAGGGGACACAGCCGGCTCGTTGACGCTTCCCCGTCTCTTCATCCATCGCATCCTCCTTGAAAATATCCTGACCCCATTCTAGATTTAGTGCATCCTACTTTGGGGGGAATGCACGTTTCGTTCAACCACATTTAGGAGGGTATCATGATCAAAAACATGGGTTCTGTCGATCGGATCGTTCGCACGATTGCAGCAATCGTCATTGTCATCCTGCTGTTGACAGGCGCTCTTGAAGGCGTTGTGGCAACGATTTTGGGAATTCTCGCCATCGTCTTCCTCGGCACGAGCGCTGTCGGTTTTTGCCCGTTGTACGCTCCATTCAAAATTTCAACCAAGAAGCAACAATAGTTCAACGGTAGAGCTATGGGAGCGCTCGTTCCGCATCCGGCGTCGGACATTCAGGATGAGATGCTAAGACGGTATTGTACTGAAGCCGAACGACGCATCATGCAGGCACACAACGCGCAGCAAGCACGACAGTGGGGCGAGGAGGTGTGCGCACAGCTTCGACAGGAGTGTTCCAGCGCGCTCGTGCTTCATGCGGCGCGCACCTACATCGACGCATTGATTCGCGATCTGTTTGGGAAGACACGATGACTCGACTCGACCGACATGTTCCGATCGAAGAATCGGTGACGCATTATCCCCGATCGGTCGCGTTTTTGATCGAGAAAGGATTGCCGTACTTGGTGTGCGGCGATCCGACGTGGGG
>PSMW01000009.1:0-35659 GCA_040290295.1 Ignavibacteria bacterium
CTTGAGTATTGGAACTTCGCCTCAAGCGTTGTAGGTCGGGACGCCCGTCCCGACCTACACCAGGGTGTAGGTCGAGCAGCCCTGCGCGCGTCACCCTTCGACTCCGCTCCGCTGCGCTCAGGGTGACGAACACCAGTATCACACGTCAGGTTGAGCGTAGTGGAGCGAAGCGGAACGCAGTCGAAACCTTCTTCATAGACAACCTGGGCACATGCTGTGCGCACACCGCGCTGATTATGGATGCTTCGCGTTTGAGAAGCAACGCTCAGCATGACAAGTGTCGCGCGCGCAAACCAAACCTGCGCGTTGCGAAATCGTCGGCTGTGTGCGGAGGGCCATCAGGGTTGAGCTTCAAGCTGTTGGAGCTTGGAACTTGAGATTTGGAACTTACCCATCGAATTGTGCCCGCGCAGTGAGCGAAGAATCCACACTGGCGCACTTCGTTTCCGATTCTGTCGCGATACACGATCGATCGCAGAAGCCGCAGCGGCGGGGAAGTGAAAAAGAGAAACCTCATTCGCGCGGATACGCACAGCATTGAGCCGCAAGCAAAAAAAGGTCGGCTCCGAGACGCCGACCTGTTCTACTTTTTGTTATCCTTCCTGAACTGTTCGAGGAACGGCGAGATCAGATCGATCGGGACGGGGAAGATGGTGGTGGAATTCTTCTCCGATGCAACCTCGGTGAGCGTCTGGAGGAATCGCAACTGCAACGCCGTAGGATGTCCCTCGATCACTTTTGCTGCATCGGCGAGACGCTGCGAGGCTTGGTACTCGCCTTCGGCATGGATCACTTTCGCGCGGCGTTCACGTTCGGCTTCCGCCTGACGAGCCATCGCGCGCTGCATCTCGGTTGGCAAGTCGATGTGCTTCACCTCGACGTTCGAGACTTTGATGCCCCACGGTTCGGTCTGTAAGTCGATGATGCGCTGCAACTCTTGATTGATCTTCTCGCGCTCCGCCAGCAACTCATCCAACTCCGATTGCCCCAAGATGCTGCGCAGCGTCGTCTGCGAAAGCTGTGACGTGGCGAAGAGGAAGTTTTCCACTTCCACGATCGCTTTGTCCGGTTGAATAACGCGGAAGTACACCACCGCATTGACTTTGATTGAAACGTTGTCCCGCGTGATCACGTCCTGCGGCGGCACGTCCATCACGACGGTTCGCAGACTTACCTTGACCATCTTATCGACGATGGGGATGAGGAGGATGAGTCCCGGACCCTTGACGCCGATGAGGCGCCCGAGGCGGAACACCACGCCTCGCTCATACTCGCGCAGGATGCGAATCGCATTGGCAAGAATGATCAAGCCGAAAAGAATGAGAACAAACAAAAACACGCCGTATGCTTCCATAAGTCACCTCGTGGTCGGTTGATGTGGCGGATTTCCCGGTCCATCGTGCCGGGCTTTCTTAACGTGCAAGGTAAGATTGTCGATACTTGTCACAACGATCTGTGTGCCGGAGGTAATCTTGCCTTCGTCGCTGATCGCTTTCCAAATTTCCCCGTGTGCACGCACCTGTCCGGTCGGGTTCAGCATCGTGATGGCTTCACCCGTCTCACCGATAAGACCCTCGATGCCGGTTGTTGGTTTTCTCCTTTGTGCCTTGATGCCCATGCCGACGGCGAACGCGAAGAAGCCGGCCGTGATCAACGCCGCGGGAATGATCACGCTCCATGATATCCGAATGAACTCCAACGACGAGTCGGGTTCGATGAGCATGATGGATCCCAGCGCCAGCGAAATGATGCCGCCCACCGTCAGCAAGCCGTAACTCGTAATCTTGATCTCTGCGATGAACAGGATGATGCCGAAAAGGATCAACGCCAAACCTGCGTAGTTGATGGGCATGGTGTGCAGCGAGTAGAGTGCAATGATGATGGCGATCACACCGACGACTCCAGGCAAGATGGATCCGGGATTGTACAACTCGAACATCAATCCATACATGCCGAGAAGGAAGAAGATGTAGGCAACATTCGGGTCGCTCAGCATGTCCAGCAATTTGTGTTTCCAATCCATTTCGAACTCTTTGATCTCCGCTCCTTTGGTGCGGAGTGCGCGAGACGCTCCGTCGATCTCCACATTCTTCCCATCGATGGAATCCATCAGCGCGGCAACACTCGGTGCAACCACGTCGATGACACGTTGCTTGAGCGCCTCGGTCTCGGTGATGGATATGCTTTTGCGCACTGCTTCCTCCGCCCACTGCACGTTGCGCTTGCGTTTCTCGCTGATGGTGCGGATGAACGCTGCGGCATCGTTCGTCGCCTTCTCATTCATGATGGAGTCCTTTTCGGCTCCTTGCATGCCAACCGGATGTGCAGCGCCGATATTGGTACCGGGCGCCATCGCTGCAATATGTGCTGCAAGCGTAATGAACGTCCCCGCCGATGCTGCTTGCGATCCTGCCGGCGCCACATACACGACGATCGGCAACGGCGCTGAAAGAAGGTCGGTGACAATGACGCGTGTCGATTTGAGTAACCCACCCGGAGTATTGAGACGGATGACGAGACACTCGGCGTTCTGTTCCTTCGCGCGCTGGATGCTCACGTGGATGTAGTCAGCGGTTGCGGGATTGATGGTCGCATCGAGTGTAATACCATGGACTGCCGGTTGAGCGAACAGCGCCGTGAGCGGGAGGATCAGCATCATGCCGATGAGCGTTACAAGCGTCTTCATGTTCGCTCGTAGGGGAAAAATTGTCCGTAACAGTCTTTCGAGCTACTGGACGCGTCGTAGCAGCGCATTCCATCCCTTCGTGACCGAGAGGGAAGACAAGCCGTTGCAAAAGTATTCGTAGACGTCGTGCATGCTCGTTTCGAGCGTAAGATACGAAGAAGCTACGCGTGATGCAATTTGAAATTCCACGGATTCATCCTATATTGAACCGAAGTTTCCGTCAGACCCTCATGTCGAAAGCAAAGCGTACCTTCCTCAGTGCAGTGTGGAACCACACCGGTCGCACCGCCGAGTATGTGGTGATGTATGTAACCTCCGTGCTGATTGCGCGCGGACTCGGTGTGGAAGAGAACGGTCGATTCGTCGGGCTATTCAGTCTCACCCAACTTCTGTTGGTGGCATGCTCGCTCGGCTTGGAGACTTCGCTCAACAAGTTTATTCCGCAACTTCGCGAGGCGGACAGCGAACCCCACGTGCGCACAATTCTGCGCCGCGTGCTTCTCCTCCGCCTCGCAGCCTTTGCTGCAACGGTGGCGGCATGTGTCGCTGTGATGGAGACAGTTTCTCTTCCATTTCTCGACACGAATCGTCATGTCCTTGCACGCGTTCTGGCCTTTACGGGACTCCGTTCCATCGTTCCGCTTTTTGCAATGGTGCTGACCGCGCGCCTTCAGACCTCGCTAACAGCGTCGATCACCTTCGCGGTACGATTGCTCGAATTGGGCGGAGTGTTTCTGCTCTTTACGTTCGGCTTCACGGTCGAGAACCTGTTCCTTGTGTTCTTCTGTACGAGCGCAGCTCATGTTGCGGGCTACATGCTTTTCTCGCGCTCGTCGTTGTTCGGGGCGGCGAAACTTGTTGATCTTCGTCCCATCTTTACCTTCGGTGGTGTTTTTTGGATGAACACGCTGGTTGATTTCATTTTGGGTAGGCAAGGCGATGTCTTGTTGTTGGCGAACATTCACCCTCACCGCGCGCAGGCAGGCTTGTACGACGTTGCCTACTCGCTCGCGCAGCTTGCGTCGATGGCGATGACCGTAGGCTTGAGCGGTGTCTCCTTCGCGACCTTTGCTCGCCTGGCAGTAACGGAGCAGGGAGTGATGGATCGATTCTACGCGTTCTCCATTCGCATCATCTCGCTGCTGACGATTCCCTTGTACGCTTTTCTGATCGCTCATGCCGAAGGTGTTCTCCGACTCCTCTATTCGCCAAACTATAACGCCGCGGCGTCGTTGCTCGTCGGGATCCTTCTCTTCCGGCTGCTCTCGCGGTTGTTTGGCGGACCGGAGAACGCCGAGTACGTGCTCTCACGCGGGAAGGTAGGCATGGTCGTCGGTGTCGGGATGGTTGCAGCAACCATCAACCTCGTCTTGAATCTCCTGCTCATTCCGACGATGGGTGCCGCAGGTTCCGTGATAGCAGGCGGATGCGCGAACGTGACAGTGAATGCCCTTGGTGCAATGGCAGTGTTCAGTATGTCTCCCAACAAAATACAATTCCGTTTCTGGTTGAAGCTCTCGCTGTTGTCGCTCGTTGCCGCCTTTGCGGTGCGGGCAGCCCTCCCCGGCGAATCGCCCACGGTGCTTGTGCTGAACGCGAGCATCTACTTCGCGTTCCTGCTCCTCGGACTGTTCTTCATCAAGCCGCTGACGGAAGCTGATGCAGACTGGCTCGCGCGTATCGGTGGTGGCGTTCAGCGCGTGGTCGTATGGTTCACGCCGCCGAAGTCCAACATCGTCGAGACCAAGGCGCCGGCGCTATGAAGATCGGGATGATCTATTTCGAGTTTGGAGGAGCGAAGGGGATTGCCCGCGCTGCGCGCGAGTTGTCTCTTCGCATTGTGCAGAAGGGACACGATATCCAGTTCTATTGTGCTCGCGTTCCGAACGATGCCGCCCATCCCCGTCTTCGCTTCCGGAAGGTGACGGCGGTAAACTCGTTCACCACCATCGGACTTGCGTCCTTTGCTGTGGCGGGCAAGGCGTGGGTCGGGCGCGGCACGTACGATCTCTTGCATTCGTATGGCAACATCGTTGGATCGGATGTCATCACCGCTCAAAGTTGCCATCGAGCAGCCATGCAGGTTGCACGAGCTCGAGGCTATCCGCATAGCGGATGGAATATCGGGACTGCCGATGCGTTGAGACTGTATCTCGAAAGGAAGAACTATGGCGAGCGGCGCTACAAACGGATCATCGCCGTCTCGGACAGCGTGAAGCACGAATTGATGGAATGGTATGGAGTGAACGAAGAGGATATTCGCGTCATTCCTAACGGCGTGGACCTTGAATGCTTTCACCCTGGTCTGAAAGAGAGTGTGGGGAAGAGGGTGAGAAGCACTTTAGGAATTCGGGAAGAAGACTTCGTCATCTCGTTCGTCGGGAATGAATTCGGTAGGAAGGGTTTGGATAGTGTGATGCAAGCGCTTGCCGCATGGAACAATCGCGCCGCGCGGCTTCTTGTGGTAGGGGATGATGAGAGCGGGCCGTATCGGGCTCTTGCGCGCCGATTCGGGCTGACCGACCACATATTTTTTGTGAGCGGCGTTCCGGCTCCCGAGCAATACTTTGCGGCATCCGATGTGTTCGTCTTGCCAACGTATTATGAACCATTCGGGATCGTGATCATCGAGGCGATGGCGTGTGGTATTCCCGTTATTACTTCGCGTATTGCCGGTGCAGTCGAAACGATGGAGCACGGGGTTCATGGCCTCTTTCTCGACGATCCAAGCTCACACGAAGAACTCCTCCATCACCTCAGTCGGCTCGGCGAGGATGTTTTGCTGAGACACTCGATATCAACAAATGCTTTGAGGGCGATACAGAGGTTTGATTGGGACGTGATTGCAGATCAGACGCTGCGCGTGTACGAGGAAATCCTATGATCCTTCCCTTGTTCACTCGGCATCCCTTCGCTCGTATGGCTATCCTCCTCACGCTTGCTGCGGTGGCTCATAACGTCGTCGCCACTCCGCGTACCCTCGATGTCGGACTTCATCGTCTGTGAAGCATGAGAATCCTCTACGATGTGAGTTATGTACAGAACCGCCGAGCGGGTATCGGACGGCACGCCCTGCTGCTGCTTCGTGCGTTGCTGCAGCACGACACGATACATCATTACATCTTGCATGGATGGTCGTTCAGCATCGCGAGAGAATCCTTACAGGCTCTGGTGTCTTCTCGAACGTCTCTTGCCGTTGCGCGGATTCCCGGAGTTGTCAAGCGTTGGTACTGGAATCGTGTGCGCCACCCCGCTATCGAAACCTTCGTGGGAAATGTCTCGCTGGTGCACAGTACCGATCCGTTCTTGCCCCCAACTCGCGCGAGAACGATTTGCACGGTGTACGATCTTGCGTACAGAAAATTTCCGGAGCTGCTCGAACCGCGTGTCGTTGCATGGCACAGCGCAGTGGAACGATCTGTCCGCAGTGCCGATGCGCTCATCGTTCCATCGAGACAAACACAACTCGATGTCCTGGAAATCTTCGGCATCGAAGAGCGAAAGATCCATGTCGTTCGGTTGCCTGCGAGTAGGGACTTTTCAGCGGAAGGGATTCCGTCGGATGAGGAGGTGCTGAACCGCTACGGACTTTGTCAACCCTACGTTCTCTTTGTAGGAACGCTGGAGCCGCGAAAGAACATACCGGTGCTGGTGCGTGCGTTCGAGATCGCTCGGTCGCAAACGAAGACGGACATCGAGTTGGTGTTGGTAGGGAAGACAGGATGGAAGGTTGAAAGGACGCGTCGTGCACTCGCAGAGTCGCCGGCAAGGCGTCGCATCCATCATCTTTCGTATGTCACGGATGCGGATCTCGCATCGTTGTATCGTCGCGCCGTGTGCGTGGTGTATCCCTCGCTCTTCGAAGGGTACGGCTTTCCTGTGCTGGAAGCGATGGCGAGCGGTGCCCCGATCATAACGTCGAACAACTCCTCGATGCGCGAGCTTGCAGCAGATGCGGGCATACTCATCGATCCGACGAATGTCGAGCAACTCGCTGACGCGATTGGTGCACTCGTCAACGACGAGCGTCGCCGTGCAGAGCTGCGCCAACGGGGGTTGCGTGTTGCGCAGCGCTTTTCGGACGAGAGCGCAGCCCGAACGGTTCTCTCACTCTATGCCTCGCTGTCCTCATGAGACTTCTCGTTGTTGACCATAATGCGATCGATCCGGAACAGCGAGTGCTGTACGACAAGCTGGTCGAGCTTGGCGACATCACGCTGCGGTTGGTGGTGCCGTCGCGGTGGTTCAACACGTATCGGATGGCAACGTTCGTTCCGCCATCGGAAAGCTTGCCCTACGAAGTGTTCGCATCGGATGTTCTCTTCCCGACCCGCACGCATCGTCTGATCTATCTCTCCCTTGCGCAGCATCTTCGCACGTTCAAGCCGGACGTTGTGTACATCAACGCCGAACCGGAGAACCTCCAGACGTTCCAGGCAGCACGGCTGTGTGCTTTGTACAGTACTCCTCTCGTGTTTTCTTCGTGGCGAAATATCGACCATCGAGTCGAAGGCTATCCCTACAAGCTCGAGGTGTTGCATCGCTGGATAGAACAGTATGTGTTGCAGCGCGCGGTGCATGGCATCGTGTTCAACGCTACAGCACAACGCATCTTTGCAGGTCAGGGCTACGCCGCCACGACCATCATCCCACCAGCAGTGGATACGCGTCGCTTCACTCCTCGTACGCGCGCGAGAGAGGGAAAAGCCTTCGTTGCAGCGTACGTCGGAAGATTGGTTGAAGGGAAGGGCGTTGATCTGTTGATCGATGCGCTCGCGGAATTGCCGGCACATATTCGTGGTGTTATTGTCGGCAATGGGCCCAAGGCTCGCGATTTGCGGGAGCGAGCGGCTCGACGCGGGGTAGCAGAACGCGTGGAGTTTCGGGATGCCGTTGTGCATGAATCAGTGGCGCACCTCCTCCCATCGTTCGATGTTGTCGTTCTGCCGTCACGCACCATGGCCCAGTGGCGCGAACAATTCGGGCGCATTCTCGTGGAGGCAATGGCGTGTGGTGTACCCGTCATCGGTTCTACGGCTGGAGAGATTCCCGAAGTGATCGGGGATGCAGGACTTGTGTTCAAAGAGGGGAGTGTGGAGGGACTCCGCTTGGGACTCGAGCGACTCCTTGCTGATTCGTCGCTCCGCGGCGACTTGATTGAACGAGGCTTGCGACGAGTACGGGAGAAATTCGAACTCACGCAGGTTGCCCGCCGCATGCATCGCTTCTTCTTGATGCTGGGAGAGAAAGCAGCGGCAAGGTGACTTTTCATAGCGTTGAATCTCGTATCTCAATTGTTTAGTTTGTCCCCACATTCGAGCAGCAGTGATCTTCACGTGTTTCTACGACTTCTCATAGCCCTTCTCCGCCTCAGGGGACGATTTCTCCGGACTCGCAGTCTCTCTTCGGTCAAGTCTGTTTTGGTTGTCGAGTTGACGCGGTTGGGCGATGTCATCACCATGATGCCTGCACTGCGGCTTCTTGTGGAACGCTTTCCGCAAGCGCGCTTCTGCATCGTTGTTGAAGACCGCTACGCCGCTTTTCTACGCGACATCAGAATCCCGGGTGAAATCGTGGGCATCAAACGACCGGAAACTCTTGTCGGATTCCTTCGTGCCCTCAAGCTCGTCCGTACGCGCAGGGCAGACCTTGTCCTCAACATGAGTCCACCGAAACGCAACGCTGCGGTCGCGCTCGCAAGCGGCGCACCGCGCATCGTGGGATACCTCACCTACGTCGATTCGCTCACCCCGTATCTTGAGACCACACCGATCGAATCGTTCGGATGCGTGCTCGAACGACCCGCATCCTACGGACGACAGAATATCGAAGAACGGTCTCTCGCGGTGTGCACGGCATTCGGTATCGACACGCAACACGCTCGGCATGATATTGCGCTCGCTCCATCGCAAGAGGAACGGGTGCGGAGCGTGTTGATCGAGAGAGGATTGTTACCGCAGAGGCGGTTCATCGTGATCCACCCTTTTTCTGGTTGGACGTATCGTTCATGGCCCCTTGAACGATTCATGGAGCTTGTCGAACGCATGCTCGCTGTGTTGCCGGATTACGATATGCTGTTTGTGTGTGAAGAAGCACAAGCGCCGAGCCTGGCGCCTGTCTCTGAGCGGTTCGCAAACGGTGCGACCGTACGCGTGTTTGCTTCGAGCGATTTGTTGCAGACGGCGTTTTTGATGAAGCATGCTGCGTTGGTTGTCGCAAACGATTCGGGTCCGTTACATCTTGCAGCGGCCTTGGGCACGCCGGTGGTGGGATTGTTCGGTCCTGCATCGCCTGAGCTGACTGCTCCGCGCACCGCAAACGGAACGTTCGTGTATGAACGCGTCGAGTGTTCGCCCTGCACGCAGTTCACATGTGTGCGTCCCGAACAATGGTGCATGCGAAAGATTGCGACACACGACGTCTTGAGGAGTGTTGTTGCACGGCTTTCTGCTCAGCCAGTTGTTCAAGCGACAGCGCATGCATAAGGCGGATATTCTCGGCGTCAAGGTTGACATCATCGACGCGGCAGGCTTGCACAATGCGATTGCCGAGAGCATTGCGCGCGGGGAAAGGGACGTGTACGCGTACGTCAACATCAATGCCATCAACATTGCCTACGAGAACGAACGATTCAAACGCATCCTCAACAGCGCACACTGCGTTTACTGCGATGGCGAAGGTGTTCGACTCGGCGCAGCAATGTTGGGGTATCATCTGCCGCCTCGTGTGGTGTTGACGTATTGGATTTGGGATCTGTGTGCTTTTTGCCAAGACCAAGATTATTCGTTGTTCTTTTTGGGCGCCACTGACGAGTACGTGCGGGAAGCCGTCCAGCGCGTGCGTGAGCGGTTTCCGAAATTACGCATCGTTGGGTTCCACCATGGGTACTTTCCGAAGCGGGGCGCGGAGAGCGATGCCGTCGTTGAGCTGATCGATCGAGCGCAGCCCGATATCCTCATCGTCGGCTTCGGGATGCCGATGCAGGAATTTTGGATAGAAGAGAATTTCGAACGATTGAACGCGCGCGTGATTCTGCCCGCAGGCTCGATGATCGACTATACGGCAGGCAGGAAAGGTCTTGCCCCAAAATGGATGGCAGACCACGGCATGGAGTGGCTGTATCGCTTCTTTCAGGAACCGGGGCGCTTGTGGAAGCGATATCTGATCGGCAACCCGACCTTTGTGCTGCGAGTGCTTTTCGAACGTGTCAAAAAGGGGAGTGTATGATTGCAATGCGACGTGCGTCCATTCTGCTGGCGATGGTTCTTCTCGCTCAGCACGTTGTGCACGCGGGAGAGTTTGCCAGTCATGCCTCATCGTTCACACTGATTGCGCAGTCGGCCGTGGGGTGGGATGTGCGCTATGTGCCGGCTCCTGCCCGGCAAACGACCGTGATGATCGATGGCATGCCGTTCCGTCGGTTTTTGGAGGTGGGGGAAAGTGAAAACAGCCAGGGCGCTCCTGCACTTCCCGTCGATGTACTCACGCTTGGCATTCCCTTCGGCGCGACATTGACGGCCGAAGTTGTAGAAGGAGAATTCGCCGACGAAGAGAACGTTCGCGTTGCGCCCCTTCCTTCGTACGAATTCACTCCCGACAACGATGCTATCGAGCTGTATCATCCTGATGCCGCCGCGTACACAACAAACGGGTTCGTTCCTTCCACTCTCCTCACGGTAGAGACGCCGTTCACGCTGCGCGAGCAGCACATCGCGGTGGTAAGGGTTCATCCTTACCAATACAATCCTGCGACGAAACTTCTCCGGCGCATCGTCCGAGCAACACTGCGGCTTCGCCTCACCAATTCTCTCGTCTCTGATCGCAATCCGCAACGCCGTACCAATGATCCTTACTTCGAATCCATCTACAAGTCGCTGCTTTGGAATTACGAGCAGGCAAGGCGATGGCGAGTTCCCATCAACGACCGCCGCTCCACACTCGATCCCGATCCAACACGAGATTGGTTCGAAACGAATCGAACGTATTACAAGATCTCCATTGCCGATGACGGCTGGCACAAGCTGACGCGAGCTGACTTGATAGCGGCAGGCGCGGATCTTGGTACCATCGATCTTCCTTCGGTGAAGGTCTTTTATCGCGGTGCACAAGTTCCCATTGTCGTGCGGCCCGATACGACGATCGAGTTTCATGCGTATCGCCATCGCGGCGATTCGACCGATATCGACTACTATACCGATACGAGCGCGTATTGGCTGACGTGGGGCGGTGAAGCCGGATTACGCTTCGGCAATTCGAGCGTCAGCGGTGTGCCGGCGAGGACGGTCTCATCTTCGATGCACGCTCTCCATAGGGAGGAGAACTACGGATATTTTTCCGGCGCAATTCAAATCGAGCAAATCGATATCCATACGGTGCCGGGGGAAGGTTGGTATTGGCGGTGGTTCAACGTGAACAATGAATCCAACTTTTCCTTCATGCTCGACTCGTTGGATGCATCGGTCACGCAATGTACGGTGCGCGTCCGCTTGTGGGGCACAAGTTTCTCTGCATCGTTACCGATGCAGCGTGCCCGATTCTGGATCAACGACTCGCTCGTGGGGGAGGTGGACTTCCCGCAGCGAACCGCAGCGCAACTCGAAGCAGCCATCCCTACGTCATGGCTTCGCGCCGGCACCAATACACTCCGTGTCCTCAACGTGAATCTGGGCTTGGGAAACACGCAGTTCTATCTTGACTGGATCGAGGTGGTGTACCCTCGAATGCTGCGTGCGTCGAACAATCAGGTGCAGTTTCTCGTTCGAAACGATGCAGGTGCGAATCCTGTCGAGTTCATCGTCCGCGGTTTCACCGATCCCTCCATCGAAGTGTTCGAGCTGACGACGCGACGGAAGCTGAGCGACATTGTGGTGACGGGTGACTCGTCGAGCGGTTACGTTGCATCGTTTCTCGATACCGTGACGGTGCCGCATACATACGTTGCGTTTGCAGCACCGGGGTGGCAGCCGGTGCCTCCATTGAGGCAGAAACGCTTTGCCGACATCCGCACGAACGCCAACGGCGCCGATTACATCATCATCACTCATAAACGATTTCTGTCCCAAGCACAACACCTCGCGGCTCATCGGCAAACAGTCAACGGTGTTCGCCCGAAGGTCATCGATGTTGACGATCTTTACGACGAGTTCAATTACGGAATGCTCAACGCGACCGCGCTGAAGACGTTTCTGCACTATGCGTACCGTCAGTGGGCACCTCCCGCGCCAAGCTATGTCGTGCTCTTCGGCGACGCGTCATTCGACTACCACAAATACTACGGGGCAGCATCCATCAAAGCCAATTACGTGCCCGCGTATGGCTTCCCTCCGGCGGACAATTGGTTCGGCTGTTTCGATACGACCTACTCTTTCTTGCCTTCGCTCAATCTCGGTCGTATTCCCTGCGAGAACGAGGTGCAAGCTCAGATCGCCGTCAATAAGATCATCGCTTACGATATCGCCCCGGTCTCCGGTTGGAACAAGAAGTTCTTAGTCATTACCGGTGGCGTCAATGCGAGCGAACAAGCCACGTTCAACTATCTTGCCGACAATACGATCGGGACGTACATCGTTCCGCCGCCTGTCGGCGGAACGCCGTTGCGGGTATATAAGAGCACTCCGGGCTATGTCGATGGAGAGAACAAGGAGCGGGTGCTAACGCTCATCCGCGAAGGGGTCTCCTACATGAGCTTCACCGGACATTCCGGAGGCCGCATTTGGGGTGTGGATGTGGGTCATCCGAGTCAGTTGGAAAACACCGACGGGAAGTTGCCGTTCGTTTCGTCGGTCACGTGCAACGTCGGCGGGTTCGCCACGCCCCAGAACTCGGTTCTCTCGGAGGACTTTCTCTTTGCCGACAACCGCGGTGCGATCGCCTCATGGGCATCTGCCTCCATCGGATTCGTTACCTATGGTTGGTTGCTGAACAATTATTGGTTGGCTACCGCCCGCGATGATTCGGTGCGCGAAATCGGTGCATTGGTAACATCTGCCTTCTATCGTTTGTGGGTGAACGTCGGATCAGGGGCCGTGACGATCGCGATGATCAACCTCAATCCGCTCATCGGCGATCCACTCTCTCGTTTCGCTCTTCCGCGTAAACCCGATTTGGCTGTCACGCCTGACGACGTGCAACTCTCTGTTCCATACCCAACCCCGAACGATTCGCTGCTGACCATTCGCCTGTTGCTTCACAACTACGGCTTGGTGCCGAGCGATAGTGTCGGTGTCACGCTGACCGATCTGCGCAGCGGGGTGGGCACGCAGCTTCTGAACAATTTCAAACTTCCTCCGACACTCCACGTCGACTCACTGTTGGTGCCGTGGAACGGCAAGGACTTTGTCGGTTTGCACACGCTGACGGTGTCGCTCGATCCCGACCATCGCATCGAAGAGCTGAGCGAGGTGAACAACTTCGCCTCGAACGCCCAGTATGTGTACGCCAATAACGTGTATATCGTGAAGCCGCTCAACAATATGGCTGTGCCGCCGGGAGTGCAGCGCCTTGTCGTGACGAGTCCTGTGGGGTACGACTCATCGGGTTTCAGTTACCGGTTCGAATTGGACACCGTGGCGACATTCGATTCGCCCGCGTTGGTCGCGTCGGGACCGGTTGTGCCACAGCAAACGAAAGGGGAATGGCAAACGCCATCGTTGCCGGAAGGGCGTGTGTATTTCTGGCGTGTGCGAACGCAATACAACACCCTGGTGGGAAATTGGGTGACCTCATCGTTCATCACCTCGAACGATGTGCCGATGCCGACGGATCCGTCAATGCAAAAGGTGAGAGTGCGTGTGAGCGACAGAAAACAGTTCTCGCGCGATCGGCACATCAACACGCAGCCGACGGATTCCGGCGTGATCATCGCCCCGCGCGCGCCACTGTCCCTGTACGTACGGTCGGTGGGATTCCGCTACAATCAGACGCGCGAGTATTATAGCACCGTGAGAGCCAATGGGCAGTATGCCATCGGGTATTGGTGGGAGTTGGGATCGAGCTTCATGGTGATGCGCGTGAACGATTTCGACGGAACGTTCACATTCCGCAGCTTCAACACGGCGTCCGATCCCGCTCTTGCTGATAGCATGCGCGCATTCATCAGTAATACGCCCGCCGGAAACTACATCGGCGTTTCCGTGATCTTCGATGGTCAAAGCAACGTGAGCGAAGCACTGAAGCGCACGATGGATACGCTCGGTGCAACGTTCTTTCGTTCCATACGCTATGGACAGTCGTATGCCTTCCTCGGAAGAAAAGGGAACGGCGCCCCTGGCATGACGGCACTCGAGCAACTGACGAACGATACGGCGGTGGTGAGGTTGATTGTTCCAAACTATTACTCCCTCGGCTCCGGATCGGTCATCTCCGCGGCAATGCCGGTCCCGTCGGTGTGGGATTCGCTGCATGGGCGGACCAGCGGCGATGCTGCGCGCACAGATCTCCGCTTCGTCGTGATGGGAGAGAGAAGCAATGGCGCGCTCGATACATTGCGCATCGTCCCGCGTGATTCTGCCGATGTGAGTCTCGCGTCGCTCAACACGCAGCTTGCCGATTCGCAGTATGCCAGCGTCAGAACAGCGGTGATGCTCTCGACGAACGACGCGAACGTTACGCCTTTGTTGCGTGCATGGTGGATGGATGTGATGCCGCCGGCGGATCTTGCGATCAGCGCGCGGACGCTCGGCAGCACCAACGCGGCTGTTTTCAACTTCCCCATCACCGTGTCTAACATCGGGTATCGGACAAGCGATAGTGTGCTGGTTGTCCTCAACGCGTTCGACAAATCCAACAACCGACGAAAGCTCGCCGAAGCGCTGTTGGATTCTCTCCCGCCTGACAGCAGCCGGACGGTCACGGTACCGATTCCGGTGCCCAAGTATGGATACAGAACAATCCTACAAGTCGTCGTTCGCCCGCGCAGGAATGCTCCCGACTTGGTCGCCGAAAACAACACGGCGTATTACACACTCTACACAGGAAACATTGCTCCTCCAAAATTCCAGGTCTATCGTGATGGTAGATTGATGATGGATGGCGACGTTGTTCCGCCGAAGTCGGCATTCGTTGTGCGATTGGTGCCCGATGAGAACAGAGCATCGATTGCAGCAGCGGAGCTGGAGATGTTCGTGAGCGGTAGGAAAGTGGAGCAAAATGCTGTGGCTCTTGCGAAAGCTTCGTCGGGAGCGCGAGAGGTCGTCGAACATGCTTTCTCTCCCTCACTTCCGAACGGCACGCATGAGCTGCGCTTCCGCTGGGTGCTGATGAATCGACGTGGTGAGGTGGATACGCTGGAGCACACCTTGCATGTCCAGGTGCTGGCAGAGAGCAAGATACTCGAGCCGTTCGTCTATCCCAATCCTTTTCAGCGAGATGCTCACTTCATGTTTGTCCTTGCAGGCTCATCGCCACCAGAGGCAATGCGCATACGCATCTTTACGGTGGCGGGAAGGATGATCCGTGCGATTGACATTCCAGGTCAATCTTTGCAGATTGGCTTCAACCAAGTGTACTGGGATGGAAGAGACGCCGATGGTGACGAAATCGCCAACGGGTATTATTTCTACGAAATCACGCTCCACAACGATGGCAAAACCTCTTCGACGATTCAGAAACTCGCAAAGATACGTTAGCTGAGAAGAATCAAAGTTGATTGGGAGGAAATATGAAACGAGAGATCTGGATTGCATGTGCGATCGCTGCCGAATGCCTCTGTGCGGCGTCAACCTTGGGTGCCGCGAGCAAGCCTCACCATGGGTTCCTCATTATCTCGCAATCCTCCGAAGGCTGGATGGTGCAGTACACACCGCACGTTCCGCCCACGACCTCCATTGACATTGACGGGGTTCCCCACATTTTGTTTCCCGGTGCGGCGAGTTTGGACGGCGGTATCGAGCATGCCGGCGAGCCGCTCCTCCCCATCGATGTTGTAACGTTCGGCGTACCACCGAAGGCGATCATTCAGGCGGAACTGGTGGAGCCGGTGTATGAAACGATCCCCAATCAACTTGTCGCTCCCATCCCCACCTACGCGATGAGTGGCGACACCCAAATCGTGGCAGACTACCGGAAGAATCAAAGAGCCTACAGTGAAAATCGCTTCTACCCGTCGCATGAACTGCTCACCGACTCACCAACGCTATTGCGCGATCAGTGGATGGTGAATGTTCGGATAAGTCCGTACATGTACAATCCGGCGACGAAAACATTGCGGCGTTTAGTGCGCGCAACGCTTGTGGTGAAACTCAACACGAGCGAACGTGCGGAACTGCCGTTACGTAGTCCGACGCCCGATCCCTTTTTCGAACCCATCTACCACTCGACGATCGTGAACTACGAGCAAGCTCGCATCTGGCGCGTTCAGAAGATGAAGTCCGAGATGCGTCCGGCAATCCCGGACCCCACACGTGATTGGTTCGAAACTGGAAGGGACTACTACAAGATTCCGATTGCGCGCGATGGGTGGTACAGAGTGACGAAAGCACAGCTCGTTGCGGCCGGGGCTTTGCCCTCGCAGATCGATGTACCGACGATGAAGATGTTTTACCGTGGGGCAGAAGTTCCGATCGTGATTCGGCCCGATACGAGCGTGGAGTTTTATGGGAGAGCCAATCGCGGCGATTCAACATACACCGATTTCTTTACCGACACCAGCGCCTACTGGCTGACGTGGGGAGGAGCGAACGGCTTGCGTTTCTCTCCATCTCTTGTCGATGCGATCCCTCCCATCACGACATCTGTATCGGAGATAGTCACTCGCCATTTCGAGCAGAACAACTACTACTTCACCGGCACGACGATTCAAGATGTTATCAACGTCGAGACTGTGCCCGGAGAAGGATGGGCATGGGGAACGCCCGATCTATGGTTCTTCCCAAATTCGACGCGGGAGTACGACTTCATGCTCGACGACATCGACTCGCTCACCAGCCGGCAAGCGACAATCCGTGTCAGGTTGGTGAGCACGACATTAAACTACACGACGCCGAACCATCGAGCGCGGATCTGGCTGGTCGATTCCAGCGCAACATGGTATTTGGGCGAAGTGACGTTTGCCGGAAGGGCGACTGGCATGTTCACTGCTACGTTCCCTCACTCGTATTTGAAAAATGGAAGGAATGTTCTCCGCATCCAGTCGTTGAACACCGGCGCGTCGCCCAACCAGTTTTATCTCGATTGGTTCGAAGTGGAGTATAACCGTTCACTGCGTGCATCAGGGAACCAGACAGAATTCATGATGCCGGCGTCCGGTTCGCTTACACGCACAACGTTTCGAGCATCGGGCTTTACCTCGCCGCGCATCGACGTCTTCGACCTTGCGACGAAACGAGCAATCACCGGCGTGCAGATCACCGCAAGCGGCGGGGGGGAGTACGAGATTGCTTTTCGCGATACACTGCTCGGATCGCGTCACTACATTGTTGTGGCAGAGGGTGGTGCGCTGCCTGTTCTTTCCGTCACGCGTAAGCAATTTGCCGACATCCGTGTCAACGCCCAAGGCGCCGACTATGTGATCATCACCCATCGGGCATTCATGAGTGCTGCGCAACAGCTCGCCGCCCATCGTCAAGCGGTGAACGGGGTTCGTACCGCCGTCATCGACGTCGATGCTATCTACGATGAATTCAACTACGGCATCATGAACGGTACGAAGCTGAAGCACTTCATCAAACACGCATACGACTTTTGGCAGGCTCCCCGCCCATCGTATCTGCTTCTGTTCGGCGATGCGTGCTGGGATTATCATCGCTTTCTCTCTTCGACGATCAAAACTAATTACGTTCCGAGCTACGGTGTTCCGGTGACGGATAATTGGTACGTGAGTTTCAACCCCGATACGGGTGCAATGCCGTTCATGTTCGTCGGGCGCATTCCGGTTGCGACGCCTCAACAGGCAACCGAGACGGTGCAGAAGATTATCGGGTACGATAACTACACCCTCGGCGAGTGGAATAAGAATTTTCTTTTCATCACCGGCGGCATTGACCCGAGCGAGCAGTCGTTGTTCAATCTGTACTCGGAAATGATGATCGGCAACAAGGTTGCTCCACCGCCGATCGCCGGCACGCCGTTTCGCGTGTACAAGACTACGCGTGGGGCGATCGACGGTGAGCACAAAGAACGGCTGAAGGAGTTGGTGAGAAATGGATTGGTGTTCATGAATTTCATCGGGCATTCGGGAGGAAGGATTTGGGGAGTCGATATCGGTCCGCCGAGCGAATTGGAAAACACCGACGGGAAACTTCCGTTCGTTTCATCGACGAGCTGCAACGTCGGCGGATTTGCCGAGCCATCGAGCAATGTGCTGGCGGAAGATTTTCTGATCGCTTCGAATCGGGGTGCGATCGGTACGTGGGCGTCTTCGACGCTCGGCTTTCCGGGCTACGGCAAAGATCTTACGCTCGACTTTCTGCAAGGGGTGCGCGATTCTCTCCGCGCATTGGGACCTCTGACGACGGTTCCACGTATTGCTATGCTGCGACGCTACGGGAACGACTACATTTCCGTTTCGACCGTCCACTCGAACAATCTCATCGGCGATCCGCTCTCGCGTTTCGCTCTCCCTCTTGCACCGGACCTTGCCGTTCGGGCGGCCGACATCGTGCCCAGCAATCCTGTCCCCACACCGCGCGATACTCTGGTCAACGTGAACGTGAAGCTGTACAATTACGGCCTTGTGCCGACGGATAGTGTCGGCGTTACGGTGACGGATTTGTTCAACGGGCAGACGACAACGCTGGTGAATAACAGGATGCTTGCGCCGACACGACAAGTAGATTCGTTGCTTGTCCCGTGGCGCCGTCTGGATCAAGTGGGTCTGCATACGCTGAGCGTCACGCTTGATCCAGAAGCACGCATTCCGGAAGTAAACGAACTGAACAACATTGCCTCGCGGGAGCAATACGTCTATGCCAATACACTCTCTATCGTCAAGCCGATTCGTAACATGGTCGTTCCACCCGGCATCCAACGCCTCGTGGTTACCAGTCCCTTTGGCGTGGACTCCAGTGGCTTCACGTACGAGTTCCAACTCGATACCGTGGATACGTTCGACTCGCCGGCGCTCATCTCGTCCGGTTCGCTCGCACCGGGTCCTGTCACGGGCGAATGGATGACGCCATCGTTAGCGAGCAACCAAGTCTATTTCTGGCGTGCACGGGCGAGCTACCCGCAAACGCTCGGCAGTTGGGTTGTGTCGTCGTTCTCGACAGCCGATGACGCTCCGGCGCTACCAGCGGTACGTTGGCGCGAACGTACGCGCAAGCAGTTCCAGCGCGATCAACTCGTGCAGCTTGCTGCCACCGATTCGGGCGTGACAATCGCACCGACGATTCCCGTCAATCTGTACGTTCGTTCGGTTGGAACGCGTTACAACCAATTGGCGGAATACTACAGCATCATCAAAGTGAACGAGCAGCAGATTCGCGGATACTTCTTCGAAGCGGGTGTGGGGACAGGCTTCTTGGCGATGCGATTGAACGACTTCACGGGCCAACCGGACTTCCGTACGTTCAACACCCCGGCGTTCCCGCCCGATTCCGGACTTGCTCATGCTCGACGCATGTTGGCGTTCATCAACGAGACGCCGGTCGGCAATTACCTCGCGTTCTCGGTCATCTTCGATGGCGCTACGGGGGTGACGGAAAGTTTGAAGGTTGCACTCGAGGAATTAGGGAGTACACGTATTCGGCAGGTGCAACGCTACATGTCGTATGTGTTGGTGGTTCGCAAAGGAGCCAGCGGGGGCGCCATGCCGGCACTCGAAGCATTGACCAATGATACAGCGGTTGTGGCGATGAGCGTTCCGAATCTGTATCGAGCAGGGCAGGGTGCGATCACGACGCAGCCGATGTTCATCGCCCCTTCGTGGATCGGCTTCCACTGGCGCCATGCCGGAGAGCCTGCCACGAATGCCCAACTCGCGTTTGTCGGCGTACGATCGAACGGATCGGTGGACACGCTTCGCGTGTTGCCGCGAGACAGCGTCGATGTCGATCTCAGTTTTCTCAACACACTTACCTCCGGTGAACAGTACAGCTCGTTGCGAACCACTGCTCTGCTCTCGACAGCCGATGCAACGATCACGCCCACCCTCCGCGAGTGGTGGATGGATCTGGTCGCTCCCGCCGATCTTGCCGTCAGCGCTCGCACGATCGGAGGTCATGCCGCTTCACCTACACGGAACATCGAAGTGACGGTCCACAATATCGGATTTCAGCAAAGCGACAGCTCGACGGTCATGCTTTCGTTGTTAGATCGTCAAAATAGAGTTCGGCATATCGCAAGCATGTCACTGCCTCCCATTCCACTCGGCTCGTCGAGAAGTGTGGTGATACCTCTTGCAACAAAACATCTGCAACGACGCATCAGCGTGCAGGCGGTTGTCGTACCGTCGAGCAGGTCGAAGGATCTTGTAGCGGAAAACAATACCGCGTACTACTCATTCGATAATATCGTGCTTGCGTATCGCGGTAATGTGAAGCTGTATGTTGATGGGGCTGAGATTATGGAAGGCGACTACGTGCCAGCCACGCCCACGCTGGTGGTACGCATTCCTGAGGAGGGTGAAACGTTGCACACCGCAGCACAAGCCAAACTCTTCGTCGATGAACGGCTTGCTGCCGAGTGGCAACCGACAGCCACCGCGCCGGGAGCGACAGAACATCCCACCTTTGCGCCGCAGTTGAACGATGGGTATCATCGTTTGAGATTTACGATCCTGCGTGCGAACACGCTCGGCGCAGTGGATACTGTCGAGCATGAGGTAGGGGTCAACGTCTCGCGCGCAAACCACATCCTAAACGTGTACAACTATCCCAATCCTTTCACGAGCGATACGTACATCACGCTTATGCTTGCCGGTTCAACTCCGCCCGATGAACTGACCCTGCGCATCTATACCGTTGCCGGAAGAAAGATCCGGGAAATCTCCGTTTCGCAACCGCGCATTGGCTTCAATAGGGTTTATTGGGATGGGCGTGATGCCGATGGCGACGAAGTGGCGAACGGGTACTACTTGTATCAGGTAACGATGCGGACCGGAGGCTCGTCGGAGACCGCAATGCAGAAGCTGGTGAAAGTAAAGTGACTGCCGTTGGACTTGCGCGTGCCGCTTTCGGTGCTCGGGAGTCCATTGCGGCGAGTGGAAACACTCAGGCTCGACTGTCTCGCCCCTGGTTGGTCTCATCTTCCGCGTGTGGATCGTGATTCGATCCAACACAACCATTTCTCCGGAAGAGGTCTGCTTGTTGTGACTGACTCGCTTGTTCAGTATCTTACGTCAAAATTCTTTTCGGCTCATGAAGCGGACCACTTCTCTTTCTCGACTCATCATCATCTTCTTACTATTCAGCAGCGGGCCAGTCTGGGCACAAAGTCGCCAGCAGTTGACAGTCGAGCGCTTGTTTGCACTGCCGTCACTCTCCGGGGTTGCTGTCAGCACCGTGTCGTGGTCGCCTACCGGCAAGCTTGTTGCCTATCTGCGTTCGGACGCGGAAGGGGGCGCGCATGAAGTGTGGTTGTATGATGCGATCGCCAAACGCGCAGCGCGATTTCTGGGAGCGGATGAGCTTTTCGCGGGCGAAGAACACGTTTCCCCCGAAGAGCAGATGCTGCGTGAGCGGACACGCTCCACGCGCAGCGGGATCAGCAACTACTTTTGGGCACCGGACGGGAAGAGCATCTTCGTTCCATACAGCGGCGACCTCTTTCGTGTTGAGGTGAGCACCAAACGGGTCGAACGCATTCTCGATACACCGTCGGCGGAATTCGATCCGAAGATCTCACCCGACGGAACGCGTGTCGCATTCATCAGAGAAGGCGAAGTCTTTGTCAAAGAACTTGCAACAGGCATGGAGACGAGACTCACCTCCGATGCGACGAACAAAATCAAGAACGGTATCAGCGAGTTCGTGGCACAAGAGGAGATGGATCGCCACACGGGATACTGGTGGTCGCCTGACAGCAAGCGGATTGCGTACTTGCAAATCGATAACACGCCGGTCAAGGAGTTTCTGATCCCCAATTTTCTCACCGACTATACCGATGTACAGAAGCAGGAGTATCCGAAAGCTGGTACGGCAAACACAGTTGTCCGCGTCGGCGTCGTGGGGGTGGAAGGCAGTACAACGACGTGGATGCGCCTCGGTTCGAATCCGGACGTGTACGTACCTCGTGTACAATGGCTGCCGAACGGCAACACGCTTGCCGTGCAAGTGCAGTCGCGCAATCAAGACACGATCGATGTTTTGCTGTGCGACCCTGCGACAGGTACGGCGAGGTTGCTCCTCCGCGAAACCGACCCTCGGTGGGTGAGTTTGCATGATGGCTTGTACTTCTTCAAAGATGGTGAGCGGTTCTTGTGGCTGTCCGAACGCGATGGCTTCAGGCATCTCTATCTCTACACCATAAAGAGGGAAGGGGTTGCCGAACCGGTCAGACAGATAACGCGCGGCAGATGGGATATCGAGTCGGTTGTCGGTGTCGATGAGCGACGCGAACTGGTGTACTTCACGGCGTACGAAAAGTCATCGCTCGAAATCCACTTCTATAGTATCCGGCTCGACGGATCGTCGTTCAAGCGGCTTTCGACCTCCGACGGCTTTCGCTCCATCGCGATGGCGCCGGACGCTCAGCACTATGTCGAGCAGTACTCCACCGTCATGCGTCCTCCGCTGCTTGCGCACATGACAGTATCGAAATCCACCGCCGCGATGATCGAAGAGAATCGCGTACCTCACCTCGATGACTTTGACCTTCCTCAGCCCCAATTTATAACCATCCCTTCTGCCGATGGTTCGGTTCAGCTGCATGCATTCATTATCACGCCGCCCCTTATCGATGGTTCGCGCCGGTATCCGGCGGTGGTCTATCAGTACAATGGTCCCACAGCTCAAGTGGTCGTCAATCGGTGGGGGGGTGTGCGCATGTTGTGGCATCGTGCGCTGGCAGCGAAAGGCTACGTCGTGTTCGCGGTCGATGGCAGAGGGACGCCCGGCAGGGGACGAGCGTTCCAAAATCTGATACACAAGCGTCTGGGCGAAGTGGAATTGCAGGACCAGCTTGCGGGCGCGGCATATCTCAAAGCCCTTCCCTACGTCGATTCGACGCGCGTGATGATCTGGGGGAAAAGCTATGGCGGCTTCATGACGTGTATGGCAATGTTCAGAACGAACGCGTTCAAACTCGGCATCGCTGTGGCGCCGGTAACAGATTGGAAGAACTACGATACGCATTATACAGAGCGCTATCTCGAACTCCCGTACGAAAACTCCGAAGGTTATCGTCTCAGTTCGCCCTTGACGTATGCTGGAGGATTGAACGGCAAGTTGCTGTTGATTCACGGCGTGGTGGACGACAATGTGCACTTTCAAGACTCGATGCTCTTAGTCGATGCCTTACAGAAAGCAAACAAGCAGTTCGACTTCATGGCCTATCCTCGTAGCACGCACAGCTTCGCGGGGAGCGTCGTCGGGACGCATTGGTATTCACTCATGACACGATACATTCAAGACCACCTTTAACGAACAGGATGAGACAAGGAGATGTTGCATGCCCGATACATTGACGATCATCGATAACCGCACGGGGAAGAAGTACGACATCCCGATCACGCACGACACGATTCGCGCCATGGATTTTCGTCAGATCAAAGTCAAGGAAGAAGACTTTGGGATGATGACCTACGACCCGGCGTTCATGAACACAGCCTCGTGCACGAGTAAGATTACCTTCATCGACGGTGACAAGGGAATCCTGTGGTACCGCGGGTACCCGATCGAGCAGTTGGCGGAGAAAAGTACTTTTCTGGAGACGGCATATTTGCTCTTGTACGGCGAATTGCCGACCAAGGGGCAGTATGAGGAATGGGTACACAACATCACGTACCACACGATGATTCACGAGAACATCAAGAAGTTGATGGATGGCTTTCACTACGACGCGCACCCGATGGGTATGCTCATCAGCACCATCGGCGCGCTCTCCACGTTCTACCGTGACGGTGCGGACATCCTCAATCCTCTTGCGCGGCAAAAGCAAATCTATCGGCTCATTGCCAAGATGCCGACGATCGCTGCGTTCGCCTATCGGCACAGTCAAGGAAGACCGTATGTGTATCCCGACAATTCGCTCGGCTACATCGCCAACTTCATGAGTATGTTATGGAAGATGACCGAGCCGAGATACGAAGCCAATCCGGTTTTGGTGAAGGCGTTGGATGTGCTGTTCATTCTGCACGCCGATCATGAACAGAACTGCAGTGCGAATGCCATGCGGAGTATCGGAAGTTCGCATGTCGATCCCTACTCGGCGATGGCGGGTGCTGCCGCAGCGCTCTACGGCCCGCTGCATGGTGGCGCCAACGAGGCGGTCTTACGCATGCTCGATGAGATCGGGTCGAAGGATCGAGTGCCGGAATTCATTAAAGGAGTGAAGAACGGCAGCGGCCGGCTGATGGGCTTCGGCCATCGCGTCTACAAGAACTACGATCCACGCGCGAAGGTTATCAAGAAACTCGCCGACGAGGTGTTCGAAGTAACGGGGCGCAATCCCAAGCTCGACATCGCTCTGGAACTCGAGCGCATCGCGTTGGAGGATGAGTACTTCGTCAAGAGGAAGCTCTATCCGAACGTGGACTTCTATTCGGGGCTCATCTATCAGGCGATGGGCTTCCCCGTGGAAATGTTCCCGGTGCTCTTCTCGATTCCTCGCACGGTCGGATGGCTGGCACAATGGGAGGAGATGCTGAACGACCCCGAACAAAAAATCGCGCGCCCGCGACAAATCTATCTCGGCTACCAGCAGCGCGACTACGTTGCCATGAGCAAGCGCGGGTAGGATGGCTCGCGTCGAGCGTCCACCTTGCGAAAGACGCCGATGTTGAGTAGATTCCTCCCAACCGTATAACCACACTGTTGTTCATTCACAAGCCTATTCTTCTTTCTTCGGAAGGGAAGAATAGGCTTGTGTTTTTTATTCATGACAACCACGGAGTGTCTCATGGAACGATCGAACCACATCTTGGGCCACAACGCTTTGTACCGGCTACCGTGGTCGCTGCCGGATAATGCGATCAGTTGGCTGGAGCCGACCAGCGCGTGCCATCTGTATTGCGACGGGTGCTATCGCACCAACGATCCCAAAGCGCACAAGTCGCTCGAGAAGATCCGACATGAGTTGGACGTCTTCAAGCGCCTGCGCAAGACCGACGGTGTCTCTATCGCCGGTGGTGATCCCCTGACGCATCCTGAGATAGAGAAGATTGTGGAGATGATCGCGCAAGATGGACAGAAGCCCATCATCAATACGAACGGCTTGGCGCTCACCATGGACAAGTTGCGTGCGTTAAAGAATGCCGGCGTTGCAGGATTCACCTTCCATATCGATAGCGGACAGCAACGTCCTCGTATGAAAGGCAAGACGGAAGGAGAGTTGAACGACGTGCGTTTGTACTACGCGCAGATGCTCGATCACCTGGGGGGGACTGTCGTGCGCATTCAACGCAACCGTGTACGAGCACACACTCAAAGACGTTCCCGCAATCGTCGAGTGGGGGCAAAAGCATATCGACATTGTGCACATCCTCGTCTTCATTGCCTACCGCGCGGCTCCGGTCCATAAAGGATACGAGTACTACGTCGGCGGGAAGAAGATCGATATGTCGCCCATTGCCTATGCCATTCAGAAGGATCGGGAAATCTCGATCATGTCCACCGATATCGTGCAGGAGATTCGCAAGCTGTATCCCGACTGCCAACCGTGCGCCTATCTCAACGGTACCGAACGCCCCGATCATTTCAAATGGTTGCTGACGTTGCGCATCGGAACGAAGGACAAAATTTTCGGCTATGCCGGTGCGAAGTTCATCGAGCTGTCGCAAACGCTCCACCATCTCGTGAAAGGTTCCTACCTCGCGTACACATCGCCGCGCGTCTTGCGACGTGCCAAAGCTATGCCGGCACTTTCACCGATCGATCACGGTATGGCGCGTACTGCTTCCGCGTACGTGCACCACGCCGTTCGCTCGCCGGGACTCTTCTTTAAGCGACTGCACATGCAGTCGATCATGATCCTTCAACCGGCAGACTTCATGCAGAACGGCGCGCTCAGCATGTGTGATGGTTGCCCCGACATCACTATCTACGACGACAAGCTCGTGTGGTCGTGTCGCATGGAGGAGTTGATCCACTTCGGCGATTGGGTGAGAGCTGTACCGGAAAACTCACTCAAACCCAACGTGGAAGCGTGAGCAGGGACGTTCCTTTCAGAGGCTGTCCAACGTGTACGGCGAGAACCTTCTCGCCCACACGTGCTTGGATATGTCCTCTGCTCGACCTTCGATCTCACGCCCTGCTCGGATCGGACTTTTCGGGTAGCCTCTTCTTGTGTTTTTGAGAACAAGCGGGCACGCGTGATGCGCCGCCAGCCTTGCAGAAAGCTGCCTCGGCGCTGCAACATCCATACACCCGACTCTGTGAATCAACTTGGCGAGAGGGTGTGTGTTCGAGCGGTCACGGTTTTCATTCGGCGGTACGCGCTCCCTTGTCGTGCCATCACGCCCGTTCTGTTTACAGAGACGATGCTGCCGTGTCTGTTGTTGCTTCGCTGAGGGAGTTCTCATATATAGACCCAACAAAATTTTTCGGAACGTATGGCGAAAGGTTTTACCATGAGATCATGGGTCGTGTTCTTTGTCGTGTTGTGGGCGCAAGTAATGTACGCGCAGGATGTCTTCATCGAGAACAATCCGTACGATCAAGCAGACGAATCGGTCAAGCGACAGAATGCGTTCAACTGGGAGCGTTGGTTTTACGAGCAGCGCATGTACCCGAACAACTATTTGCCCGACGATGCCTATGTGAAGGCATTACGTCAGCGAGAGGAGATGCGAAGCCGGCAGGAATTCTTTGCGAGCAATGTCGTTTGGACGAACATCGGTCCTACGTCGGGATTCTATTTCTCGTATGGCAATATTTCGTCGCGCATCACCACGATTCAGTACGATCCGCAGAACCCTAACGTCGTGTATCTGGGGGCTGCATTCGGGGGCGTGTGGAAATCGTTCGATGGTGGGGCGACGTGGATTCCCAAGATGCACGATGAGGTGTCGCTCTCTTCCGGTGCTCTGGCGATCGATCCGACCAACACATGGTCGAACTACACATCGGGTTTGCCGACGCTGTCGTACTTTTCACGTCTGGTCATTCGTCCGCAGCACCCGAACGAATTGCTCGCCGCATTGGGCAGGAGAAACAGTCTCGGTGTGTCGGGCGGGTTGTATGGCAGCACGAACGGAGGAGCTGCGTGGACGTTGATCGCCAACGGTCGTGCCGATGATGTCGTCTTCTCGCCGAGTGGCGATACCGCGTACGCCATTGGGAGCGGCATCGGCTACCGCGTTTCGACCGATGGTGGGGCGACGTTCACGCCCGTGAGCGCGTTGGCGATGCAGACGCGGAACCATTTGGCTGTTGCACCGTCGTCGCCGAACATTGTTTTCTCGGCACATCATTCCAGTTCCATCGGCCTCCACGTGTACAAATCCACCGATGCGGGCGCAACATTCACACGCGTTGGAACAAGTGTGAATTTCAACGGCAATCAAGCATGGTATGATTTCTACATTTACGTCAATCCCTTCGATCCCAACTATGTGTATGTGGGATCGATCGACATTTGGCGCTCGACCGATGGAGGAACGACCTTCCAAAACATCACCAACGGCTATAGTGGCGGCTCCGTTCATGTGGATCAACACAATCTCGCCTTCCATCCCACCAAGCCCGACGAGATGTTTTGTGTGAACGATGGCGGCGTGTGGCACTCGACCAACCGCGGCACAACGTGGACGAATCGCAACGCGACACTCACGCTTACGCAGTTTTATCGCATTGCTTCCGATCCCATCAACTGGGCGCACCTGCTTGGCGGTACGCAGGACAACGGCACACAGCGCACGCTCGGCAGCATCAATTGGACCTCGGCATTTGGAGGGATGGGGGCGAGGTGTGTTTCCATCCCCAAAACCCTATGACCATGTTGGGAGAGACACAAAACAACGGCGTGTATCGCTCGCTCAATGGTGGTTACAACTGCTCGCCTGCCACAACAGGACTGAGCGGTTCTGCCGCGTGGGTGGGTCCGATCGTTGCACATCCGGATTCCGACGGGATTTTCTATACTGCTCGCCAACAAGTGTTCAAGACGACCAACTCCGCTTCTTCCTGGTTCCCGATCTCGAGCGGTACCACCGGAACCATTCGGGAAATGGCGATCAGCAAATCCAATCCAAACGTTCTCCACACGACATCGGGTGGACAAGTCTATCGTTCGAGCAATGGCGGCGTCACGTTCACGCCGGCGTTTACCGGTTTGCCGACTCGCATCATCACCGCAGTGGCGGTCCATCCCGACTCTGAAGATGTCGTTCTGGTAACGTATTCGGGTTTCGGTGCAGGAAAAGTGTTTCACTCGACGAATGGTGGTTCGACATGGAATGACATCAGCGGCAATCTGCCCGATACACCCATCAATGACATTCTCCTGTACTATCCCGGTTTCGCAACGAGCACGTACCTTGTCGCCACAGATGTCGGCGTGTTCATCTCGACGAACTATGGTTCGAGCTGGAGCGAGTTGGCTGACGGGCTGCCAAACACGGTCGCAATCCATCTCGACTACAACGTCGCAGGTAACAAAATTCGCGTCGCCACGCACGGCAGAGGTGTGTACGAGACAAGTCTGATCACCGGCGTGGTGGATCACCACGCATCGCCGACGAGTCGCTTCAGGTTGTATCAAAATTTTCCCAATCCTTTCAATCCCCCCACCCACTTTCGATATGCTTTGCCTGAAGCAGGCCGCCTTCGCTTGAGTGTGTACGATGTTCTCGGGAGGGAAGTGAGTCGTGTCGTGGATGAACAACAAGCTCCAGGCACGTACACCGTCATGTGGGACGCGCACACGATGGCAAGCGGTGTGTACTTCTATCGCCTGACGTTCGGTGCATTCACCGAAACAAAAAAGCTTTTGTTGATGCGCTGAGGTGAGTGCACGTTGCCGCAACGCAGGCGTCTGGTGTGTTGGTGGCCCGCGAAGCACTTTGGTCGCGGTAGCAGGCTCGGTGCTACCGCGAAAAATTTTTCTTTTCTCCTGCTTGATACTAAAAACCATCTCATGTATATTTGTTTCCGTTGCGAGGTGATTGTGTTGTGTTTTTTCCTGCTCCTCGTCGTGATCACTCGAGCGCAACGGCTGTTCATTCTCAATCGGCTTACGCCTTCTTGCACAAACAGAACATGAACGTAACGAAAGGAAAGCAGAAGTAGATGGCCCAAATCTTTCATCCCAGCATGAGAGTTATTTCTCGGGCCAGCATTCTTGCCTTCCTTTTGGTCGTGGGTTTCATCGGCTGGGTGTGTTGGGACCTGTATCGTTCGGGGTATTTCACCGACGTGAACGTCCCGAAGGAGCAACCGATTCCCTTCAGCCACGAACATCATGTCAACGGACTCGGCATTAGCTGCGGCTACTGCCACACCTCCGTCGAAAAAGCTGCATTCGCCGGCATTCCACCCACACACACTTGCATGACCTGCCACTCACAGATTTGGACTGGCGCGGCAATGCTCGAGCCGGTGCGCGCCAGCTACCGTACACAACGACCTTTGGAATGGGTTCGCGTGCACGATCTTCCCGACTTCGCTTACTTCAACCACAGCATCCACGTTAACAAGGGCATGGCGTGTCAGGTGTGTCACGGCAATGTCAACGCGATGCCGCTAATGCGGCGAACTTCGCCGTTGCAGATGGCGTGGTGTCTCGACTGTCATCGTGCACCGGAAAAATATATCCGCCCGGTCGAGGAGATCTACAATTTCGACTACGTGCCGCCGAAGGATCAGCTTGCCTTTGGAAAAGAGTTGGTGAAGAAGTACAACGTGCAGGTGAAGCAACTGACCGATTGTTCAGTTTGTCACCGATAGAACAGCGAACAATGTCTCTGGACGAAATACTCGGAACACGAAACACACGCTGAACGCATGATCGAGAAGAATGTGGACATACAAACCGTGCGACGCACGCTTGCCGGTAAGGGGGGCAAAGAATACTGGCGAAGTTTGAATGAGCTTGCGGAGACCGAAGAGTTCAAAGAGTATCTTCGTCAGGAGTTTCCGCGAGAAGCCGGCACCTGGGGTGAAGAATTCAGCCGACGTGACTTTCTCAAAGTTATGGGCGCTTCGCTTTCTCTTGCGGGTCTCACAGCGTGCGTCAAGCAACCGGACGAGAAGATTGTGCCGTACGTGAAGGCACCAGAGTACATGGTGCCGGGCAAGCCGCTGCAATACGCAACCGCATTCGTCATGGGCGGGTATGCCCACGGCGTGTTGGTGACGAGCCATTTGGGTAGGCCGACGCACATTCAGGGAAATGCCGATCATCCTGCAAGCTTGGGTGCCACGGATGTGTTTGCTACTGCATCCCTCTTGCATCTGTACGATCCTGATCGCTCGCAGGCTGTTGTCCACAACGGCGTGATGAGCAGTTGGGAAAAGTTTGTGCAATCTGCCAAGCCGCTGATCGAAGCGCAACGCGCATTGAAAGGCGCTGGGTTGCGCATTCTCACCCAAAACATTACTTCGCCGACGCTCCACTGGCAACTGCAATCGCTGCTCGCAGCGTTTCCCGATGCACGCTGGCATCAGTATGAGCCGTTCAACGCGGACAATGTGCGCGACGGAATGCGCATGCTCTTCGGTGAAGACGTGATGCCGCGTTACCGTTTCGACCGCGCTGATGTTGTTCTCTCGCTCGATGCCGATGTGTTCGGCTTGGGTCCGGGCAATGTTCGGTATGCCCGCGATTTTGCGACGAAACGCCGCGTGAGCGGCAAAGACGCGAGCATGAATCGCCTTTACGCCGCGGAAAGCACGCCCACAATCACCGGCGGCATGGCAGATCATCGTTTCCGTATGAAGGCCAGTGACGTTGAAGTTTTCGCTCGTGCTTTGGCTGCACGGCTCGGCGTGCCCGGTGTTGCCGCAGAGCATCTGCCGGTGGACGAGACGGTCATTGTTGCCCTTGCAAAGGATTTGCAATCGCATCGCGGTGCAGGAGTGCTTGTCGTGGGAGCGCATCAGCCGCCCGTGGTGCATGCATTAGCGCACGCGATGAATGTGTTGTTGGGGAACGCGGGAACGACCGTGGAGTACACCGACCCTGTCGAACAACAGCCGGTCCATCATCTCCGATCGTTACAAGCGCTTGCAGACGATATGGCAAGAGGCGCCGTCGATGTATTGCTCATCCTCGGCGGCAACCCGGTGTACGATGCGCCTGCGGATCTTCGCTTCGGTGAATTGCTGGCGAAGGTGCGCTTCAGCGTGCATCTTTCCCTGTACGATGATGAAACGAGCGAACGGTGTACGTGGCACATTCCCGAATCGCACTACCTCGAAACGTGGAGCGATGCGCGGGCGTTCGACGGCACCGCAACGATCATGCAGCCGCTGATTCTTCCCCTCTATGCAACAAAGTCCGCACACGAACTGTTGGACGAACTCTTCGGCGAGGCGCGATCGAGTGAAGTCATCGTAAAGTCGTTTTGGAAAACGCGGTCGGCGGCATCCGATTTCGAGTCGTGGTGGAGAAGGTCATTGCACGACGGCGTTGTGCCTGCAACACACCTTTCTCCAAAGTCGGTGGCGATGAAGAATGTTTCATGGACGTTCACTCCCGTCGTTTCCGGCGGCATGGAAATCCTCTTCCGCCCCGATCCTTCGATCTTCGACGGACGCTTTGCCAACAATGGATGGCTCCAAGAATTGCCGAAGCACGTTACACGCATAACGTGGGACAACGTCGCGTTGCTCAGTCCTGCAACAATGGAGAACCTGAACGTACGCAACGGCGACATGGTGACGGTGACGTACAACGGCGCGACGGTGAAGTTGCCGGCATGGGCACTGCCTGGTCAGCCCGATAATGTGGTAACGCTCCACGTAGGCTATGGTCGAACGCGCGCCGGAAGGGTGGGTACCGGCATCGGCGCAAATGCCTATACACTCCGCACGTCAGCGACGCTGTGGCGCGGTGAGGGTGCAACGATCGAAAAAACAGGCGAATGGTATCGGGTTGCCTCTACGCAAGAACACTGGAGTATGGAGGGCCGTCCGATTGTTCGTGAGGCGACGCTCGACGAGTACCGCGTCAATCCCGATTTCGCCAAACACATGGCGCATCGTCCGACCGAGAAAGAGTCCTTCTACCCTCCGTTTGTGTACGATGGCTATGCGTGGGGCATGACGATCGACTTGAATGCCTGCACCGGATGCAATGCTTGCATGATTGCTTGCCAGTCGGAGAACAACATTCCCGTCGTAGGTAAGAAGCAAGTGGAACGTGGCCGCGAGATGCATTGGATACGCGTCGACCGGTACTACGTCGGGAACGATCTCGACAATCCTGAGATGGCGGTGATGCCCGTAGCATGTCATCATTGCGAGAACGCTCCGTGCGAGCCTGTCTGCCCCGTTGCGGCGACGACGCATGATCATGAAGGCTTGAACGTCATGACCTACAATCGTTGCGTAGGCACGCGCTACTGCTCGAACAACTGTCCGTACAAAGTCCGCCGCTACAACTACCTGCAATACTCGGATACCGAAACCAAATCGCTGCAGCTCATGCACAACCCGGACGTCACGGTGCGCAATCGTGGCGTGATGGAGAAGTGTACGTATTGTGTTCAACGTATCAGCGCCGCCCGTATCGAGGCGAAGAAGGAAGACCGTCTCATTCGCGACGGCGAGATCGTCACGGCGTGCGAAGCAGCTTGTCCCGTTCAAGCCATCACGTTCGGCGACATCAACGACAAGAACAGTCGCGTGGCCAAACTCAAAGCCGAACCACGCAGCTACGATCTTCTCGCGGAAGTGAACACCAAGCCGCGCACGTCGTATCTTGCGAAGCTTCGAAACCCCAATCCCGAACTCGCTGCAGTGCAGCCTTTAAGCAGAAGTGAACACCACGGATAGCACCTTGGCAGAGCACAAACACACTACACTCGTAGAGCAGCCGGAGCCGCTGGTTTCCCCCAAAGAAACGTACGGCTCGATTACCGACAAGATCGCTGGCGACGTCCTCTCCACGAAGACGCCGAAAGCGATGATGATAACGCTTGCCATCACCTCGGCCTTGCTGCTCGTGTTCGTGCTCGCAGTGGGTGCAGTGCTGTTGTTCGGTCCCGGCGTTTGGGGTAACAACAATCCCGTCGGATGGGCATTCGAAATTACCAACTTCGTCTGGTGGGTCGGTATCGGTCATGCGGGCACACTCATTTCGGCAATCCTCCTGTTGTTACATCAACATTGGCGCAACGCGATCAATCGCTTCGCAGAGGCAATGACGTTGTTCGCCGTGATGTGTGCCGGACTTTTTCCCGCACTCCATACCGGTCGGCAATGGCTCGACTATTGGCTGTTGCCGTATCCGAACACGATGGGGATGTGGGTGAACTTCCGCAGTCCGCTGATCTGGGACGTGTTTGCCGTGACGACGTACCTCACCGTCTCGTTCATGTTTTGGTTTGTGGGACTCATTCCCGATTTGGCGGCGATGCGCGACCGCGCGAAGAAGCACTGGCAAAAAGTGATTTACGGAATCCTCGCTATGGGTTGGCGCGGTTCGGCGCACCATTGGCACCGCTACGAGATGTCATATCTGCTTCTCGCCGGCTTGGCAACGCCCCTGGTGGTTTCGGTCCACTCGGTGGTGAGCTTCGACTTTGCAGTGAGTTTGATTCCGGGCTGGCATGCAACCATCTTTCCGCCGTACTTTGTTGCGGGCGCGATCTATTCGGGCTTTGCCATGGTCATCACGCTCATGATACCTGCGCGGCGGTGGTACAAGCTGGAGTCTTTCATTACCGATCGCCATTTAGATTATATGGCGAAGGTGATGCTCGCAACGGGACTGATCGTGTTCTATGGGTACCTGACGGAGTTGTTCTTCGCGTACTACAGTGGCAGTATGTACGAACGCTTCATGATGTATAATCGGATCTTTGGTCCGTACTGGTGGTCGTATTGGCTCCTGATTTTCTGCAACGGCGTGACACCCCAAGTGTTGTGGTTCAAGAAAGTACGAACGAACGTTGCGCTCTTGTTCGTCATCTCACTGATTGTCAACGTCGGGATGTGGCTCGAACGCTTCGTCATCGTTGTGACGAGTTTGCATCGGGACTTCCTTCCGTCGTCGTGGGACATGTTCCGTCCGACGATTTGGGATTGGAGTTTGTATCTCGGTACCATCGGCTTCTTCGTCTGGCTGATCTACGTGTTCGTTCGGGTGATGCCCATGATCTCGATCTTTGAAATCAAACACCTGCTGCCCTGGAGAGGCAGAAAGATCGACACCAGCGCCGATGCTGCATAGTGAGTGGAGGAACGCTATGAACTTTCCATGCAAGGAATTGCCCATCAGCATTTTAGAGACGGACGTGCGATCATGAATTTCTTTACCAAACGACCCGACATCTACGGCTTGATGGCGGAGTTCGACGCGCCGGAAAAGCTACTTGCTGGTGCCGAGCGCGCGAAGCGTGCCGGCTACCGCGAGATGGATGCCTTCACGCCGTTTCCCATGGAGGAGTTGACCGATGCACTGGGCATTCGCCACACGAAGCTGTCGCTCTTCGTGCTCTGCTGTGGGTTGACCGGCATGCTCGTTGGCTTTTTCTTTCAGTATTGGGTTGCCGTGATCGATTATCCGCTCAACATCGGCGGGCGACCGCTCAATAGTTGGCCTCAGTGGATTCCGGTGACCTTTGAGCTGACGATTCTCTTCAGCGCATTCGGTGCAGTCGTCGGGATGATCTTTCGCAACGGCTTGCCGCGTCCTGTTCATCCTGTCTTCAATGTGGACCGCTTCGAGCTGGCAACCAAGGATCGGTTCTTTCTTTGCATCGAAGCGATCGATCCCTTGTTCGACAAAGAAAAGACGAGAAAGTTTTTGGAGAGTTTGAAACCCGACCACATTACGGTCGTCGAGCACGTTCACACAAAAGACCCGTATCATCAGGGCGAAGATTGACCATGCGGGCACACCAGACAGTCCTTGTCGCAGGCTTGATGCTGCTGGTCTTTGCCGGCTGCAACGATATGTACGATACGGGAAGGATCAAACCGTTCGAGCGCAACGCGTTCTTCGTGGATGGCTCTTCTGCTCGTCCGATTCCGGAAGGGACCGTTGCACGCGGGCAAGCACTCGTAACCGACGTTCTCCACACCGGTACACGCGACGGCAAGTTCGTCGACGCGTTCCCCTTCGCCATCACTGATAGTGTTATGCGGCGCGGACGCGATCGTTACCTCACGTTCTGCACTCCGTGTCATGGTCGCCTCGGTGATGGAGGAGGCATGATCGTCCAAAGGGGATTCCCGCGACCCAATTCGTTCCACAGCGATAGTGTCCGTGCCCGGCCTGCGGGGTATTACTTCGATGTTATCACGAACGGATTCGGGCGAATGTACAGTTACGCGCCGAGCATCCCAATTGAAGATCGTTGGGCGATCGTCGCGTACATCCGAGCATTACAACTCAGTCAGCGTGCAGAGGTCTCCGCACTGCCTGAGGTGGATAGAACTCTCCTTCTTCGACAAGCGCCATGAAGCAGAACGAAACACTCCTGCCCCGTTTTGATGCGATCCAGCAACGCGCCCTCTATGTCGCAGCGGCAGGCATCGCTCTCCTCGCGGTTGGAGCGATCACGTCTCGAGCCGACTTCTACCAGTCGTATCTTTACGGCTACCTTCTGTGGATGGGCTTGACGTTAGGATGTTTAGGACTTCTTCTCTTGCACCATTTGGTGTCCGGTTCGTGGGGACACATTACGCAGCGCACTATGGAAGCGGCAGTGCGGACGCTGCCGTTCATGGCGGTTCTCTTTCTGCCGATTGTTCTTGGGCTGCACGAACTGTA
>PSMW01000009.1:35675-112039 GCA_040290295.1 Ignavibacteria bacterium
TGAGGTTGCGGCAGCGAGCCATGCCGTCGAAAAGAAGCTCGGCTATTTGAATATCCCATTCTTTCTTGCTCGTCAGGCTCTCTACTTCGCCCTCTGGATCGGGATTGGATGGTGGGTGACGAAAAAGTCACGCGAGCAAGATGCATCAGCCGACCCCACACTCACGCGGACAATGAAAATCGTCAGCGGGCCCTCGATGGTGTTCTTCGTCTTGACAGTAACGCTGGCTTCGGTCGATTGGATGATGTCCTTGGAGCCGGAATGGTATTCGACCATATACGGCGTCGGTCGAATCGTGGGTGCCGCACTCACGGCGTTGGCATTTTGCATCATTCTCGTTCGCTTGCTCGCTCGCTACGAACCGGTTGCCGCCATTGTGACGACGCGCCATTTCCATCATCTCGGCAATCTGATGATGGCATTCACGATCTTGTGGGCGTACATTGCTTTCTCGGAGTTTCTCATCATTTGGTCGGGCAACCTGCCTGAAGACAACATGTGGCATCTTCGCAGAATGAATGCAGAGTGGTCGACGCTTGCTACGGTGCTCATTGTCGGGCACTTTGCTGTGCCATTCGGGTTGTTGCTTTCGCGTGAACGAAAGCGACACATCGAGTCGCTGGCTCGCATTGCCGTGTTCATTCTCGTCATGCGCTGCATCGACATGTATTGGCTTGTCTTCCCGGCATTCAACGACCATCGGTTTCACTTTCATTGGCTTGCGATCGTTGCGCCCGTCGCCCTTGGAGGCATCTGGGTGTGGCTCTTCATCGCACACTTGAAACCACATCCGCTTGTGCCGCTTCACGACCCGCGGTTTTACAAGGGAATGATCGCCCATGACCATCCGGAGCTCCAACACGAACGATGAAGCACGACTCTCGACATACGTCCGATGAATCCGTCAAGCGGGGGTTCGAAACTTCCGATGTGGACGCGAAGAGCGTTACCAAGGCGGGGATCGTCCTTTCTGCCGGACTGATGATCGCAGGCATTTTGTTCTCGTGGGCGCTGTACACGGTGTTCAAAGCATATGCACCGACGCCCGATGCTCCGCCGCGCACGCTCGTCCAACCCGATACCGCGTCGCTTCCGCCGCCGCCACGGCTGCAGGCAGATCCACACACGGCGCTCGTGCCGTTCGTCCGAGTGCAGGACTCGATCCTCGCAAGCTATGCATGGGTGAATAAGGATGCGGGAATTGCGCGCATTCCGATCGAGCGAGCGATGGAGTTGGTGGTGAAGAAGGGCTTGCCGGTTCAATCGCAGTAGTGTGCAACCAACGACGTGAGCGAAGAAACATCGACAACACAAATCCTGTGTGACAACGTGATGAAATTATTTCGAGAGGAGGGCATGCAATGAGAACGAGCGCACGTATCTTTTGTTGGGTGACGTTGGTTCACTTCGCTTCGGCGCAGATGATGGACCCAACGAAAGCTGCAGCGCGTGCATTCACAGAAGTCGGCATCGAACAACGACTCAACGAACAGATTCCGCTCGATCTGAAGTTTACCGACGAGCAAGGGAACGTTGTCGAGCTGGGCAAGTACTTCCATACCAAGCCGGTCATCATCTCATTGGTGTATTACCGTTGTCCGATGCTGTGCACGCAAATCTTGAACGGCATGGTGCAAACTTTCAAGACGCTCACGTTCACTGCCGGGAAGGAGTTCGACGTCGTTACCGTCAGCATCGATCACCGCGAGACGCACGCCATGGCGGCAGACAAGAAAGAAACGTACGTGACCGAATACGCTCGCCCCGGCGTTGCTGAGGGGTGGCATTTCTTGGTGGGCGACTCACTCTCGATCGCCCAACTCGCCGATGCGGTTGGGTTCAAGTTTGTTTACGACGTTCCGACACAACAATTTGCTCATGCCAGCGGCATCATGGTGGCGACACCGCAAGGGAAACTTGCCCGTTATCTTTATGGCATCGAATACGGTGGAAGAGATTTGACGTTCTCGCTGATGGAGGCGGCAAAGGAGAAGATCGGTTCACCGGTGGACAAACTGCTCTTGCTGTGCTATCATTACGACCCCACAACCGGCAAGTACGGTATGGTGGTGGCGAATCTGCTCCGAGCCGGCGGTGCGTTGACCATGCTCATCGTCGGCGGTTACATTTGGTACCACATCCGGCGGGAGCGAAGGAAGAGTACCGAAGGTCGAAGCCTCAAGTTCCAAGTACCAAGCTCCAAAGAAGTTCCAATATGTAAAAAGTAAATCAGAACGGTTGTTTGGAGTTTGCGTTTCGAGAGTTCAAGGTTGTACTCCGAGATGTGGAGCGTAACAGCATTATCAATGATCATATTCCATGTGGAGTTTTCCTCTCTTACCCGATAGTGCATCAACGATCGCAGACAAGATCGACGCGTTGTTTTATTTTCTTGTGGCCGTCAGCCTGTTCTTCAGCCTGGTCATCACGATCGGGTTGGCATACTCGGCTGCGCGATTTCGGAAAGGCTCGCCCGCGTCGCGCAAAGGTGCGCTGAACGACTATCTGCCGTTGGAGTTGGCTTGGTCGCTTATTCCTCTCGCGATCGCTCTGTTCATCTTCGGCTGGTCGGCAAAGCTTTATCTTGACATGCGCGTGCCGCCGTCGAACGCGATGGAGGTGTATGTTGTAGGCAAGCAATGGATGTGGAAGATTCAACATCCTGAAGGCAATCGTGAAATCAACGAGCTGCACATCCCGGTTGGTCGCCCTATGAAACTAATCATGACGTCGCAGGATGTCATTCACAGTTTCTACATACCTGCATTTCGTGTGAAGCAAGACGTGCTTCCCGGACGATATACCACGCAATGGTTCCAAGCGACCAAACCGGGCGAGTATCATCTGTTCTGTGCCGAGTATTGCGGCACATCCCATTCCGGCATGATCGGGAAAGTGATCGCCATGGAACCTGCTGAGTACGAGCAGTGGCTGATGGGTTCGAGTCGTGCAGGAATCGCCATGGCATCGTCGGGGAAGGAACTCTTCGATCGCTATGGCTGCCGAACATGCCATCGGCAGGATAGTGGACCGCGAGGACCTGCTCTCGACGGCTTGTGGGGAAAGCGGGTGCAACTCGCCGACGGAAAGACCGTCGTTGCCGATCAGGAGTACATACGCGAATCGATTCTCAATCCTGCGGCGAAAACCGTTGCTGGGTACCAGCAGTTGATGCCGAGTTACCGCAATCAACTGACGCAGGATCAAGTCAACCAACTGATCGAGTACATCCGGACGCTCGCACCGGTGCAAGAAAAGTAACAGGAGCTATCATGGGCAAAGCAGAACATCACGCCGTTGTTGATCTTGACAACGATTATATTCATGCAGGGTACGGCGTCAAGTCGTGGTTGCTCACCGTGGACCACAAGCGCATCGCCATTCTCTACCTCATCTCCATCACGATCTTCTTCTTTGTCGGAGGATTCTTTGCATTTCTTCTGCGCTTGGAACTGATGACGCCGCAAGGCGATATCGTTTCCGCCGAGACGTACAACAAGCTCTTTACCATGCACGGTGTGGTGATGATTTTCTTCTTCCTCATTCCTTCCATCCCTGCCGTGCTGGGGAACTTCCTGGTGCCCTTGATGATCGGGGCAAAGGATTTGGCATTCCCGAAGTTGAATTTGTTGAGCTGGTATGTGTACAACATCGGCGGTATCTTTGCGCTTTATGCATTGGTGAATGGAGGCGTGGACACTGGTTGGACGTTCTACACACCGTACAGCTCCACATACTCGCTATCGAATGTGGTGCCGGTGGTGATCGGCGCGTTCATTTTGGGTTTCTCATCCATTCTGACCGCGGTGAACTTCATCGTCACCATTCACAAAATGCGTGCGCCGGGACTGACGTGGTTCAAGCTGCCGCTGTTTATCTGGGCAAGCTATGCGACGAGCATCATCACCGTTTTGGCAACGCCGGTCATCGCCATAACGCTCGCCCTGCTCGCGTTCGAACGGGTGATGGGCGTCGGCATCTTCGATCCTGCGCTCGGCGGCGATCCGATTCTCTTTCAACATCTCTTTTGGTTTTATTCTCATCCGGCAGTGTACATCATGATTCTGCCTTCGATGGGTGTGGTGAGTGAAGTGGTGAGCTGCTTCGCTCGCAAAAAGATCTTCGGCTACAAGTTCATGGCAGGCGCCATCATGGCGATTGCGATCTTCAGCTTTTTGGTGTGGGGACACCACATGTTCGTCAGCGGGCAATCGGTGTATGCAGGCTACGTCTTCTCGGCGTTGAGTTTCATGGTGGCGATTCCCTCGGCGATCAAGGTGTTCAACTGGACTGCTACATTGTACAAAGGCAACATCGAGTTTCGCACACCCATTCTCTATGCGTTCGGCTTCATCGGCTTGTTCACGATCGGCGGGCTGACGGGCTTGTTCCTTGCTTCGCTCGCAACGAATGTCCATCTGACCGATACGTACTTCGTGGTTGCGCATTTCCATTACATCATGGTCGGTGGGGCGGTGATGGGCTACTTGGGCGGTATCCACTACTGGTGGCCCAAGATGACCGGACGCATGTACAACGAAGCGTGGGCAAAGTTTTCGGCGCTCATACTGTTCGTCGGTTTCAATCTGACGTTCTTCCCCCAGTTCATTCTGGGGTATCTCGGCATGCCGCGTCGGTACTATATCTATCCGCCTGAGTTTCAAGTGCTGAACGTGCTCTCGACTGCCGGGTCGACCATCTTGGGGCTGGGCTACATCATCCCGATGGTGTATCTACTCTGGTCGTTACGAAAAGAAAAAAATGTGGGTGCCAATCTGTGGGGCGCAACCGGCTTGGAGTGGACAACGCAGTCGCCGCCAACGACGCACAACTTCGAAAAAATTCCCGTGGTGACGGGTGAACCCTACATGTATCATCAGGAGGCGAAAAGTGCCGCATAGTCCCGAAAGCGTGCAAGCCCGCGCTCACCACTTCGTCGATATGGAACAACAGCGTGAAGCAGGCACGCTGGGCATGTGGGCGTTCTTGGTCACCGAGATCATGTTCTTCGGCGGATTGTTTCTTGCGTATGCGATGTACCGGGCAATGTACCCGGAGGCGTTCGCCGCGGCGAGTCATCGTCTCAACATCATCCTCGGGGCTCTGAACACGGGTGTCCTGATTTGCAGTAGCCTCACGATGGTCCTCGCCGTGCGGAGCGCTCAGCTCGGCGAAGTGAAGGCGTTGAAGCGCTATCTCGTCGCAACGATCGTTCTCGGATCGGCTTTCCTTGTGGTGAAAGCATTTGAGTACTCGCACAAGATTCATGAGCATCTCGTGCCGGGAGCATCGTTTCACTTCGAAGGCCCCTACGGACAGCACGCAGAGATTTTCTTCTCCTTGTATTTTATGATGACGGGCCTGCATGCATTGCATATGATCATCGGTATCGGCGTGTTGCTCGTGTTGTTGTACATGGCGCAGCGAGGTCGATTCACTGCCGAATACTATTCGCCGGTCGATATTGCAGGTTTGTATTGGCACTTCGTGGACATCGTCTGGATCTATTTGTTCCCACTGTTGTATCTGATCGGGAGGGATACGTAACGTGTCGCAACACGTCATTCCACAGAAAGTCTATTATCTCGTCTTCGTTACACTGATTCTGCTGACACTGGTAACGGTGGACGTAGCATTCTACAACTTGGGGTTCTTGAGTCTTTTCATCGCGTTGGGGATCGCAACGGTGAAAGCAACGATCGTCGCGATGTACTTTATGCACCTGCGCTACAATCTGAAACTCACGTGGCTCTTCGCGGGTGCGGGATTGCTGTGGCTCTTCATCATGTTCGTTCTCACCATCGCCGACTACGTGACGCGATGAGGTGCGGTGGACACCGCCGGTATGCGATCGCCGCTCGGAGTTGTCCGTGACCGCTCACGCCGAATATATGACACGACAAGCAGGTGGTGTTATGACACGACTCATGCTCATCGTTATAGGGATGGTGGCGTTGGCAAGTTGCACGAAGCGACAGCCGCACGTTTCGGAGCGCACCATCATTGATCTCACCTATGCATTCGACAGCACGACGATCTATTGGCCCACGGAGAAAGGCTTCCGGTTCGAGAAAGGATTCGAAGGCATTACGCCGGGCGGATATTTTTACAGTGCCAACAGTTTTGCTGCACCTGAGCACGGCGGCACGCACATCGATGCACCCATCCATTTTGCGGAGGGCAAGCACACGGCCGATGCGATTCCCGTCGAGCAGCTCGTTGCCCGTGGCGTTTTGATCGACGTCTCGAAGAAGTGTGCTGCGAATCGAGACTACCAAGTACAGATCGAGGATTTCGTGGAGTGGGAGCGCAACCATGGAGAGTTGCCAAAGGGATGCATCGTGCTGATGCGGACCGGCTTCGGTACATTTTGGCCCGATCGTGTGGCGTACATGGGGACGGATGAACGAGGACAGGACGCGGTGGAGAAACTTCACTTTCCCGGCTTGCATCCCGAAACTGCAAAGTGGTTGGTCAGCAGTCGCTCGATCAAAGCGATTGGGTTGGACACACCGAGTATCGACTACGGACAATCGACACAGTTCGAAAGTCATGTCACGCTCTTTGTTGCCAACATTCCTGCTTTCGAAAATGTGGCTCATCTCGATCGTCTTCCCGCGACGGGATTCACCATCGTCGCCCTCCCGATGAAGATCAACCGCGGTAGCGGTGCTCCACTGCGCATCATTGCGATCATGGATTGATTCCCTCTTCCTCCTTCTCTGCTGCCGTTCCAACTCAGTGATTGCTTTCGTATATTGGCAGTGCCATTTCTTGCAACCACGATACACGTCCCATGATCGTCATGAAGTTTGGCGGCACGTCGAATGAAGATGCCGCCGCAATGCGCAATGTGATTCGTCTGGTCAAAGAGCACGTCTCCTACCAACCTGTGGTCGTCATCTCGGCGATCGCCCGCGCCACCAACGAACTCGAGCTTACTGCGCGCACAGCCGCTACCGGCAAGGAGGAAGAGGCGGTCGGGATCGTCACGCGTCTGTTCGAACGACACAACACGATCCTGGATGCTCTTCTCAACGAGCGTTCGCGTGCGGCAGAGCTTGAGGACATCTTCTATCGCCACCTTCTCGACATCACGACCATCATCAAGGGCATTGCGATCCTCCGTGAACTCACTCCACGCACGATGGATGCTCTCTGTTCGTACGGCGAACGTCTTTCGAGTCGCATTATCGCGGCGGGGTTGCAAGAAGCGGGCGTCGAAGCGGTATGGATCGATGCGAGCGAGTTCATGATCACCGATGACAATTTCGGTCGCGCACAGCCCGTGATGGCATTGGTGGCGGACAATTTGGAAAAGAAAGTTCGCCCCCTCCTGCACGCCGGGAAGGTGCCCGTTACACAAGGATATATCGGCGTAACACGCAACGGCGAGTACACAACGATGGGAAGAGAAAGTTCGGACTATTCCGCTTCCATCATCGGCGGAGCGATGAACGCCGAGCGGGTGCAAATCTGGACCGACGTCGATGGGATTCTCACGGCCGATCCGCGTGTCGTTCGTGCAGCGAAAAAGTTGAAACGCTTGTCCTTCGAAGAAGCATTCGAGCTTTCGTATTTCGGCGCTAAAGTCCTGCATCCCCGCACCATGTTGCCCGTGATCGAAAAGAACATCCCTGTGCAGATTCTCAACTCGAAGCGTAGCGGAACCGGCACGCTGGTGGATTTTCACGCAACGGGTACGAACGACGCCGAGGCGATCGTGAAGTCGATCGCACACAAACAACGGATCGCAGTGGTTGCTCTGTCACCGCACCGCAGGTTCAGTCAGTATGTTTTTTGGGAAGAGGTGTTCAACGTGTTGACGGGCTATGGCATCACCACGGGTATCACGGCCGCATCGGAGTACTCGCTTGCGTTTTCGATGGACTCGGGTCTGCTGACGCAGGGCTTGGTGCACGAGTTGGAACGGTTCGGGCGTGTGGAGGTGCTGCACGAGAAGGGAAGCATTTGCTTGGTCGGGAAGGGGTTACGTCGTTCGGCGAACATGCTCCCGCGCGTGTTCAAAGCGCTGGCAGGGATTGCCGTGGCAATGGTTTCTTTCGGCGCTTCGGATCTGAACATCACGCTGGTGTTGGATGGGGATCGGCTGCATGATGCGGTCAACCGGCTGCATGCCGAATTCTTCGAAGAGGTAACCTTACCGGACATCTGCGAGGAGGTTCCGCCCGCGTGAGCACCCCTCGGCAACGCTCCCGCACAGAGGCCGCACGCCGCGTTCGTGTCAAGAGCAGAGTGCTGCGTGTCGCGAAGCAGTTAGAGAATTTTCTCGGCGTGCCGCGCCAAACTCATCCGCTGCCACCGCCGCTCGACATGTTGATTGCCACCATCCTCTCGCAAAACACCAACGACAAGAATAGCTACCGCGCGTACACGGAACTGCGCAAACGTTTCACCGGATGGGATGAGGTTGCGCGCGCTCCACTCCATCGACTCAAAGCGGCGATCGTCTCGGGGGGGATGGCGAATCAAAAAGCCGCTCGCATCAAAGAGATTCTCGCGACTATCAAACAGCGCTACGGTGCATACGACCTTTCCTCGCTCGCCCACAAATCGAATGAAGCGGTCATCGAAGAGCTTGTTCGCTTCAACGGCGTTGGACTGAAAACCGCGTCGTGCGTTCTTCTCTTCTCGCTTGGGAGAGATGTCTTTCCCGTGGATACCCATGTTCATCGTATCTGCAACCGTCTCGGCTTTGTCAATGACTCGCGTACTCCGGAAGCGACTTTTGAGATGATGAAGCCGCTCATCCCGAAGGGGAGAGGATATTCGTTCCATACGAATCTGATTCGTTTCGGGAGAATGGTCTGTCGCTCCTCCCAGCCGCGCTGCCATCTCTGTCCGCTCTTCGATAAATGCCGCTACGAAGGGAAATCAGCCCGACGCAAGCAAACGGCTCCAACGGCTTCGGGTGCCGAGCACAGCTTCATGTTGCTGGACAACGTGCGATGACGATCGCGACGAACGATATTCGAAAGATTCTCATCATCAAATTAGGCGGACTGGGAGATGTGTTTCTCTCGACGATCGTCCTCGATAGCCTGCGAGCATCGTTTCCGTCGGCACGCATCGAGTATTGCGTGGAGAAAGCGGGGCGGGAAGCGATTGTGCGCGACCCGCGTGTCGATGGCGTCTTCGTTCTTGACAAGGCGACGATGCATCCGCTCGCGGTGATTCGCCACATACGGGGGCAACGGTACGACATGGTGATCGATTTGTTCGGCAACCCACGCTCGGCGGTGATGGCATTGTTCAGCGGAGCGAGATACCGTGTGGGACTCGACTACGGATGGCGACGATACTTGTACACCGTTGTTGGAGAGGCGCAACGCGAAAAGTTGCATGGAGCGGAAGTCAATCTCCAAGCGCTACGTGCGCTCGGCATTCCGATCACGCGTACGGCACTTGTCTATCCTTTGACGGACGAGGACCGATCGTACGCCGAGCGGATATGGGTGACGCAGGAGCTCGAGGGGCAATTCGTGCTCGGCATTCTGCCCGCGGGGAGCTGGCCCTCGAAGCGATGCGAGCCGGAAAAGTTTGCGGAGCTTGCCCTCGCGCTGAGCGCAGAGTACAACGCACGCATGCTCATCGTGTGGGGCCCGGCAGATGAGTCCGACGCAGCCGCCATCGCAGAGCGCTGTGGTGAACGCGCCATCCTCGCACCGCGCGCCACACTCTCCTCCAATCTCGCCTTATTGGCGCGCTGCTCGGCGATCGTTGCAAACGATTCGGGTCCCATGCATCTTGCCTCCGGATTTGGTGTGCCGATTCTTTGTCTGTACGGTCCCACGTATCCCGAAGGTCCGTACGGAACCATCCACGGTTGGGTGAGGAACGAGCAGCTCGACTGTTTGGTGTGCAATTATCTGCAATGCCCCATTCAGCATCAGTGCATGAGGGAGCTGCCGTTGGAGGCGGTGCAACGGGAGTTCAGAAAGATGATGGAGAAAGCACGAAAGGTCAACGCTTGCCGCTGATATGCTTCTCGAACGTTGTCGTGAGGTAATGATCTTCTGCGATGAACGAGAGGACATTCATGAAGCGCTGCGGATCGGCAAAGCCGGGATACATGGTAATCGGCTCGCCATCGGATCGGAGAAAGATTGTGCTGGGATAGCCATCGATGCCAAACGCGGCGGCAAGCTCACGTTCGGTGTAACGATTCCCTTTGTACGACAGCGTACGCTCCGATTCTGCATCGAGCTTGACGACAACATAACGCTTGGTGAGATAATCGGCGACTGCCTCGTCGGCGTAGGTTTGAACATCCATCTTCTTGCACCATCCACACCAGGTGGTGAACACGTCGATCAAGACTTTCTTGTTGGTGGATTTCGCCTCAGCGAGCCCCTCATCGAACGACCTCCAACGTAAGGCATTTTCCCCCGCTTGGAGATCTCCCGCCCATGAAGGTGCCAGCACGGCTAAAGCCACGAGTACCATCCAGCGTTGTATTGCCAAGCCTTCAGTTAAAACGTAATTGCTAACGAAACAGTGTGTCCGCTTCCCAATCCCTCCGCGAGAGGGATGAAGCCATAATCGAGATTGAACATGTCGTGCTTGATGCCTACGCCTGCGCTCAAGCCTCTCGCATGTGTTCCTGCTTGATAGCCCGCTCGCGCCGCCACGGTTTCATCGAACATCAACTCTCCTCCGAAGTTGAAAGATGATTTCTTTTCGGGGAAGACGTACACGATATCTGCGGAAACCATCAGTTCCGAAGTCATGCTCTCGATGGGGAATGAGTAGCCACTCCCGGCGCGTAGCAGTGCAGGTAACGTGATCTTCTGTGTGCGCATCGCCTTCATCGAGCCGATGTTGGCGAGCATGATACCGAACTGCAGATGGTCGATCGGCGGTGTGTAGTGTGCACCGATGTCGAAGGCGAAGCCATTGGCGTCGTCCACAAAGATCTTCTCGAACAAAAACTTACCGCTGACACCAATGCACACGTGATCGGAGAAACGTTGCGCATAGGTTGCCGAGACGGCAAAGTCGTGAGAGGTAAACGTATCTTCGGGTCTGCCGGGCCTCGTCCGCACCTCGATGTCGGATACCGACGCGGCGTTGACCGAGACACCGAGAGCACGATGCTCATCGAGTTGCACACTCACGCCGAGAAACTGAGCGCGCACGTCTTGAATCCATTCGCGATGCATTAGAAGAAATTGCGTCGAGCCGCTGTTGTCACTCAGCACGCCTGCCGGATTGTAAAACGTGGCTGCAGCACCGCTTGCTTGTGCCGTCATGGCGTCGCCCATGGCGAGACCTCTGCCCGAAACGCCGAACTTGAGAAACGCTAATCCGGCTTTACCGGCCTGGGCATAAGTCGGCAGCGGTCGCAACGGCACCGTGACTGCAATGAAGGAGATGAAGAGAATAAGCGAGCGCTTCATGTGCTTCTCAAAAAATAACGGAAATCGAAATCATGTGCATGGCTGAAGAAGCGAACGGTTCGATGACGAACGCATAGTTCAGAGCAGGCGTCCACGTATCGAAGTCTCGTCGAGCAGAAAAGCCGAACGTGGGACGAACGCCGTTGCCGCGCGTTTTCACGTCGATCCGGTCGATGCCGGCGCGGAGCACCAATTCGGGTATCACGATCACTTCGGCACCCATCTTCACGACAACCGTGGATTGATCGCTGAACTCGACATCGACGGCGACAGTACCGATCGTATCGGGCAGTTGGTATGCCGCGCCGACGGTGTACAGGCGCGGAAAACGATCGGTGCTTGTGGCCGCTGCTTCGGTGTAGATCGCTTTGGTGTCCCAACTGTACTTCGAGCTGAAATCTCTTGCCGTCGCGCCCAACGTGAGCCGCTCGGAGATAGGGTAGAGCACGCCGAGATCGAATCCGAACGTCGATGAATTGACGTCGGTGTAGAGGTGATGGTAGAGATACTTGATGGTGATGCCGATGGCGAGTGAATTCTTGAGACTCGTTCCGAAGCTCAACATCGCCTGATTCTCAGAGGTTTGGAGCAGACCCGTCGGTTCGCCGTCTCTGTCTCGTCCATCGATCTTTGTGACACCTCCATTGATGATGCCGATAGCGATTCCCGCTCGAGGCTTCGCGGCGCTGGTGCCGGCGTTTTCATTCTGCGACGGTGTGGGTCCCAACGGTTGCATGAAGTTCAAAAAATTCAGGCGCCTATCCATTGCAAGAATGCCGAACGATGCCGAGATGTTCCGGTACTGCGCAAATGGTAGTGTTGCCGGGTTGTAATAGCCAACGGCGTCGCCGGTGGTCACGGCAGTCAACGCATTGCCCATACCCATGCCGCGTGCACCGAAACCCATTCGGCTGTACGCGCCTGCGCGACCACCCAGTTGTGCCGATGAATGTACAGGGTGCATCACGAGCATGCCGAGCATTACTCCCTGCAAAAGTATGTTCATAGAGAGGATTCGCGGAAGCGGGAGTCGGGTCATTGCAACACCATCACCTTTCCCCACGATGGTTCTGCTCCAGCGATGGTGACCCGGTAGAAGTACACGCCATTGGCGACTTGTCGGTCGGCATCATCGCGGCCATCCCAAATCTCATCATGGTCGTTGGTGCCGGAACGCTGCGCATCCTTGATCACTGTCCGTACGCGGTTCATGCCGAAGTCGAAGACCTCGATCGTTACCGATGCCGAGCGCCCGCCGGTGCTGTAGTGAAAGCGAACGGGTTCTTGCTTCGGTGAAAACGGATTGGGATAAGCGTATGTTGTGCCGGTTGTGCCGACCGGGCGAAATGCGCGCAGCACGTGCCATGTTTCGCCGAAGGCATGTACAGCATTGTCGATCGTTTTTGCCAGCCCTTCTGAACCGCCGCAATAGACCGTATCAGCCACAACATCGACCGAAAAGAATTGTCGCGAGGTGAACCGATTCCCCGACGCGCGGTCGATGATCGTTCCGGATTGCGTCCACGTCTCGCCGCCATCGGCCGAGCGGAAGATACCATCGTCGGTTGCAACGTACACGATCGAATCTTTGAATGCGAAATCGTATGACTTAACGCCGTGGAGGAAGTTTCGCCAAATGCGGCCATCGTCATCGGTGAAGCTGATGCCGAATTGCTCGTTCGGGTCATCGGCCCTCCAGTTTGTACACCAGATCCGCTGGTGCGAGCCTCTCTGCTGGCCGTCGATGGCGATGACCCAGTTGCCGAGGATGTGCGCAACTTGGTTTTGCGCGGAGAATTTGGTCCAACTCACTCCACCATCGGTCGATCGGTTGATGCCGCCTGCGGTACCACACCAGATCGTGGAATCGTTCTGCACGTACACAGCAAAGGCAAGAAAATTGTTATTCCGGCGGGGATCGACGAGATAACCGCTCAGTGGATCATCGGGCGCGATGCTGTTACGCGTGTCGGAGGGCAAAACGGTTCGTTGCCACGACGCACCGCGGTTCGTCGATTTGCGCAGGCCGCTCGCCCAGCTTGCAATCCATACCACACTGTCGGTGAATGCGAGGTCGAACGTGACATTTTGTTCGGGAACGATGATGGGAAGGAACTTGATCCGGTTACTTCCGTACATCACGATGCTGTCATCCGGTGCATCGAGCGGCTGTGGGACATGTGTCCACGTTCTGCCCGCGTCGAGCGAGTACGTGTATCCCGATCCTGTTTGTACTGTGCGATTGTCTTCACCTTCCACCCGCTTGTTGAATCCTGTGGCGGTCCAAATGACGCTGCCGCGAACAGCAAGGGAGAAGATGCCATCGTTGACGAACGCGGGAACAGAACGAAAACTTTCCCACGTTCCGCCGCCATCGGTCGTACGTGCAAGCCCTTTGCTCGTGCCGACGTAAACGGTATTTCCATCGCTTGCAAGGTGTGAGATCGAATTATTGGGAAGCGTGGATGAAGCCGATTGTTGTATTCCTTCGAGCTTCGGTGTACTCAAGCGAAGGCTCTGCCCGGCAGCAAAAGGCGCGATACCGATGCGCAGGATGATGAGTGAAAGGAGAAAGCGGATCGTCATCATCGAATTGTGAGGTAATGGAGAACAGTCCGACTGGTGTCGTTGAACGAGTCTTGAGCTTGGAATGCGAAACGGAATGTGCGTCGCACGTTAGGTGCATCGACCAACTTCACGATGATGGAGTAAATGCCGTCGCCGGCTCGTTCATCGCCGCTGGGTGAGCTTCTGTCGGCACCGCCGTCGTCACGCAAAAAGAACTTTCGATTGGGGTCGCTGGAGTCGAGACTTCGGAAAAAGACCTCGCGAATATCACCGATGCCGTCGGAATCGGCGGCGGTGATGTTCATTCCGATCAGCAGCGAGTCGCCCGGCGGGAGCACCAGCGTGTCGGGGGCGTTCAGACGCGAGAGTGTGGGGGGTGAATTCCGCCTGCCGAGTTTCAAGGCACGCTCGAGCGCATTACTGACCGCGCCGGCACTGTTCGTGGCTGCGAAACGGACTCTGTATCGACCGACGAGCGATCGCTCTACGCTGAATTGTATCCGCCCTGTGTACACACTGTCGCGAGCCGACTGATCGGGTAGGATGCCGTCGTCGCGCAGTGTCGCTTCGGCAACGACCGTCGTGCCCGTCGGACGGAGAACCGTCGCGGTGACGGTCGGCAGGCCTTCGGCAGAAAATGCTTTGACACTTACGAGAGTGTTGATGGTATAGCGACCGTTTTCCGGCGTGAGACTGTCCACATAGATGCTGTCCGGCGTAATGAGTGGAGAACGCACAACCGGGACGTCGGTGCTGACATCGACAGTTCCGAATTTGGATTGCTCACACCCGACTGCCAAAAGCAGAAGGCTACAGATCGTTAAGCGACGCATGGGCGAAGATGAGATAAAAAAGCCGAGTATTCATGTATCGAGATCCGACAATGAATTCTCGGCCCAACGATGAGTGCTATGTCGAACACATGTGTCGGTACTCGTTTCCACTCTTGAAGCCCTCCTTGTACCAACACATCTATAACGGTAGTTCCTTTCTTTCTCGAATGACGGAAAAAAGTTATCGAAATCGTTTCCGAATGTCAAGCTCCAAAACATTTCTCACTGAAGTGGTATCGTCATCGGGACGAGCGAGAAGCATCCGATGAAGATAATTGCGCACAGCCAGCCTATCAGCATGCGCCGATTGTCGAGAGGCGTGTCGTCTTGCAATGGTGATCTACGGAAATTTACCGATCGCATCATGAACACCAAGATCACCGCCCACATAAACCATCCGAACCATCCGTACTGAAAGTTCACTCCAACTTCAGGCAAAAGCCCGGCGAGCCCGAGCACCACGAGCAGTACAAGCGATACTTGTGCGATGAGGTGATAACGATTGCCGAACATCGCAAACGAAATATGCCCGCCATCGAGCTGACCGATAGGAATCAAGTTCATTGCCGTCACCAACATGCCGAACCAGCCCACACACAACAATGGATAATGGTAGATTTCGTTCATCGGCGGAATGAAGGCATCGCTCGGTGCGAAGAGTTTTTCGAACAGCGAGAGGAACAGCGTTCCGCCAAACCGCAGACCTCCTTCGGGAAGGGATGGCATCAACGCGTACTCAGGGTGGATCTCGTAGAGATATTCTTTCGTCGGTAACGTTGCATAACCAACAGCAAGAATAATCGCCGTGACGACAAATCCTGCCAGAGGTCCGGCCGCGCCAATATCGAACAACACCCTGCGTGAAGGGATTGCAGATCGAATACGAATCACTGCGCCCATCGTTCCAAACTGGTTCAGAAAAAGAAGAGGGGGGAACGGTATGTAGAAAGGTAGCGTCGTTTCGACACCATGATAACGTGCTGCGAAGTAGTGCCCGAACTCATGAGCACTGAGCATCGCAAGAATGAGAAACGAATAGGTGAGTCCGGAAGAAAAGTTGGATAACTCAAAAGGGTCTTTCACCAACCACGCTACGCCGGCCAGTGTTGTTGTAAAGAACGTGAGAAGGAAGAGAGATCCGTGTACGAGATAGCGCTTCCACTGTATCCCTACCTCCGGCTGGACAACGACAAAATCCTGATCCATTATTGCACGATAGAAGAACTCGGGTTAGTTGTAACTGCACATCCAATATATGGAAAATGCCGGAAGGTTTTCGGGCAGGAGAAAAAACAGTTGCGCCGCCCGACCTCGACGATCGGGCAGCGCGTTCACACAGATGCAATCAAGCTATGGCCGAGGTGAATCGGGCATCACTGCAACACCGCTCTTCGGGCGCGGCGAGTCCGGCATTACCGCTACCCCGCTTTTAGGCCGAGGCGAATCTGGCATAACGGCCACCCCGCTCTTTGATGCCAGGCTTGAGATGGCGATGTTCGTCCCTCCAACGAGCGTCAACGCGACAACCAGACCGCGCAAACGTTTTGCTGTGGTTGACATAGGTGTATCCCCCTAACTGTTGATGTGTTGGTTGATTGAATTATCGGCAGATTCCATTGGTCTCTGTACCAATGACTCTGCCATGATGAGTATAGGTTTGCTCTGTTCCAAAGGCTGGATGGAGAGGATAAATCGATCAGATCGTTCCTTTTCCCTGCGCCTCCCCAAACATGATGGGTGCGGCATGAATCGTTTCCCCTTTTCAGATTGGAATTAGACTGGCATCCCCCTGAAACCTGACGTGCGTGAAAATATAGATAACCCGTTCACCGAAGTCAATACGGCAAACTACGTAGTGACACCTATGTGGATTGCACGTCTTTCGATGAAGAAATACGTACATGACGTAAGAAATAGCGTTTTCTCTTGACTTGCTTATTGGCGTTCGATATATTTGAAGCGAACTTCCTTCTCGCAACGTATGACACGAGCCAAAAGTATCTTGGTTATCTGGATAGCTGCGCTGCTTGCATTTCTTACTTCATTCCAGCTACCACATGTTCCCATCACGGCTGCAGGTTTTATCAGTTACTGTCTGCAGTTTCTCCTGTTCATCATAAGCCTGTATTTGGTTCGTAACGAACCTGTTCGAAAGACTCGGTTTGTGTTTAGTAACTTTACGGCATTTTTTGGGATTTCAATCCTTTTCCATCTTTATCAATTTCTCGGTGTACTGATTTTTCCCCAGCATCAACTGGCCCGGCATTATTTCTTCCAATACATCTCGCTCGGATTGTACTTTTTCCTGTTTGCCTTTGCGATCGGTTATATTACCATCGATCTGTTGTTTTGGGATTTCAAGACTCTTTACAAGTATTGGATCACCCTTGCTATCGTCGGAGGCTTTTTTGGGTTCTACTATCACCCGTATTTCTCCAATCCTCTCTACCTCTACACAACGCAAGAGATATCGGAATGGAAAGAATTGGATCGAGCGAGCAAAGAATACCGACAGCGCTTCGGGTCGGAGCCTACTGAAGAAGAGTTGGTAAACTACTTCCGCACAGCAACCGTCTCGGCTCCTTTGCTCGAACGGTTGATGCCGGAAGAACGCGAGACGCGGGTGCGTGAACTGTTTCCGTACCTTGCAGGTTCGAGTTACATGATTCTTTTGCTGAAGCCTTTGTACCTCAACACGATCTACATGTGCGTGCTTAGCTTCGCGTTGATCATCTTGTACTTTGGCTATCTGTACAAAAAAGACCCTCCTCAGGGTGCATACATCGAGAAGATGATGTTCTTCTTTTTATTGTTCTGTACGTTGGAGATATTTCACGCTTGGAGTTTTATCAAGACCGTCGAGTGGCGCGCGTTCTCACAGTACGTTATTATCGGTCAATACTTATCGGCCGGGGTTCTTCTCGGCATCGCGACGCTTTTCGGTTTGCGTCTGCGATTCATCACCTCTGCGTACGGCGAGTTCTATGAGCAAGAGATCGAAGAGCATCCAGCGGGCATCACGCGGTGGCGCGACGCGTTTGACAATTTGCTGATCAAATACTTCTTCGACCGAAACGAATTTGTCGGAAGGTTTTTTGTTCTACCGAAGGCTCAAGATAAACAACACTAAGTTTCACGGAACTCGGTCTCCACATCCCTTGCACTGCGAGAGCGGAGTTCCTACAAACTATCATCAGTGAGGAAAGGTTTTATGGAAACAAACACGACTTTTGGCGAAAAGAAAGCCGGGGGTGCTTTCGCATATCCAATCATCGGAAAGAGCAAAGCGACAGAGCAGTTGATTCGCTCGATCCAGAGACTTGCGAAAACCCGACGCGATGTCCTCATCGTCGGTGAAGCCGGCGTCGGGAAGGGGGCCGTTGCCAAGAACATTTATCATCTCGGCAAGGCGGAAGCGAAGAACGGTGATCAAGACATGCCGTTCTCGTCTGTCAATCTCTCGGTCGTTGACGATCGTGAGTTGGAGGCGATGCTCTTCGGTTTCGACCGCGGGGTAAAAGGTCTCCCGTACACATCGAAGCGTGGATTGTTCGAGCAAGCCAACGGCGGCACCGTTCTGATCGAAGAGATCGAAGAAGCAAGCTTCCGCAACCAGATGAAGATTCTCAACTTCATCAACGAACGGAAGACGCGCCGCATCGGTAGCGAGATGCGCGAAAGCGTTGACATTCGCCTTATTATCACGATGAAAGAAGATCCGGCGCAGTTAGTGGAAAAGCGCAAACTGCTCGAAGACTTGTACGCAAAGGTGTTGGAATTCGAAAAGATCGAAATCCCTCCGCTACGCCAGCGACCCGAGGATATTCCTCTTTTGGTGAAGCACTTCACGAGCGAGATCTGCAAGGAACTTGGTCTCGGCGATCTTGTCATCGACATCAATGCGATCGACGTCCTCGTTCGTCAGCCATGGAAGGAAAATATCCGTGAGCTGAAAGCCGTCGTCGATAAGTCGGTGCTTTTCTCCAACGAGGGACGTTTCTCCTTACCGTCCGAATTGGTTGACGAGAAGACCGAGGTTGTGAAGATGATCAACAACATCATGGCGGGACAGGAATTCGTACTCGACAAGTCGCTCGACGTCATCGAGAAAGGCATCATCGAGCGGTCGCTGGATCGGTTCGGCTTCAACCAGTCCAAAGCGGCGGCATTCCTCGGCATGACCGAGCAAACCTTTCGTTACAAGCTGAAGCGCTTGGGCATCACGAGTGCCCGTTCGAGGAATACATAAAAAGCTTCCATAGAACCTCAAGACGAGGATGTAAGGCGATGGCTTTGCATCCTCGTGTGTTTTTAGATCTTCCCGAGAATTGCGAGGAGTATTTCCCAAAGAATAAGGATGATGATGATGAGTTCCAACGCTGCCGATCGTTGTGCTTCCAATCGGGCGAGAACAAACGTGCTGAAGCGGGAGATGATCGATACTTTCTGTTGTATGACTTTGATGCGGTCTTCGAGATTGAACTCAGTCTTAAGCGCTCTGTACAACTGTTCGATCTTGGCTCCTCCGTCCCAAACGATGTCCGGATCGTCGAAGATTGCGACATCGTATGCCAACTCGTGTTCCACAGATAAGGCAAACCCGACATTCTTCGTTGCTTCACGTCCACGCCGGGGAATCCACCCTTTGGTTGCAAGTTGTACGACGGTCGGCTCGAATTGCGCCAGCGCATCGGTAACGAGCTTTTCGTAATACTCGAGAGAGACCGACCTACTCAGCACAATGCCAACGATGAGGGCAATATCGCGACTCACATCTTTAATGTACCATACGTCCTTCCCGGCGGGCTTCTGTTGTCGCGGAACGAGCGAGAGCACAAACTCATCCTCGCTGATATATTTGTTCTCGCGAAACGCACACTGCTTGAGTTGTGCCATGACCTGCTCGATCTCGTTCGGAGGAACATTGAAAAAGACGACCGAGCCGTAATCGAACACATTGACCAGCTTGTTCCGATCGAACTGCACCAGCAACGGTTTGGCATTCAACACCTTCCCACCTAAGGTGTTTTCCAATTTCTCCCGAGCCTTTCTGAGGTCATATGCCGAAGCATAGTCGAACGCCTTCACGGACACCGTCTCGTGTTCAAGCGGATGGATGTCGGTTTCTTCGGGCTGCATTCGTGTGCTCGTGTTATGAAATTCCCCTGCAAACCAACGGCTGTCTCGGCATGGAAGCACGTCGAGAGCATCGTTACCGCAGTCGTCGATCTTTCCACCTCACGTCTCTGCTGAAGAGTACTAGTGGTGGAAACAATAAAACATATGCAATGTAGTACACCTCGAAAGGCACCAAATAGAGAAAGAGCCGTCGTGCCTTGAATGCCGATAGAGTCGGGGCCACCAGCAGCGCGTCCACCGCACTCTTGATGGCGAACGCTGCCAGAAACGGTGCAAAGTCTCCAGCAGCGAGAGTCACAACTGAGAGGGCTTTGAAGGTGAACCCAAAGGCGAACAAACCAATGCTTTTCCAATCCATCCCCGCTCCTCCGCTGAACCAACGCTTTTTCTGATTGAACAACTCCCTCCACGTTTCACAGGGAAGACTGAACACCAACGTTTGCGGATCGATGGGAAGGCGTGCAACGTATCCCGCTCTTCTCGTCACAGCATGGAACAGCGCGTAGTCCTCGGTAACGCTGAACGGGATGCTCCGATATCCGCCAACGGCATCATAGGCGGAGCGACGCACGGAGAGGTTGTTGCCGACAGCCGTGACGGGAAAGCGCAGCCGTATCGTACCTGCAGCGATGGAGAACAACACGAACCAGTCGAGCGCTTGAATGGCTTCGAACATCGTTCGTGAACGTAACGCCGTGAAGCCCGCAACCAATCCTACCGATGGGTGGTTGTAGTACTTGACTGTTTCCTCTACCCAGCCACGTTGCACCACACAATCTGCATCTGTGAAGAGGAGAATATCGCCTGTCGAGCGTTCAATGCCTTGCGTGATGGCGTTCGCCTTTCCGTGAAGCCTGCCGCTCGGATCCTCTGTTGCATTCAGCAGCCGAATGAACGAGCACCGGCGCGCAAACTCACTGATGATCTCCTCTGTCCGGTCCGTCGAACGATCGTTGACGACCACCACTTCTAAACGTTCCGTTGGATAGGTGAGGTGCGAGATAGATTCGAGGCACGCTCGAATATTCTTTTCTTCATTCCGCGCAGCGATAATGATGGAAACACTCGGACGGTAGGTTGGATCGAAAGAATATGTCGCCTTTCGGACGCCGATGGCAAAAAGCAAGATTTGGATTGCATAGATCGCAGCGAAGAGAAACAGAAGATCGATAAGCATCGGGTGTGTGTTAGCTTAGTTCCGCTTCCAACTTATCGAAAAATCCTACGCCAAGCAACGCGGAAACGGATCATCGCTTCGACCATTCATCCTGCATCTTGCTTTTTACTCTCCCGTTCGATAAGTTATTCAGGGCTTCAAACTCTTCTCCCCTATGAACCGAATTCGAGCGGTACTTTTCTACGTTTGTCTTTCGACGATCACCCTCACAGCCTGCAATGAGGGACTTGCGCCCCGCGTCGAAAAGAGCGGCATCTCCGGCACCATTCGCTACAAACACTGGCCCCCACAAGATAGTCTTCGCGACTTACGTCTGGTCGCGTTCAAGCGATTTCCTCCCAGCAACATCGTGGGCGATATTCTGCAGGGCAACGCAGTGGTCTATCCGCCGATTGGAGACACTGCGCTCGTTCCATTCTATGTCGATTCGCTCAAGTACACCGCTCCGCTTCCGCCGGGGAAGTATGAATACGTGGTGATTGCCCAACGATACGGTCCCAACATTTTTACGGACTGGCGACCCGTCGGTCAGTACGATCTTGATACAAACTACGCGACTCCGTCTCCTGTTGTGGTCTTGGATGGAACGCTGACGCGATTTGTCGATATCAATGTCGATTTTCGAAATCCTCCACCTTTTCCGTTTCCGCGATGAGCAGACGAGTGTTGTTCATTCTCCTCTGTACGTTGTCGAGTATACGGCTTGCCTACACTCAAGGCGGTACACTCACGGGACGCATCACGAGTAAAGCCGACAACGAACCGTTGGTTGGTGTGAATGTACTGTTGAAAGGAACGCTGCGCGGCGCCACATCCGACAGCAGAGGTGAGTACAAGATCGCCAATATCCCTCCGGGGGACTACACGGTGATCTTCTCTCTCGTGGGGTTCGAGCGCGCAACTCATACCAACGTGCGCATCGAAGCGGGTGCCGTCGTGCAGTTGGACGTCGCACTCACACCGACGGAAATCCAAACTGAACAGATCGTTGTTACCGCCAGCAAGCGACCGCAATCGCTGGAGGAAGTTCCCGTCAGCATTGCGCTTTTGGATGCGAAAGAAATCTCGTACCGCAATTCTCTGACCATCGACGACGCGTTGCGGTACGTGCCGGGGGTGAACATGACCGAGTGGCAAGTGAATATTCGCGGCTCCAGCGGCTACAGCCGTGGCGTCGGCAGTCGCGTGCTGATGCTCGTGGACGGCATCCCGCTGCTGACAGGAGATACGGGTGAACTGAATTTCGAAACCATTCCCATCGGTCAGGTCGATCGCATCGAAGTCGTCAAAGGTGCAAGCTCAGCCCTTTACGGATCGAGCGCGCTGGGCGGCGTCATCAACGTTATTACCAAACCCATCCCTGAGGAACCTTTCACGCGCATTCGCCTCTACGGTGGCTTCTACAGTAAGCCGACGTATTCGGAATGGGATTGGGGCGGCGGCACGCGATTCAGCGATGGAGAATCGGTCAACCATTCTCGAAAGTTCGATGATCTCGGCATGTCCTTGTACCTTTCCCGGATAGCGGATGATGGCTACCGACAGAACGATTACCGGCGTCGTTACAACGGCTACCTGAAATTGCACTACCAGTTTTCCGATGCCGAGGTCGTGACCACATCCTTCAGTCTCCTCGACCAGAAGCGGGGAAGCTTCTTGTACTGGAAAGCACTGAACTATGCTCTCACGCCGCCGGAGACACAACTCGGCGACGAGGTTCGCTCCACGCGGTTGTATCTCACCTCGCAGTACAGCCACGTCGTCTCCGATAAACTCACCTACGCCGTCAAAGCGCTCTGGTATCGCAACAAGTGGGAAGATACGATCGACCTGGGTTCGCGAACGTCCCGTTCCGATGTGCTCAGAGGCGAAGGGCAGGCGTCGATGCTCGTCGATGATCGTCAAACGCTTACAGCCGGCATCGAAGGTTCTCTCGACTTCGTTCGTGCCGATTTGTTTGGAAAGCGGTCGGGTGCAGGCGTTGCGCTCTACGCTCAGGATGAAATCCGATTGAACGAGAGCGTCACGCTCTCGCTCGGCGCACGATACGATTTCCAAGACATCGATTCGCTCGAGACCAGCCGCCAGTTCAATCCCAAAGCGGGGATTGTTTATACACCGGTCGAAGGCACGACACTCCGTGCCTCGTACGGTCGCGGATTTCGTGCCCCTGCCGTCGCAGAGGCGTTCATCTCCACATCGGTCAGTGGACTCATCGTCGATCCGAATCCTAATTTGAAGCCCGAACGCAGTTCATCGTACGAGATCGGCATATCACAGCGCATCGGCGACTATGCCACGCTCGATGCGGCAGCCTTTCAGAGCGATTTCGACAATTTGATCGAACCGGGCTTCACCGCCAGTGGTCGCGGTCAGTTCATGAACGTTACCAAGGCTCGTGTTCGCGGCCTCGAGCTTTCTGCCAAAGCGAGCTTTTGGGAGCGCCTGCTCACACTCGGCATCAGCTACACATACGTGTACCCGCGCGATATTTCGAAGAACGACATCCTCAAATACAGGCCTCGACACCTGTTCTATGCGAACGCGCTCCTCAGCGTCGATATCTTCACCCTTGGTCTCGACTTTCGCTTCATCAGCAGGATGGAGCGCATCGACGACGAGTTTGTACGGCTCGGCATCGTGCGCGATGGCGACCAACGTGTAGCAGCATACGTCACCGACGTTCGTGCAGGTGCAGACTTGACCAAGCTCGGCCTTCCCCTCACCGTAACGCTCAACGTCACCAACATCTTCCAATACTACTACGTCGAGCTTATCGGCAATCTCATGCCTCCACGCAATACTGTGTTCGTGTTGGAGTGGCGCCCCTGATGCGGTTTTTGTTTCTCGTTCTGCAGTTCCCTACTTTAAGGAGCGCCAAACCACCCCGCACGTTTCGATTGCTTCCTGAATGTTCATCGACACGCACGCACATCTTACTGCCGAGCAGTTCGACGCCGATCGCGACGACGTTATCCGCCGCGCTCTCGACGCCGGCGTCAGCGTCATCATCAATCCCTCCACCGATCTCGAAGACAGCAGGCGAGCGATCGCCCTCGCCGAACGATGGGATCCGGTGTACGCTTGCGTCGGTTTTCATCCGCACGAAGCTCGAAAAGCAGACGATGCCTCGCTCCACGAAATCGAACAGCTCAGCACTCATCCCAAAGTCGTCGCCATCGGCGAAATCGGATTGGACTACCACTACAACTTTTCTCCGCGCGACGTTCAGCAGCGCGTGTTCGAGGCACAACTGGCAATCGCACAACGCCGCAATCTTCCCGTTGTCATTCACACACGAGAATCGGAAGCAGACGTCCTCCAGAGTGTCGAGCAAGCAATTGCCGCTGCACCGCGATGGGGAAGAGACCACCGCTTCGACGAACGATTCCCGCCGCCGCGTGGGGTTTTCCATTGTTTCTCGGGCGATGTTGCGATGGCGTGGAAGGTCATCAACATGGGCTTCTTCATCTCGTTTCCCGGCATCGTCACATTCGCAAACGCCGGCACTGCAGCCGAGGTCGCCGCGGCCGTCTCCCTCGAACACATCTTGTTGGAAACCGACAGCCCGTACCTCACCCCCGTTCCGCTGCGCAAGAAAGAACGGCGCAACGAACCCAAGAACGTTGTGGCGATCGCCGAAAAGCTTGCGGCACTCCAGCAACTTTCTCTCGACGACGTCGCACGCACCACACGATACGGCACCTATAAACTCTTCGGCATCGGCTCGGCTGGTGAGCCGCGCTTCACCTACACACTGCGCAACGCGCTTTACATCAATCTCACCATTCGATGCAACGCCGACTGTGTCTTCTGCGACCGCAAAGGCGAAGCCGTCATCAAGGGACACAACCTCAAGATCGAACGCGAACCTTCCGTGCAAGAAGTCATCGACGAAATCGGCGACCCCACGAGGTACGACGAAATTGTTTTCTGCGGCTACGGCGAGCCCACCATTCGTCTGGATGCCGTCAAGGAAATCGCCCGCTGGGTGAAAGCGCACGGCGGCAAAACACGATTGAACACCGATGGCCACGGCAACGTCATCAACAAACGCAACATCGTGCCGGAGCTTGTAGGATTGATCGACGCGGTCTCGATGAGTCTGAACACAGCCGATCCTTTCCAGTACGGTCAGCTCATGCGTATCGACGCCGGACGGTATTTCCCCGCGATGATCGAGTTTGCGCGCGAAGCACGTCGCCTCCTACCGCGCGTCATCATGACCGTGGTTGCCATGGATGGCATCGACAGAGAAAAAGCCCGACGCCTTGCCGAGCAAGACATCGGGGCAGAGTTTCAAGCACGACCCTACTTCTGAAGCATCCGTGAGCGGAGCGCAGAAGAAAAATTGGGCGTTCCCCCGCCTTCGTCCCGCCAACGGCGGACTACGGTGGACTACGGCGGGGTCGGCGCCCTTCGGGGTACGCTTCGCTCCCGTGCCGCCCCTGAACAACGGGGCGGCACCAAGCCCTTCGGGCGCCTAACGCAACAACACAATATGGCAACACCACACTACAATCCGCAACGCATCCTCTTCCTTGCCGAAGGACAACTCGGCGATCTCCTCTTGCTGACGCCTGCACTGCGTGCAGTCAAGGAGTCGTTCCCCACATCGTTCCTTGCAGTTCTGGTTGTCGAACGCCGCCTCGCCGAACCAACCCATGCCCCTTCTCCTGAGGTCTTGGTTGCCTCGCACGCCGAACGTGAACGCATCGCACTCGGTACAAATCCCAACGTGGATGAACTCTACCTGCTCGATCGCCAGGCACTGCGCGCACGACACGGCATTGCACGCCTGAAAGCAGAGCGCGCCGTCATCAAATGCATCCGCGAAAAAAAATTCGATACCGTCATCTGCACCTTTCCAGAAGATCGCTTCGTGCAGTGGGCGTTCGCTGCAGGCGCAAACGTTCGCGTCGGACAAAAACATCAAGCCCTCCGTTGGCTTCTCACCCACAAACTCGACAGCGACAAGTCCACTCAAGGAGTGTTGGCGTACTACTGCGATCTCGTTCGACTCATCGGCGCGAACGTGCAGAGCACACGCACCGAATATCCGATCCCTCCTTCCGCTACACAATGGGCGGAGACAACGTTGAACACGCTCGGCGTTCATCCCGATTCCCGCATCGTGGCAATCCATCCCGGCGCCAGCGGCGATTACAAAATGTGGCCCCCCGAACGCTTCGCACTCCTCGCGCAAGAATTATCCAGCCTCGGCAATGTGGTGCTGCTCGTCGGCAGTTCTTTCGATCGTGCGATTCTCGAAGCGATCACATCGACAAGCCGAGGCACCGTCCGAGAGGTGCACACCGGTGCGAGTGTAGCGAACCTCGCCGCGCTCTTACATCGCGCCCACCTCTGCATCTCCAACGATTCCGGTCCTCGCCATCTTGCCGTCGCGGTCGGCACGCCGTCGCTCGCGCTCTTTCGTCACCATCACGACAAGGAGTGGGATGTGTATCCCCATTCCTCACGCATCGCCATCATCAAAGGCACCGAAGCCTGTCCGGCATGCCCCGCCGGAGTGTGTCGCGACCGTATTGCGCCGGGCGAGCACTTTGGTGCATATTGCCTACGGCAGATCCGTGTGGATACGGTCCTGCATCGCGCTGCCGAAATGCTGCGCGAGCAACCCAAGAAATCTACACCCACGCCACAGCATTCGTCGAGGATACGATGAGGTTCTTCCTTCTTCTGTGTCTGCTTCCCGCGCTTGCCGCATCTCAGTCGCTGCCCGAAGCAACGTACCGAGCGATCGTCACGGCACAGGACCTGCGCGATGCGGAAGCGCTCGTGCCGTTCTTCACGGACAGCGATTCGCAAGTGCGCGCACGCGCAGCGCTTGCCTGCGCCTCTGTTCAGGATACCGTGCACATTCCTTACCTTCTTCAACTCCTCACCGACAAGAATCTCCATGTTCGCCTTGCCGCCGCGTTTGCCTTGGGGCAGTATCACCCCGTCGTGGATACATTCCAGCGGGATGCACTTTCGGGTGCGCTCACGAAGAGGCTTGGCATCGAACCAAATCCCGCTGTGCTGCTACGCGTGCTGGAAGCTCTCGGCAAAGTCGGCAACGAAGCGAGCCTCAGCCTCGTTGTTGCTGCGGGAGAAACGGCGCCCTCTCCATTGGTGAAAGGAGAGGCAGCGCTTGCCGTGGGGCGTTTCGCGTATCGACAGATCATCAGCAAGAGCGCAACCGCCTTTGCCGCACAATGCCTTGCCTTGCGCGATGACGGCGAATCTTGGAAAGCTGCCTACGCTCTCATGCGTATCGCTGGCCCGAATCTTTTGAAACCACATGAAGAAGAGATCGTTCGGTCATCCTCACACCGCTCCGCCGATGTCCGCATGTTTATTGCAACCGCGCTCGGCGAATTCGGTTCGTCACGGAAAGCATGCAACGCGCTGCTATCCCTCGTCCGTTCGGAGAAGGATTGGCGAGTGAAAGTGAACGCGCTCAAAGCGCTTGCTCGTGTCGATACGGTCTTCTATCCTCGAATGCTGAACGTGCTGCTGCGTAGCGCCACCGATAGCAACGAGCACGGTGCACTCACTGCCCTGACAACCATCGGTGTGCTGCGGCTGCACCGCTCTTCGTTCGCTGCCGAGTGCCGCAGTTCGCTCGTCGAATTGCTTGAGAGCCGACACCTCTCGCAACGGCGAACACAGGCGGCAGCCACATCCCTCGCACGCCTGCTGGGAAAAGAAGCGTATCCCTTGCTGCTGGATCACTTGCAAACCGGCAACCTGACGCAGGAAAGCTTTGCCTCCGCGCTTGCACACGTGCCAACGCGTGAGGCGACAGAACATCTGGTGCGGCTCTATCGTGAAGGAGAAATCCAGCAGAAAGTACGCGTCGTCGAATCGCTGCTTGCAAATGTACGTACCGCTCCCGAACGAGGAGAGCTGACGCGCATTGCTCGACCTGTGCTTGTCGAAGCGATGCAATCGAACGATATCGCCCTTCTCAGTACTGCCGCGACAGCACTTGCCGAGTCGGTATTTACCGACGACGAAACGCCGGCGCTGCTTCTGAATGCTCTCCGCCGACTGAAACCGCCGGACGATACCGAAGCGATCATCAGGCTGATGCGACTTCTTGCCGATCTCCGTGCGCAGAGTGCTGTTGCACCCCTCGAGTCGTACTTGCTCGATGGCGACCCGGCTGTTGTTCTGGCAGCGCGCAAGGCGTTAGAACGACTCACAGGCAAGCCCTATCGTGTGACGACGTCAGGCAAGCGTCGGCCGGCATACCAGAACTTCGATTGGACGTTGCTCGCGTCCGTGCGACGCAATCCGTACGTTCGCATCCGCACGACGAAGGGTGAGTTGAGCATCGTTCTGCTTCCGGACAATGCGCCGCTCACGTGCGTAAACTTTGCGATGCTCATCGAGAAGAAGTTCTTCGACGGCTTGACCTTTCACCGTGTTGTTCCGAATGTCGTCATTCAAGGCGGCGACCCGCGAGGCGATGGATGGGGAGGACCCGGCTATGCCATTCGCTCGGAGTTCGGACTTGAACGCTATGAGCGTGGGAGTGTGGGTGTTGCAAGTGCAGGGAAGGATACCGAAGGGTGCCAATGGTTCGTCACACACAGCTCCACACCCCATTTGGATGGCCGATACACCATCTTTGCAAAAGTCGTTGCTGGAATGGAAGTCGTTGACGCAATCCAGATCGGCGATCGCATCCTTGCAATGCAAAGATAAATGTAGAGATGATGCTGGACGGTTGTTTCTCGAGTTGATGGACTTAGCGGAGCTGAGGGAGGGATCGAGGATCGAGATGGGAATGTTGAGGTTGGACGTTCAGAGTTTTGGAGCTTGGAGCTTGAGTATTGGAATTTGCGCCTCCGAGCGCCCGTCACCCTTCGACTCCGCTTCGCTGCGCTCAGGGTGACGCACACCAGTATCACACGTCAGGTTGAGCGCAGTGAAGCGAGGCGAAGTCGAAACCTCCTTCACAGACACCCTCGGGATATGTTGCGCGCACACTGCGCCGATTATGGATGCTTCGCCCGCATTCGACAGTGTTCAGTATAGCCCCTTTCTGTTGCCGCACTCGACGGTTCGCGTAAACCGTGGCAGTCGATACCGCGGGTTGCAAATGTTTCCCACCCCTCGCTGTTTTGACTTCCTTGCATTCCCCTCCCATTTCCATTAACTTCTACGCGCACATCGAAAGGAATCTGTGTGTGACGTATTGGCTGTTGAAAACCGAGCCATCCGAGTATTCGTACGGCGATTTGGAGCAGGAAGGCAAGACCAGGTGGGATGGCGTTTCAAACAACCTTGCTTTGATGCATCTCCGTTCCATGGTGAAAGGAGACCGTGCGTTGATCTACCACTCGGGGAAAGAAAAAGCTCTCGTCGGCATCGCGGAGATCGTCTCCTCTCCGTATCCCGATCCACGGCGGAACAACCCAAAAATAGTTGTGGTGGATATTGTGCCACGACAACGATTGGCAAAGCCGGTGCCACTCGATGCTATCAAGGCACGGAAAGTCTTCGCACACCTTCCGTTGGTACGTATGCCCCGTCTTTCGGTGATGCCGTTGTCCAGTCAAGACTGGAACGCGCTTCTTGCCATGGCGAAGTAGGTTGTATGGACGTCTTTCTCGTTCCGCTGAAGCTTGCGGCGGTTTTCGGTTTAGTGTTGCTCAATGGCTTCTTCGTTGCCGCTGAGTTTGCCATCGTGAAAGTCCGAACAACCCAAATCGAGCCGCTGCTGCGCAAAGGGCAGAAGCGTGCTCGGATTGCTCATGAAGTTATTACCCATCTCGACGCGTATCTTTCGGCGACCCAGCTTGGCATTACGCTCACCAGTCTCGGCTTGGGATGGTTGGGCGAGCCGTTCGTTGCAGACCTTTTGGAACCCATCTTTGCCTTCGTCGGGATCGTCAACCCGACGGCTCTGACCACCGTGTCTTTTGCTGTTGCGTTCGGTTTCATCACGTTCCTGCACATTGTGCTGGGGGAATTGGCGCCGAAATCGCTCGCCATCCAGCGGGCGCAAAGCGTGACACTCCGCGCCGCCGGTCCTCTGCATCTGTTCTTTGTTGTCTTCAAGCCGGCAATTTGGGCACTGAACGGGGCGGCGAACTATTTTTTGCGCATGGTCGGCATTCAACCCGTCAGCGAGAACGATCTTGCACATTCCGAAGAGGAATTGCGTATCCTGCTCAGTCACGGTAAGAACATCACCGCAACGAGTCGGAACATTCTGCTGAAGGCGATGGAGTTACGCGAGCGCACGGTGCGGGAAGTGATGGTACCCCGCAGGCAAGTCGTCTTTCTTTCCAGCGAACGCACACTGGAGGAGAATCTCGCAGCCGCACTCGAATTCCATTTCACGCGGTATCCACTCTGCGAGCGCGACTTGGATAATGTGCTTGGCATGATTCACCTCAAAGACCTTTTCAGGTTGCAGCACACCAAGGGCGACGCTACAGATCTGCTCTCCATTAGGCGCGATGTCTTGTTCGTTCCGGAAACGACACCGCTGGAAAAGCTCCTCAACACCTTTCTGACAAAAAAAATGCTCATGGCAATTGTGGTTGATGAGTATGGCGGGACAACCGGTTTGATCACGCTCGAAGATATTCTGGAGGAGTTGGTAGGGGAAATTCGCGACGAGTTCGACGTTGAGCCGCTGATGGTGCAACGCGTTGGCGAACAGGAATTTGTGGTGGACGGAACGATGCCGCTGCACGATTTTGCCCGCATGTTCGATGTCGTTCCTGATACGAAGGATGTCGTTACGCTCAGCGGCTATGTCGTGCATCGGATCGGCCGAGTACCAGAAAAAGGTACCAACCTCCAGTTGGGTTCATGGCACGCCGTCGTCGAAGCAGTTGACGGAAAGAAAGTCAAGCAACTCAGGATGAAGAAACTGCCTTCGAACACCAAGACGCACACAGGATGATGCGTTCAAAGCTTATGCTCAGCATAGCGCCATGTGCCGCCCTCGGTTCGCCGGTGCGCGCGCAATACGACGAGCGACCGTATGAACATCCGACGGACAGATTCGTCCATGCCGGAGTATTTGTTCGCGACTTCGAGCCGCGCGATTCGAATACAGCCCCGGATTCGTTTCGCATCGCATACCGTCGGCTCATGCCCGCGATCGGGTTTCGCCAGGGCCTTGTGGATGTAACGTTCGGGTACACGCGCTTCTCGCTGCGGGGCCAAAGCAAAGCGGCGATCGTTGCAGCAGTTACCGTTGGTAGTGAGTTTCCGCTTCTCTTCTCTCGGCCTCACGCCTTGCTCGTGCGTTTCACCGTTTCCAGCGACTATACACGATCGGATAACACCGGCAGTGACAAGGAGGCGTTTAACGTCGGTAGCGCAGGCATGGGAGTAGGTCTGCGGTATCGTGCAGTGGGGAGGGAGCTTGAATGCTCACTCTCGGTAGTCGAAGCGATCCATCTCAGCTTCGAAGCGTTCAGCACGGGCACCGGTTTTTCTGCCACCACGTTGGGCGAGGCTCTGGTTCTCCTCCGCACCATTCCCATCGTCGATGGCATTGCTTTCGGCTACCGCATTCGGTACCAGACGTGGAATATGAGCAACGCCGCGTTCGACTATCGTTCCCTCTCACTTGGGGCGTTCCTCGGTTTCCTTTTCTAAGAACTGTTTACGAACTGCTCACCGAAGGAGAAGGATGTTGTGGAGGAGAGGATGAGTTCGCCCCTTCCACGATCTTTCTTGTTTCGTAGGAGCGAATATCATTGGGTGTCGCGCTCACTCGTGCCATGGCGAAGTCGATGTGGTCTGCCCACGAATGAGCATCAGGGTCGTTCCCGAACCGCTCGCGCAAACTCTGCGTAGCCGCCGAGACGATCGCTAACGGTTTGCTGAGACTTTCCTGAAACAGCAACGTCACCTCTTCGATGAGACGCAGTTTCGTCCGTTGATGTTCCACCTCCATCTGCATTTGCCGCTGACGTTGTTCTTGTTCGCTCGCCAACTTCCGATACCGCTGCATCTGCACTACTACGAATGCGACGAGCCACATCAAAATGAGCGAATCGAATTGAAGCACGAAATCGATGATCGTTCGTTTGGTCGATGCGTGCTCCATCAAGTTGATCGAGGTGAACAAGAAATAGCTGTAGATGACCAGAGCCGAAACGAGGATGGAGTACTTATTAAGAAAATCTTTCAGCATGACATACAACGATTTCACTGCATCATCTCCTTTGTGTTGGTCGATATGGTCGAATCTTCGGTTGTTGCCTTCTCTACGGGGGCCGAGTGCGGTTCCGCCTTCGGCACCGGCTTCGCGGGTTGCGGAGAAACCGCGCGTGGAGCATTCGGAATGGTTTTGCCATCCTCCTCGTGCCGGAATGTCGTGAGAAGGTAGGAGGCAACAATGGCAATGAGAATCAACACAGCCGAGCTGACAAGAAACGACCGCGTGCGCGACCGACTTGATGTTGCCGTGCGCTCGTTCGGCCGTTCACGCGCCGGCTTTGCCGTTGCCGATGGCGGCGGTGGTGATGCCTTCGCGAGAATGGCATCGAAATCCGGTGTCGTTATTTCCATAAGGTCCTTGAGCGATGTGCTCGGGGCGCTCCTCCTCGTACCGGCAGGTGTTGGCGAAGAATGCTCGTTCCCTTCGGCTTTTGCGACGTGTTGCGCTGCGATCAGCTCACTGAGCTTGCGTGTGTATTCGAGCGCTGCCTGATCATTCGGGTCGAGTGTGCGAATGCGATTGACCTCTTCCAGCGCCGCAATGTATTCGCCTCGACGCATGAGAGCATCGGTGATCTGGAAGTATTGACGTTTGAGGGAAGCAAGCGCCTGGGTGCGTGCAGCCGAGTCGCTTGCCCTTCGCTGTTCCGGCTCCGCAACGGCTTTGCCTTCCAACGATTCGAACGCACGCATGAAGAGAGAGCTCAAGGGCTCTCGCAGCGAGTCCCTATCGGGAGATGTATGTGCCTCCGCTTCGGCGAGGCGTGCAAGCTGGACGTGCAGTCCTGCCACGAAGATGTTCTTGGGGCAGAGCGCTTTGAGGTGTTCTGCTCGTTCCAACGCTTCTTCCGTACGTGCGTCTTGCACGAGCGTGCGGATTTGTGCTAAGAGTTCCAAGGGGGTCGGCGATGGTGTGCTCGAGAGAGCCGTCATGGTGTTCGGTCGTCCTTACGAAGATTGTGCGCTGATCGTGTTCTTGTACACCAAGCGAAGGGGAGATGCGCCGGCGCGCTGTTGCATCTGGCGGACGCGCACTTCAACGTCGCGCGCGTCGGTGTTCGACGGATCGATCATATACGCCTGAACGATTTCATCGAGTGCGCGTTGAAATTGTCCGTGCCTGGCAAACTCTTCAGCCGCCAGCAGGTGGAGTTTGATTTGCACTTCTTGCTGCGCTTTGACGCGTTCGGCTTCTTCTCGCCGTCGTTCTGCGTCCAACCGGTCGCGCAAAGCCCAGAGTTCTTTCTCCAACGCTTTCAGCTCGCTGTTTGCGGGTGCAAGGATCAACCCCAAGGCGATCTCCGCTGCCGCGTCGTCGAGACGTCCAGCCTTGAGCAAGTCTCGTGCGGTCTGGATATGCGCTTTTGTTTCCGCTGCCTGGCGTTCGAGCGTTTTGATCTCCTCCCACTTCTGCCAGGTAGTGAGAATTTCGGTTTGAAGCGCGTAGAACTCCTCGTCGGCAGGAAATGCCGCAAGCGCTTCGTTCACCATCCTGAGCGCGTCGTCGAATGCCGTGCGCGCAAATGCCGTGCGGATTTCCAGAAGCAAGGCATGTCGCTGTTGTTCCTTTTCTGCTCGCCGATGCTCATCTCGTTGCGCGAGAATCTCTTCGCGCATGCGAACAAGTTCTTCGTCGTGCGGATCGGCCCTCAAGCCGTCCTCTATTTCCTCCAATGCCTCATCGAACTTCTCACGTTCGAGGAATCGCCGCGCAACAATCAACTGCGTGTGTGCAGCAGGCGAAATCCGGCGAGAGCCAGATTGCTTCGCGTTCTGAATCTCTTGCTCGAGTTGCTGTGCTCGTTCATTCATCGGGTCGCACAACAACGCCAGCGTTACTTCGGCTAAGGCGAGGTCGTATTCACCTTCGAGGAAGTAGCGATGTGCTTTCGTGAGATAATGGTCGTCCGATCGCTGTTCGGATTCGTTCTGGTGACTGCGTTCTGGCGCAGGAACGTTCCGTTCGATCTCTTCCAAGCGTTTGCGCTCTTGTGCCTCGCCGAGAGAAACGGCAAGCTGTTGCGCCTCTTGGTGCGCAGGATCGATCTGGAGCGCGGCATTGAGCGCGCTCATCGCTTCCTCCAGTGCTCCTTCTGCAAGCGCATGGCGGGAGCGTGCGAGCAGTTCCTGTATGGGTGAGGGTAACATTTCCTTCATAACCTTTTCCATGGTGACAGACACCCTCTCGTAGGAAGAGTGTCCTCCGAACTGAGGAGAACACGCCTTGACCTGTACAAATGGAACGCCATGCAGATGCATGGATTTTCTCAAGCACTGTTTCGCCCTTGTGGTGACCACCGACGCCGGACATTGTTCGATTGTAGAAACTTCCGTTGCTCTCCGCTACCTTTGCCAACGACTCGAGAACGATCTTTGCACATCATCACCGATCGGCGAATGAGTATTTGAGTTCCAGATTGCTTATGCTCGTGCGGCAGTGCTTCGATCAATCCATCACTTCCACGACTCTCGATATGAAGATGAAAGCAATGGTTCTGCAGGGCAAAGCATCCCCATTTGTGATGTTGGAGCTTCCAATCCCCAAGCCTGCTGCTGATGAGGCGTTGGTGAAACTCTCGGCTGCAGCGCTCAATCGGCGCGATTGGTACATTCAACAGGGAACCTATCCTCGCACACGTTATCCGGTGATCATCGGATCGGATGGTGCGGGCGTCGTGGCTGACGTTGGGTCGAACGTGTCTCGCTCGCTCATCGGCTCCGAGGTAATTATCAATCCTTCGCACAATTGGGGAGCCGATCCGAAGGTACAACAGCGCGACTTCAAAGTGCTTGGCTTTCCCGACAGCGGCACGCTCGCAGAGTTCATCGCTGTCCCCGCCAAGTACGTTCTTCCGAAACCTCCCTCGCTCAACTTCGAGGAAGCCGCAGCGGTGGCGTTGGTGGGATTGACTGCTTACCGTGCGCTTTTCACACGAGGGACGATGGAGCGAACCGATCGTGTGCTGGTGACAGGCATCGGTGGTGGTGTGGCAATCACAGCATTGCAATTTGCGCGTGCGTTTGGCGCGACGGTGTACGTCACGTCCGGCTCGGATGAGAAGCTGGGCAAGGCGATGGCGTTGGGCGCTGTCGAAGGCGTGAATTACTCACGCCCATCGTGGACAGAGGAGTTGAAAAAGGTGTCTGAAGGATTCGATCTCATCATCGATGGTGCTGCAGGTCCAGGTTTCGCAGAGCTGTTGGATGTTGCTGCCCCCGCAGGCCGCATCGTTGTGTATGGTTCGGTGCAGGGCAAAATTCAGAATGCCGAGCCGGCGCGCATCTTCTGGAAACAACTCTCCATCCTCGGCTCGACGATGGGAACGGAGGACGAGTTCGTTGCGATGCTGCGCTTCGTCGAACGCTATGCGATCAAACCGGTTATCGACAGTGTCTATCCTCTCGCGGCTGCAAACAATGCGATGGAGCGACTGGCAAGCGGCAAACAGTTCGGCAAGATCGTGCTGCGCCATTAAACCGCCTGGTGGATGGCGGAGTCTCATGTTTGCCAGACGCACGACGCGCGGCAGATCTCATCCTGAACATATCCCGTGGGAGTGTACCAGGCGAACAATCCTTCTCACCCTGCTAAGTGCAATCATCATAGTTGTTCTTCCATCCACAACCATGCTTGCGCAAGGTCCTTGGCGCGCTCGGCTTTCGCCGGAAGAACGAACGGCACAGTTGAAGAAAGCACTCAACCTCTCGGACGAACAAGCAGCAAAAGTGAAAGCGATATTCGAGCAGCACGACAAAGAGTTGCGCAAACTTTTCGATCAAAAAAAACACTGGCGATCGCTCCGTCATGCGCGAAGCTGTGCGGCACAAGGCGGCCGAAACCGACGAGAAGATTCTCGCTCTTCTCAACGCGGAGCAGAAGGCGAAGTACAAGCAGTGGGTGCAGAAACGCCGTGAGCGTTTCCAGTAGCGGCGAGACTAACAGTTTCTCGCTTTACACATCTTTACCACAAATATGGTATTGCACCTCCTGCGACTGTTGTGTTTCTTGTATACACGGGTTGCACGTGTGCCGTGAATGGTGACGGTGACTTTGTTGCCTCAGCACCAACGGATCAGACCTCGACAAGCGAGTTCCTGCAGACCCCTCGCCCGGTTCACCGCCTCCGCTTTCTCTTCTCTTTCTCACTTGGTAACGATCGGCAGAGTGGATCCCAAACCCCCACTTGTTTTTCCTTCCACACTCTCCTACATTGATACACAAAGGTTTTCTTCGCCATGGTAGGAACGATACGTTCGAAAATCATTTGGGCGTTTGGACTGATCGTTTCGCTGAACCTTGCAGCGAGCTTTCTGTCCATCTACAATTTTTACGCGCTGGGGACAACGGTTGCTACCATCCTGCGGGAAAACTACTTGAGCGTGCTCGCGGCGGAAAATATGGTGAAGTATTTGGAGGGGCAGGACAATGCGCTGTTGGTTGCCAGTCAGGGCGAAGAAGCAGGCGTGAGCGGCAGCTTCGAGGACAAGCGCATGTCGTTCTACTACTGGTACGAGCAAGCGTTCCGCACGATGCCGGAAGGAAAATTGGTCGGGGTGCGCGACTCCCTACAATCCGTACGCAAGAAGTACGTGGCGGTCACCGACACCATGCGCGGCATGATCCAGCAGGGGGCGTTCATGCAGGCGAAGACCTACTACTACGAATCGGTTCGGCCCGTCTCGGAAGAACTCCGCACCCTCTGCTTCCGACTCTTCGAGTACAATCAGGCGGCGATGTACCAACTCGAAAGCAAAACGCATACGATTGCCAACCAAGCTGCCTACGGGATGATTCTCGCTTCGATCATTTCGTTGGCGTTGAGCGTGATCGCCACCGTGTGGCTCACGAAAGGACTCATCAAACCGGCGGAGGCGTTGACCGAGCGAGTGAAGCAAATTGGGGCGGGACAGTTGGATTTGAAAATCGATGTGCTTTCCAACGACGAGATCGGCGCATTGAGTCGGGAGTTCAACAAAATGACCGAACGCTTGCGCCGTTTCGAGCAAATGAACATCGATAAGATTCTTGCCGAGAAACGAAAGTCGGAAGCCATCGTGGACAGCATCTCCGACGGCATCATCGTTACCGACGCGCAGATGAATATCCTTCATATCAATAATTTGATTGCGGAGCTCTTCGGCTATCGCGATGTCGATGCGATCGGCAAACCCGTTGCTTCGGTCATACAGGACGAACGCATCATGAGCTTGATCGGCTCAGCCTCGCGCGAGAACAACGACGGCAACAGCGAACGCCACGATGCCGATTCGGTGACGCTGCTGCACTTCAGTCGGGGTGAGCGCTCCATGTACTTCCGGCCCAAACTCACGCGCGTCTTCGACAGCGAAGGACACCTCTACGGTGTGTTGACGGTTCTTCAGGACGTCACACAGTTCAAAGAACTCGATCGCATGAAATCGGACTTCATCGCAACGCTCTCGCACGAGTTTCGGACACCCTTAACCTCCATCAACATGAGCGTGGACATCTTGAATCAAGAATTGTTGGGTCCGTTGAACGAACGCCAGAAGGAATTGATCGGCACGACGTTGGAGGATGTGCACCGACTGACTAAACTTGCTCGCGAACTGCTGCAATTATCGAAACTCGAATCGGGAAGGCTGCAGTGCAAGAACGAAGAGCTGGATGTCCGCTCGGTGATCGAAGCGACTCTCCGCTCGTTGCAGATTCAGTTCCAAGAGAAAGGTGTAGCGTTGCGGACGGACATTCCCACGGATCTCCCCACGCTCCTTGCGGACGAACAACAATTCTCGTGGGTGATCAACAATCTCGTTACAAACGCTCTGAAGTACACCGACAGTGGGGGTGCCGTGACCATTCGCGTCAGGCAGCGGCAGGGCGATATGCTCTTCGAAGTAGAGGATACGGGGCACGGGATCGCACAAGAACATCTCGACAAAATTTTCGACAAGTTCGTGCAGGTGAAGAGTGCGTCCATCGCAACACCCGGTAGCGTGGGCTTGGGCCTGGCGATCGCCAAAGAGATCGTGGAAGTGTATGGAGGAAAGATCTGGGCAGTGAGCGAAGTCGGAAAAGGAAGCACGTTCTCCTTTACGCTGCCTCTGCAACCTGCCACCGCGATGTCACAGTCATGAGTGCTGCGCCGGCAAAAGCCTCTGTTCTGCTCGTGGACGACGAGCAGAATATCCTCAAGACCGTCACCATCGGACTGGAAGCAGTGGGCTTCGACGTGACGGCCTTTGCCGATCCTCTCAAAGCACTCGATGCACTCCGCCAGCGAACATTCGATCTGGCCTTTTATGACTTGAAAATGTCTCCCGTCGATGGAATGGAACTGCTGCGCGAAACCCGCCGCATCAGTCCGAGCACGACCGTCATCCTGATGACCGCGCACGGCAGCATCGATTCGGCGGTGGAGGCGATCAAGCTGGGCGCGTTCGACTATATTCAGAAGCCGTTCGAGTTCAACGAGCTGGAATTGTTCGCGAAGAAAGTGTACGAGCACCACAAGCTCAAGCAGGAACTGGTGGAACTCCGGGAAGAACTGCAACGCACAAAGACGGGCGAGATCGTTACACGCAGCGAGCGTATGCGCGCTGTGGTGGACCTTGCGCTCCAGGTGGCGCCGGGCAACATTACTGTGCTGCTGCAAGGTGAGAGCGGCACCGGCAAGGAGCTTCTCGCTCACCTTATTCACGACAACAGCCCGCGGCGAGAGAAGCCGTTCGTTGTCGTCAACTGTGCGGCGCTTGCCGAGCAACTCTTGGAGAGTGAACTGTTCGGTCATGTGAAGGGGGCTTTCACCGGCGCGACAAAGGATCGTCAAGGACGTTTCGAGGCGGCAGATGGCGGAACGATCTTCCTCGACGAGATTGGTGAGGTGCCGCTTTCGACGCAGGTAAAGTTGTTGCGTTTTCTGCAAAGCAAGGAATTCGAACGCGTCGGTGAAACCGAGACAAGAAAAGTCGATGTGCGTGTTCTCGCGGCAACGAACAAGAATCTCGAGGAGGCAGTAGATCGCGGAGGCTTCCGCGAGGATTTGTTCTATCGACTCAATGCGGTGACTTTGAAGGTGCCGCCGTTACGCGAGCGTATGGAGGATATACCGTTGCTGGTGACACATTTTCTTCGGAAGTTCGGCAGCAGCAGCGAGCTTTCGCAGGAAGCATTCACCGCACTGAAAAGCTACACCTGGAAGGGGAACGTGCGTGAACTGGAAAACGTCATCGAACGTGCCGTGTTGTTGGCGCGAGGCGGGGACATTCGATTGGAGCATCTCCCCGAACAGTTCCAGAACCTTGCCGCGCCTGCCGCCCATCTTCTTTCGCTCGAAGAGATGGAACGACAGCACATCGTCAAAGTGCTGCGGATCGCGAAGGACCTCGAAGAGGCTGCCGCCATTCTCGACATCGATCCCGCAACACTCTGGCGGAAGCGGAAGAAGTTTCAGCTATGAGCATTGCCTGCAGGTTCCTGTTCGGTGCGACGCTGTGTGCGCGTTGCATTGAAGCCTTCTCTCAGAAGTTGTATATTGGTGCCGACATCCTCCCTTACCAACAAATCTTCGAGAAGCCATGAAACACGAGAAGACGTACGAAGAAAAACTCGCGGAGTTCGAAACACGAGTCGCTCGCGGCGAGAAAATCGAGCCGGGCGATTGGATGCCGGACGAGTATCGTAAGACGCTTATTCGGATGATCGGTCAGCATGCACACAGTGAAATTGTCGGGCAGTTGCCGGAAGGAAAGTGGATTCCCTACGCGCCAGGCTTTCGGCGGAAGTTGACGCTCATTGCAAAAGTGCAAGACGAGGCGGGGCATGGACAACTTCTCTACCGCGCGGCCGAAACGCTCGGCAAGTCACGCGAAGAGTTGCTCGAAGAACTTCTCGCCGGCAAAGCGAAGTACGCAAACGTCTTCAACTACCCGACACCAACCTGGGCGGATGTCGGCGTCATCGGATGGTTGGTGGATATGGCGGCGGTGGTCAACCAAACGATGCTTCAGCAATCGTCCTACGGACCGTATGCGCGAGCAATGAAGCGCATCTGCTACGAAGAGTCGTTCCACATCAAACAGGGATACGATCTCGTGGTCGCTCTGGCAAAGGGAGCGCCCGAGCAGCGTGCCATGGTACAAGATGCGATCAACCGTTGGTGGTACCCCACGCTCATGATGTCGGGCCCGCCGGATCATCTCTCTGTGCACTCGCAACAATCGCTCAAATGGCGCATCAAGACGAAATCGAACGAGCAGGTGCGCCAAGAGTACGTTGATTTGATCGTGCCACAGATTCGCGCGCTCAGTTTGATGATCCCCGATCCTGATCTGCACTACGACGAGACGACGGGACACTGGGTGTACACACCACCGGACTGGGAGGAATTGAAGCGCGTTGTCAACGGTGACGGTCCTTGCAACAAGGAGCGGCTGGAAGCGCGACGGCGTGCGCATGAAGAAGGGCGGTGGGTGCGCGAAGCACTCGCAGCAAAAGCCAAACGCAAGGAAGCCGCGGCATGAACGATACACAGTTCGAAACGTACGAAGTGTTTCATCAGCGAAAGAGGGGCGATCCGCATATTCATGTCGGGGCGGTGCACGCTCCCGATCCGCACGTGGCGTTGCAGTATGCCCGCGACCAATTTGCACGTCGCCTCCCGTGCGTCAGCTTGTGGGTGGTGAAGAGTACCGACATTACTGCCACAGACTACCAGGACGAGCGCTTCTTCAACATCGCGCTCGATAAGTCCTACCGCGACCCGAAGGATTTCGATGCACCCGTGAAGGAGCCGACCGAATGAGCGCCGCATTTCCACAGGATGCTCTCCAGACGCTGCTGCTGGCGCTCGCTGACGATGAGTTGATGCTAGGGCATCGCAACGCGGAATGGACGGGACACGCGCCGGTTCTCGAGGAGGATATCGCCTTCTCCAACATCGCGCAAGATGAGCTGGGGCATTCGCTTCTCTGGTACACGCTCTACCAACAGCTCACGGGGAAGGAGCCGGATGCGATGGCGTTCGAGCGGGCGTGGCATGATTTCACCTGTTGCCGATTCGTAACGTATCCGAAAGGCGATTTCGCCTATACGGTGGTACGCCAATATCTTTTCGATGAAGCGGAACAAGTGCGGCTCCGAGCGTTTGCACACTCTACGTATCTTCCCATCAAAGAAGCCGCAGCCAAAATCCTGCGCGAGGAAGCATATCACATTCTCCACTCCAAAGGATTGGTCGAGCGGCTTGGCGATGCGACCGACGAGAGTCACCGCCGAATGCAAGCAGCAGTCGATGTAGCCTTTCCGCAAGCGCTCGGCATGTTCGAAGAGGTGGAAGGCGAGCAGGAGTTGATCGCCGCAGGAGTTTTTCCGGGGCATGCAACGTTGCAAGCAGAGTGGATGCGACACGTCGTTCCGGTTTTGACGGGCGCGACGCTTGCCGTTCCTGTCAAGGACCGCGCAGGTGTGTACAGCGTTCAGACCACACCGGATAATGGCGGACGGAGGCGTGACCACAACGCCCACTTGCAGCAACTTGTGGATGATTTGCAAGCAGTCTATCGCATAGCGCCAGGAGCGCGGTGGTGAAAACCATCATCCTTACAGAACAAGACATCAGGACGGAACTGAGTAAGATTACCGATCCGGAGATCCCCGTCCTCACACTCGTCGAGATGAAAGTGATCCGCAGCGTGAAGGTAGCGGATGAGGTGGTGACGGTTGTTCTTTCGCCGACATTCGTTGGTTGCCCAGCGATGGAATACATGAAGAACGAAATACGCTCGCGGCTTGCTGCACTCGGCTGTAAAGACGTTCGCATCGAGACCACCTTCTCGCCTCCTTGGTCCACCGATATGTTGGATGAAGATGCGAAGGAAAAGCTACGGGCGTTCGGTATCGCACCGCCTCCGAAAAATGACGGAGCGCTCGAGGCAGTGCTCGCTCTTCCGGTCGCGTGTCCGTTTTGCCATTCCACCGCAACGCATCTCGAAAGTGCATTCGGCCCCACGTTGTGTAAGCAAATCTACTACTGCGATGCGTGCCGGCAATCGTTCGAGCGCTTCAAGCCGGTGTGAAAGCGTCGAATTATCCTTTGCAAAACTTTCCAAGCATGGCGCCCCCGTCGAGACAGCCAATTTCGTCGAGCGTTAGGATGGTCGTATCTCCCGAGACGGTGATCTTTACCTTTCTGCCCTCAAGCTCGTACGTCCCTTCTTTGGTGATGCCCATGCCTGTTCCTTCGACCTTCCCACCAGAGGTGAACGTCAAGCTGCTCACGAGTGCGCTGCCGAGAGAATCGCCACGGGAAACATACGTGCCGCTTAGCCCCCGAGTGCAGCCAACGGAGAGGATGCAACGCAGCAGCATTGTGAGGATGAAGTTTGAGTGAAATAACATTCTTTTGTCCTCGAGTCTTTTAGGTGATGGGAAGCGTTACTTTGCCAAGATCATCCTTTGTGCAGCGGTGAATCCTCCACCGGCAAGGCGATACACATACACGCCGCTTGCCAACCCGTCTGCATGGAATGTCGTCTCATACGTTCCCGCTGAAAGATTCTCATCCACCAACGTTCTCACTTCTCGACCAAGCACATCGTACACCTTGAGCGTCACATGAGTTTTGGGTGTGATGTTCGGGATTTGGAACTCGATAGTCGTTGTCGGGTTGAACGGGTTGGGATAGTTTTGTTCGAGCACAAACGTTTCGGGTGCAGTGGAGGAGGTGATGTTGACACTGGTAATTTCTGTTGATGGTCGCCGCCACAGATCGAGACCGGCAGTGCCGGCAAATAGTGTGAAGTTCGCTCCACGGGGGACCGGCGTGAGCGTGTAGATGATCGGAAAGAAGAGGCCTAAATTGGTTGGGAAACCGGTATTGATCGTCGTCCAGTTTGCACCTCGATTCTGCGAAACATACACACCGAATCCGATCCCGGCGATCAAGTTGTTGCCCAATGAGGCAAGAGAATTCACGCTTGTGCTCGTCAGCCCCGTGTTCATTTGCGTCCAACTACTACCGTTATTTGTCGAGCGGAAGATGCCGGCAGTTTGGGTGCCGACAAAAATATCCGTGCCGATGAACGCGATCCCTTTGATGCTCGTACTGGTAATTCCCGTTCCAATAGAAGTCCACGATGTTCCTTGCTTGGTCGAGAGGTACAACCCATTTCCCGCTGCGTAGAGATTCGAGCCGGAGACGGCAAGCATCTGCGCTGCGCCCGTTCCTAAACCGCTATTCATGAGGGTCCAGTTTGCACCGTTGTTCGTCGAACGATGTACGCCGGCAGATGATCCGACAAAAATCGTCGAACCGAGAACGGCGAAGGTCTGCATTGTTGTGGCGGCAGGCAATCCCGTGCTTGCCGAAAACCAATTTGCACCATTATCCGTCGAACGAAACACACCCGAAAATCCACCCACGTAAAGGTCTGTTCCCAGGTAAGCGAGAGTCTCGACTGCTGCGTTCGTCAGTCCTGTATTGATCGAAGTCCACGATGCACCATTATTTGTGGAGAGAAACACGCCGTTCTCGTTCCCCCCCCGCAAAGAGATCATGACCACCGCTGCCGTTCAGTCTTGCCTTGAACGATCGGATATGCGTTGCAAGAATTCCATTGTGTGACTCGCTCCAAAGTGCTCCTCCGTTCGACGAAACGTACACGCCTGCGCGATACGATGCGCCTCCGGCAAACAACGTGGGACCGTTTGCGGCGAGTGAAAGAAGAAGAAGAAGGCTCGATGTCAACCCTGTGTTTACGGGTGTCCAACTGTTGCCATTGTCGCTCGAGGCCACAACGCCTGAGCCGGCAGCGTAGATGCTCGTGCCGTTCACGAGAAGCGCGTTCGTGATGTGCGTGCTTACGCTCGACCAGTTCGCGCCGCCGTTGGTCGAGCGATAGATGCCGCTCAAGCTTCCGGCAAAGAGAGTGGTGCCGTTGACCGCAAGAGCTTTCACCGCAAGAATCGCAATGCCCGCGTTCGAAGGCGACCAACTCGTCTCGCCGTTCGTCGTGACGAATGTACCTGCCGTTTCGGTTCCCGCGAACATCGAAGTTCCGCTCACGACGAGCGCGTTGACTCGCGTTGCAGTGAGGCCACTGTTGAGTTGCGTCCAAGATGTTCCGTTGTTGGTCGAGCGATATACTCCTGCAGAAGAAGTGCCGGCGAAAAGGTCGTTGCCATTGACGATGAGAAACTGAATGCTCGATGCCAAGGCGGTTGCAGTCCATGTTATCCCATTGTCGGTGGTAAGATAGACTCCTGCGGCGGTTCCGGCAAACATGCTCGTTCCCTTGGCAGCGAATGCGGTAGCCCCAAAGTAGATTCCACCAAAGCTCAGTCCGTTGCTCGAGGCAGTCCACGTTGCGCCATTATTCGTTGACCGAAAATTCCCTCCGGCAAGTGTCCCCACAAATATTGTCGTTCCTCCTACCGCGTTCGGGTTGACGCCGAGAGCAGAAGTGAGACCACCATACGGCCCGTTTGTGTGTACCCATTGTGCTCCCGCCGGTTGAGACATCAGCATGAGACCGAAGAAGAGAGACAAGGAAATTCTTTGCACGCTCTTCATAATCGTACTCCTTCTTGTTAGGGGAATGTTTGAATTCATCACTTCGCGCCGTTGCACAGCAAACGGCTGTTGTCACGACGCTCCTCAGTTCTTGCACAACTTGCCGATCCTGCTGCCGCCGTCGAGACATCCTTTCTCGTCAATGGTGAAAATCGTCGCCGCCTGGCCTTCCTTCGATTTCGTAGTTGACTTGCTGAGGGACAACCATGGCGGTCGAACTCTACTTTTCCGGTTGATTGATTTTGTCACCAAACAAACCTATCATGAGCTTGGTGACGGACTAACATTCGATCGATACATTATCGGATGGACCACATGCATGGAGGAAAAGTATGAGTCTGAACGACATCTATGAACGCCATGTAAAGGGGCTCTCCGCGGAGGAGCAATTGCGTTTGATTGAACTCATCGCAAGGAACATTGCTCTCCGGACGGTAGCGGAGACAAAGAAAAGAAGCATCATGGAACTCCACGGTCTCGGAAAAAAGATCTGGGGAACGATGGATGCCCAGAAATATGTGAACGAATTACGCACCGAGTGGGACCATCGGCCATGATATCGGTTTCTGATGCGCTCTCGGGCGTGCGGCGTCTTGGCACGATACCGCACCGATTATCTACTTTGTGGAGGAACACCCTATCTACGATGCATGCCTCGTCAAGATCTTTCAACAAATTGCAGAAGGACGGATTATAGGAGTTACGTCCGTCGTGTCGCTTTGCGAAGTATTGGTTCAACCTGTCAAAAAAACTGACAGGCAATTGCAAAATTCTTATCGTGAACTGATGCAAGGGAGTGCTCATTGTGAATTAGTTGCCATTGAATCCATCCACGCTGTGAAGGCAGCAGAACTCCGTGCGCACTATGGCTTGAGGACGCCTGATGCCCTGCAAATAATTGCTACTGCAATACTTTCCGGCTGCGAAGGCTTTCTCACCAACGATAGCCATCTGAAGTGAGTCGAGGGCGTGCGTGTCCTCGTGCTTGATGAGATTGTTGGTTGAAGACATGCCTGCGATCGCCTCCTGATCCATAACATTCCCGAGCTCCCACTGCAACATTCCTTACTCCTACTTCTGCATAAGCTGTGTTCAACGGGCGTCGTTACAGTTTCATCGAGATGCCGATATTCAAAATGCCGATGCCGTACCCAAGCTCGGCGAAGGCGGCAAAGGCTGGCGAGAAGTAGTACCGCGCGCCGGCATGAATGCCGAAGAACAGATAACTGCCCGAGGCACCGCCGACAGCCGTGCGGCGCGTTGCATCGCCTTGGAACGACGCCGAAACGATGTTGTAGCCCAACCCCGCGCCGCCATACACATCCAACTTCTCATTATCGATTTGATAGAAATGGTACGAGCCGCGTGCGCCGATGGTGATGTAGGTGTACTTCCACTTGTACACGCTCGGCGCGTTGATGATGAAGTAGTTGAACTCCTGGCTCGATGATGTGTACCCCACAATCCCGCCGACGGAAATGTACTTTTCGATCCCGAAATCGAGTCCGACAGCAATGACGGGAAGACTGGAAGAACCATAGAACCCGCCCAATCCGCCGATGCCGAGTCCAAGGTGCCCCACCATATCGCCCTGTTTGTATGCGTTCTTCGCGGAAAGCGAAGCGAAGCAGAACAACAGAAGCATCAGGAGAAAACGTGTGCGCTTCATGGCTATAGTCCTTTCTGTTAATGAGTGAAAGAGTGAATGACGAAAAATCTTGCTCAAACTCTTGCGCTTCTCATCTGTCTTGTATTGTTTGCAATCGCAGCCAATGCCCGGGCTTGTTCTGCAACAAACCGCGAGGCGACGATGGTCAGAAAGCCGATCACGGGCATGATCAGGACGGACATGAATCCTCCGTCCAGAAACGGGATGGGTAGCATGGAGCCGAAGCCGCCGTCACGCATGAAGATTGTTGTAACCACGCCTGCTCCCACGCCGACGATCGCCATCCAGCTTCCAGCGGATTCTCCTGAGGTTTGAAGAAGATGGGCCAAGACGGGAGTGACGAGAAAGTCCGCATCACTCTCCGTCAGTGTCAGCACGACCTGCTTCCGGTGCCACCAAATCTGGAAGCTTAGTCACGATGCCGCAACGATGAATGCCCAGAGAATCAGAAAGCCGAAGAAGAACGCCGCACCCATGCTGAACAACTGATTGTCGATAGCGATATACAGCACAACGATGGGTACGAGCAAATGCAACCCGGCGAAGATCGTGTAGAGCCATGAAAACGGCGTGCGGAAAAATTCTCCGGAATCGATGGAGCGAACAAACAGGGCAGGCAATGCGAGAAGTGTGTTCATGAAGGTTCTCCTTTTAGGATTGTTGTTGTGTGTGGATGTCGTTGTCGATCCTCGAACACGAATCTTCTCGCTGGTAATGAACAGGGACTGCTGACTGAAGTCGGTACTAAGATAGCTCCGAACGTCGGCGAATTCAATCACCATTGAGTGAACGCGGCAGTTCATTGAGTAAGCGCGGCGAAGTGTTCTTTACATTTTCCAAGGTGTAGCCATGAAACGGTGGTCTCCCCTCATGGGCGTTCTTCTTCTTGCCCACATTGCCCTTGCCCAGCAGGAACGGGTGGATTCGTTGTTGCAACTCCTTCAACGGCATACTTCCGACGATACCGTCAAGCTTGCGCTTCTCACCGACGTGGCGTTAGCGTATGCCACGGCGGATCCAGAAAAGGGATTGGCTCGCGCCGATAGTGCGCTTGCCCTCGGAGAGTGCCTCGGCGTAAGGCGAACGCGTACGCTCATCAACACAACACCCCTTCACACGTGGCGTCAGCACTTACTCCAGCCGCAATTCTGGCACATGATGCAGCCGCCGATGTGCTCGATGTTCGAGCCGCATTCGGGACAAGCTGTGGAGATGTGCGGCTCGTCGGTGGTTTGCGACTTCTTCGGTACGCCTCTCATCACCTTCGGTGCGGGCAAATCGAGCTCTCGGTAGAGTCGAATGCCATCCCGCTCGCGCCGAACGATATAACGCTCCAAGACCTTTCCAATAGCATCGGGGGTGGAGAGAATTTGTTCGCCATCGCGTTCCCACACCGGATACGGTCCGCTAATGCCTTTCAACTGCTTTACGATTTCCCGCGGCTCGATTCCCGATCGGAGTGCAAGCGAGATCAAACGACAAATGGCTTCTGTTTGTGCCGGTGCATTTCCTCCTGCTTTACCGATCGTAGAAAAGACCTCACAGATACCATTTTCGTCTTCGTTGATGGTGACATAGAGGTTCCCTTCTCCCGTTCTGACGCGCTCGGTGAATCCGAATGTCACTCTCGGCCGTTCACGCGGCACGCGCTGAGTGCTCGGCGCCGGCGGTTGCGAGGTTTCCTGTTTGCGCGCGAACTCCTCGGTCTGCAAGATTCCTTCTCGGCTCCCCTCACGATAGACGGTAATTCCTTTCAGTCCCGCTTTGTACGCTGTCATGTAAATGTCCGCGACCGTTTCGACGGTGACCTCTTCCGGAAGATTGACGGTGGAAGAGATGGAGCTGTCCACGTACTTCTGAATCACGCCTTGCATCTTCACCCTGAAGTAGGGATCGATCTGATGCGCCGTCACGACATAGTCCGGGAGGTTATCATCATCGCCGAAGAGCTTCTTGATGAGCGGGTGGAACACTTTGTACTCCGAGTAGGTTTCGCCGTCATGGTTCTTCACTTTCCGTCGATAGCTGGTGCAGAAGATCGGCTCGATGCCCGAACTGGTTTGAGCCGGTGCCGACCGGAGGAACCGTGAGCACGGTACTGTTGCGAATGCCGTATCGTTTGATGTGTTCTCTGATTTCTTCGGGTAAGGATTGGACGAACTTGCTGCGTGAGTAACCTTCCCACTGAAAGAGAGGGAATGGTCCCTTCTCTTTTGCCAGCTCGATCGACGTCTTGTAGGATTCGTCCCTGATGACCTGCATGATCTTCTCTGTTACATCGAGCGCCTCTTGGGAGTCGTACTTGATCTTCATCATGACGAGGGCATCTGCCAAGCCGGTGATGCCCAAGCCGATGCGTCGATCGGAAGCAACCGCGCGCTTGATCTTGTCCAACGCATGGTTCTCCATGTTGTAGTCGATCACATTGTCCATAAAGCGCGTGGCGATGCGCGTTGCCTTCGCCAACTCGACGAAATCGAACGCACCCTCTTCGTTAACGAACTTGCTGAGATTGATATTGCCGAGGTTGCACGCTGTGTACGAAGCAAGTGGTTGCTCGCCGCACGGATTCGTGCTGGTAAGGGGATTGGCATACTCAACATTGTGGTAGTCCTTCATCGTGTCCCAGAAGATAATGCCGGGTTCAGCCGAGGCATGTGCGTTCTTGATGATCGTATACCACAACGCCTTTGCCTTGACTTTGCGATAGACTTTGCCGCCCCAGCGCAGATCGAAATCCGAGTCGTTGATGACCGCATTCATGAACTCATGCGTAATGAGCACGCTGATGTTGGCATGTTTCACTTTCTGGCGGAGCGGGTCGTTTTTGATGGTGATGAACTTTTCGATATCAGGATGATCTACGCGCAACGTCAACATCAACGCGCCCCGACGTCCGGCCTGCGAAACAGTGTTCGTGCTCTCGCTGAAAAGGTTCATGAACGCCGTCGCGCCGGGCGAGTGGTCGATGGTTGCATTGACCGGTGCGCCTTCAGGGCGGAGGATCGAGAGGTCCGTCCCCACTCCGCCTCCGGTGCGATAAACCATTGCCGACTCCGTAATGCAGCGATAGATCCCCTCCAAGCTATCCTCTTCGATCGGGATGACGTAGCAGTTCGAAAGTGTTGGGCGACGGCGAGCCTCCTCACGTCCTGCACCATGCATCACTCTCCCACCCGGTACAAACTTGAAGTCGAACAGCAGGTTCAAGAATTGGTTGTACCAATACTCCCGGTCAACGTCCGTTGCCTCGACCGAGGCTAGAGCTTTCGCAATACGGCTCCACATGTGCATCGGGCCCTTTTCATTGGGGGCGAGATACTTTGAACGGAGAACGTCGGCGGCGAGGTCGTTGTCACCATAATAGTCGCGAGCGTTCAGAGCCTGATCCATAATCTGGGGATTCAAGTTGAGTGTGGTGCCTTCGGCAACCCGATCGTTTGCCGTCACTGACCCAGAAGCGGGGGATGCCTCCTTGTTTGCCATGCGCCTATTCCCTTAGATGACTGTTGGTTAAACGGTGATTTAAGATTGTTGGAAGCGTGAAAAGTCCGGGAGAAATCGCTACTGTCACGGACTCTTCGAAATAGAACGAATCCTCAAGTCTCCAGTCGGGCTTCTCAGGGTGAACGGCGGTACGGGCTCCTCATCGATCGTTGGAGCGAAGTTGTAGGGGAGGGCGTTCGCCACAGCCCGCAACGCTCAAATCTGACTCGAATTCACCTTGAGCAGACATCGTTCAATCAGCATCGGTCGAAAATATAATATCATAACGAAGCGAAGTCAAGTTAAAATTTGGATGAAGAAAACTTTCTCAACAGTGACAATGGGTTAGGGTAACTGAAAAATACTGCGATGCGAGAGCGGTGGCGCCTCGATCCGACCGATTCGCTCGTGGAGTTGCCTTTTTGTTGGCAATGAGGGACATTCAAGCGTTGAAGTTCCCAACCGAGACCATGCTTCAAAGCTCAGCTCTCCCACCGTTGTCTGTACTCCATGCTCAGGCTTGTGGTGTGAGGTTGGTGGTTCGGGGTTCAGGGGCAATCACTCGGGATTCAGATCGTAGGTTTGAGATTCAAAGTTCGAAACGTGAAGCGTAAGATTCGGAATTTGCGGCCCGATGTTTTCCCTTTACCTGCCCGCCTTTCATGTCAATCGATTGATCCGATGAGCCGTGTCATCCGAGACAGTGACTGCCGATGGTTTCCATTTTCTCCTTCTGCGCAGATACGTAATAGCAGCAGCAAACTTTCTGATGGAGGAAAGGGTGTCTCCCTCACCACTTGCGGCGCAGTCTGCATAGTCTTAACTTTTGGCTGCACAAAGAACTCACTATGCAATCAACGTCTGCTTCTCTCGGCTTGTCGCCTCGCTGGACTGTGCTCTCGCTTCTGCAGTGGGGGGCAGAGTATCTCACCGAACGTGGGTTCGACGAAGCCCGCCTTCACACCGAGTTGTTGCTTGCTCATGCTCTGCGCTGTTCGCGCCTCGAGCTGTACACGAACTTCGATCGTCCGATGACGGAGGAGGAGTTGGCACAATTCAAAGTACTGTTCAAGAGGCGGCTAACGCATGAGCCGTTACAATACATCCTCGGCGAAACGGAATTCATGGGAATTCGGCTCGCCGTCGATCGGCGCGTTCTCATTCCGCGTCCTGAAACTGAGCAACTTGTCGAGCACGTCCTGAGTGTGATCAAAGGAAACGGAACACCGGACCTGCGTTTGCTCGAGATTGGAACCGGCTCCGGCAACATCGCCATTGCACTGGCAAAGTTCGCACCGTCGCTTTGCATTACTGCGGTCGATGTGAGCGAGGAGGCTCTCCGCCTTGCGAAGGATAACGCGGAAGCCACCGCTGTACGCAGTATCGAATTCGTTCACGCCGACATCTTCGACGATATTCTTCCCGGTCGGATGTTCGATGTGATCGTTTCGAATCCCCCCTACATTTCGTTGGAAGAGTTTCATTCTCTACAACCTGAGGTGAGAGATTTCGAGCCTCGTCTTGCAACCACCGATGAAGCAGATGGATTGCGCTTCATTCGTCGCATTGCCCTCTTTGCCGCTGAGCGGCTTGTCCCGGAAGGATGGCTCTTCATGGAAATATCTTACAACCAAGCTCCCTTGGTACAACACATCGTCGAGCACGCCGGCTTGCGGTACGGAGGCGTGGTGAACGATTTTGCGGGCCATCCCCGCATCCTTTCTGCGCGGAAGTAAATGAGGGCGGTTGTTCAGCGCGTCAGCGAAGCGAGCGTGACCATCGATGGGGAAGTGCGTGCGAGCATCGGACGCGGGTACGTCATTCTGGTCGGCATTCGGACTGGGGACACGCACGAGGCAGCCATCTTTCTCGCCGAGAAGTGCGCAGCGCTGCGTGTCTTTGAAGACGCTGAAGGGAAGATGAACCTCAGCCTTAACGACGTGAACGGCAGTGCGCTCGTCGTTTCGCAATTTACACTCTATGGAAACGCTCAAAAAGGCAACCGTCCCAGTTTCACTGATGCAGCACGACCCGAAGAAGCAGAACCGCTCTACCATGTGTTCGTCGAGCGATTGCGAGCGTTGCTCGGTCCCGAGCGCGTGCAAACGGGTGTGTTTCGAGCGATGATGCAGATACGCTTGATCAACGATGGTCCGGTAACGATCCTCATCGAGGGCAAATAGTTCTTGCATGACATGAAAGTGTTGATGCTTTTTCTCGATGGCGTCGGTATTGGGGAGGGCGATGCCGGGCGTAATCCCTTCCTGCGTGCCGACCTGCCGGCTCTGCGCTCGCTCCTGAGCGGCAACATCCCGACACGACAACTTCCCGCATTGAGCAACGGCAAGGCAACACTCGTTGCTTTGGATGCGACGTTGGGCGTTGATGGTCTTCCCCAAAGCGGTACAGGACAAACAGCACTCTTCACGGGCGCGAACGCCGCCCGCATGATCGGGAAACATTTTGGTCCGTATCCTTACTCGACCCTTCGACCTCTCATTGCCGAGCGCAACATGTTCCGCCAACTGCAGCGTCTCGGGCACAGCGCGTATTTTGCCAATGCCTATCCTCGACAATTCTTCGACTACATTCGCGAGCGGCAATCTCGCTTGACCGTTACTACGCTTTCCTGTGGCTACGCGGCAATGCCGTTGCATACGTTTGAAGACCTTCAACATGGCCGTGCTATCTCAGCCGACATCACCAATGCCGGCTGGGCTCGGATGGGTTACGACATCGCGTCCATCTCTCCGGAGGAAGCTGGCAAACGGCTCGTTGGTTTGTCGAGAGAATACGATTTCGTACTGTTCGAATACTGGCGGACCGACAAAGCAGGCCATGCGCAATCGATGAGCGAAGCCGTTGCAACACTCGAACTGTTCGACCGCATGCTCTCCGGCGTGCTCGAAACACTGCCGGTCCATGATACGCTCCTGCTTATCACCAGCGATCATGGGAACATGGAGGATCTGTCCATCAAAGTGCACACGCGCAATCCTGTTCCAGCGATCCTCTATGGTCGCGACCATCGTAGGGCGGCGGAACGGCTCGCCCGAACCGGAGACCTCACCGCGGTTACCCCGATGATTACAGGCTTCGTAAGCGAGACCTTGACTACAGCACAAGAAATCTGATCTCTTTCTGCGGAGTGATCCTCTTGCAGAGGATTTCGTACCACACTGTTCCCGCACTCGTTGCGGCTATGCTGTTTGCCTGCGGCATTGTCGTAGGGCGCCTGCTTTCTCTCCAGTCCGACGCGTTGCTCCTTGTTTCCATTCTCGTGGTGCTGTTGGGCTGTCTCTCGTTTGGTGCGATAAAGAAGGGCAATGCCGCTGTGCTCGTTCGTGCAGGCGTTGTGGTGAGTTGTCCGATCCTGCTCGGCTCGCTCAAGATCGCGCTCGATGATGCATCGCTGCGGATTGTGCCCCGCGAAGCATTGAAAGATCCTCTCGTGGTTATCGGAACGGTGCTCGACCCGTCTCCCCCTCAAGGCAACAGCATCCGTTTCCTCTTTCGCGCCGATACGCTTCTTCAGGGTGAGGGATTGGTGGTGCCGCTGCACAGTACCTGGCTCGTCACTGTTACGCGACAACGGCGCGATTCACTCGCGCCACCGTTGCAGTATGGCGAGAGGGTGATGTTGTGCGGAAAGGCGTACCGTCCGTCGCTCGAACGCAATCCTGGTGAATTCAACGCGCGCGCCTACTACGAAGCGCAAGGGATCGAGTACCTCATGCGCGTTCGCGGCTTCACGAATGTTGCCCGACAGGGCGTCTCGCGCGATGTGGGAGTCATGGGATGGATGATGAAAGAGATCGTTGTGCCGTTACGCGCGTACTTTCTCTCGGTTGTTGATCGAACCATCGACGGGGAGGAGGGGGAGTTGCTCAAAGGAATCGTGATCGGCGAACGGGGCGGCATACCGTTCTCAACACGAACAGTGTTCGTCAATGCAGGCATTGCACACATTCTTGCGGTCTCGGGCTCGAACGTGGTCGTTGTCTGCGCGTTCTTTGCGATGCTGTTCGGATTGTTGCGCGTTCCACGCACGCCGGCGTTGATGCTGAACGGAGCGATGCTCGTGGTCTATATGCTCGTCACCGGCAGCCAACCGCCAATCGTTCGCGCAACGGTGATGGCGCTCGTCCTGCTCGGGAGCCGTTTAGCTGGAGGGAAGTCCAATGCGCTCAATGCCCTGGGCGTCGCGGCATTGCTGGTCCTTGGATGGGATGCACGACAATTGTTCGATGTTGGATTTCAACTTTCGTTCGCGGCGGTTGCCTCGATCTTGCTCTTCCTTCCTTCGCTCAACGCACGCATCGTCAGCTTAGCAGGACCTGCGTTATGGAGGCGCGGTACGGTTGCCGCGTTACAAGTGAGTGCAGTGACGTTCGTTGCGACACTCGGTACACTTCCGCTGACCGCCGTGTACTTCGGCAAAGTATCTCTCGTTGGGCTGATCTCCAACATCGTTGTGCTGCCTGTTGCCGGAGCCTCGGTGGTGTTGGGGTTCGTCACAGCGTTCTTTGCCTCATGGGCGATGACGATTGCAGCGACGTTTGCCGCAGTCAACGCGTGGCTGTTGTGGTTGGTGCTCGAAGCGGCCCGCATCAGCGGTAATCTCTCTTGGGCATACGTCGAGACGATGCAGTTCAAACCATCGTTCGCCGTGCCGGTCTATCTCGGCATGCTTCTTCTGTACCATTTCTCGCTCAAGCAATTTTCCCGCGTTGTGTTGATTCTTCTGCTCGGCAGCTTGAATCTTGCTCTCGTTCTTCCCGAGCATCCGCTCGAGAAGCCATCGGCTGATCGCTTGCGCGTCAGTTTCATCGACGTAGGGCAAGGGGATGCGGCGCTCATTGAATTTCCCGGAGGAGAAACGATGTTGATCGATGCGGGGATGGGCAGTAACGAGTATGATGCGGGAGAACAGATCGTCGTTCCCTTTTTGAAGCGACGCGGCATCGCTCGTCTCGATTGGTTTGTTGCCTCCCATCCTCACGCCGATCACATTGGCGGAACGCCGAGCGTGTTTCGAGCGTTCGAAGTGCGAGAGCTGATCGAAAGCGGACAAGAGTCACCGGATCCAAGCGCGCTGCGCTACCGTGCAGCCGTCGAACGCGAACAGTGCCGCGTGCGAACCGTTCGCGCCTTCGATTCGGCGATGAACATTGCAGGCGCCGCGGTGTATGTGTTGTATCCTTCTGCGTATCGTATGAGCACCGACTCACTCGATCGTCTGTCGAATCTCAACAATACGTCCGTGGTGCTCAAACTTCTCTACGGCCGCGTAGCGTTTTTGTTCATGGGAGATGTTGAGCGTGAGGGAGAGGAGGAATTGTGCAGGCTCTTCGGCGAGTTCCTTGAGAGTGATGTGTTGAAGGCGGGCCATCACGGCAGCACCACGAGTTCCACCCCGGGGTTGTTGGATCTCGTCAAGCCGAAGGTTGCCGTGATTTCTGTCGGACGAAACAATTCTTTCCATCACCCTTCGGAAGAAATCATCGACCGTCTCCGCTCCCGCGGGGCGGAGGTGCTGCGAACAGACGAGGAAGGCGCTATCATCTTCGAAACGGATGGAGCAAGTCTCGAACGCCTCGTGTGGCGTTGAGACAGATTCTCGTTCCCGCCGGCATTCGTGCAAGTGCAGTATCGAGAATTCAGAGGCGATCCCCACCTCGCTGCGGATGCGCGCATTCCTTGCATCTCGTGGAAGCGTTCGTTATCATCATACACGCAGAGGTCTTTCCAACGGGAACTATCATGATGTCATCCCTCGATCAGAAAAAGGAGGATTGGGAGGAGAAGCTTGTGCAGCCGGTCGTGCGCCGATTCGGCGAACGGCGAACGCATTTCGCAACGGATTCGGGCATCGGCATCGAACGGCTCTACCTTCCGCGCGAAGTCTCTTACGAAGAACAACTTGGTTTCCCGGGCGAGTATCCGTTCACACGTGGCGTGTACCCGACGATGTATCGCGGAAAGTTTTGGACGATGCGGCAGTATGCCGGATTCGGTACGGCCGAAGAGTCGAACACCCGCTATCGTTATTTGCTCAGTCAGGGTACCACAGGGCTTTCCGTCGCATTCGACCTTCCCACACAGATAGGCTACGATTCGGATCATCCACTTGCCGAGAGCGAAGTGGGCAAAGTCGGCGTCGCGATCGATACGCTCGCCGATATGGAGATCGCCTTCGAAGGCATTCCCTTGCAACAGGTGACGGCATCGATGACGATCAATGCGACAGCAGCGATCCTCTTGTGCATGTACGTCGCCGTCGCGAAGAAACAGGGAGCGGATCTGAAGAAGATTTCAGGAACGATCCAGAACGACATCTTGAAAGAGTACATTTCTCGCGGCACGTACATCTTTCCGCTTGCACCGTCGCTGCGATTGGTGACGGACACGTTTCGGTGGTGTGCAGAAGAACTGCCGCGGTGGAACGCAATTTCTATCAGCGGATATCATATCCGCGAAGCGGGAGCGACCGCAGTACAGGAGCTTGCCTTCACAATCGCCAACGGCATCGCGTACGTACAGGCGGCGATCGACGCTGGCTTGGATGTCAATGCCTTCGGCGCGCAGTTGTCGTTCTTCTTCAATGCCCACAACAATTTCTTTGAAGAGATTGCAAAGTTCCGCGCAGCGCGCAGAATATGGGCACGCGTGATGAAAGAACGTTTTCACGCCCGCAATCCGGAAACCATGAAGCTGCGGTTCCATGCACAAACCGGTGGGGCAACGCTCACCGCACAACAGATCGACAACAATGTGGTGCGGGTGACCTTGCAAGCGTTAGCGGCTGTTCTCGGGGGCTGTCAGTCGTTGCATACGAACGGACGAGATGAGGCACTTGCCTTGCCGACCGAGGAATCGGCGCGGTTGGCGCTTCGCACCCAACAAATCATCGCACACGAATCCGGTGTCGGCGACACGGTTGATCCTTTGGGCGGCTCGTACTTCGTCGAAGCACTGACCGATGAGATTGAATCGCGCGCGTGGACGCTCATCCGAAAGATCGACGAACTGGGCGGCACAGTTCGAGCCATCGAACAGAAATTCATTCAAGCACAGATCAGCGAAAGCGCCTATCGGTATCAGTTGGAGATCGAAAACAACCACAAGATCGTCGTCGGTGTGAATGAGTTTGTCGTCGATGAACAGCCGAACGTGGAGATCTTGCGGATCGATGAGTCGGTGGTGCGCCGACAGATCGAACGATTGCAGCGCGTCCGCTCCTCGCGCAATGCCGCGGAGGTGGAGGCTCGCCTCGCTCGTCTTCGTGTAGCGGCATCGACATCCGAGAATGTGCTTCCCCATATTTTGCAGTGCGTCGAAGCGTACGCCTCGGTCGGTGAGATCGCCGATGCGCTGCGCGCAGTGTGGGGAGAATACAATGAGTGAGGTGCCGTTTCCCGTGTCAACTCAAGGAGGGGGTATGACGCTTTACAAAGCAAAGCTGAAAGAACTGAAACAGCTCTCGCAGAAAAAGTATCGCGACGAGCAGAAGAAATTTCTGGTCGAAGGGTTGCGCCTCGTCGGCGAAGCGGCTCGTTCGGATTTCCCCATCCTCGAAGCGTTCTACATCGAGGAAATCGAAACGGACGGTCAGGGGAAAAAGCTTATAGCAATGTTAAAAAGGAAAACGCCGAACGTGTACAAAGTCACTCACCGCGAGCTTGCTACGGTAACCGATACTGTCACGGCGCAAGGCATCGCTGCAGTCTTGCGACAAAGAGAATACACCGCCGATCGAATCCTGCACTGCTCCGATGGGCAGTGCACCCTCGTCGCGTTCGACGGGATCGCCGACCCGGGCAACGTCGGTTCGATGGTACGAACCTGCGATTGGTTCGGCGTCAACGGTATTCTCATCGGACGGAACTCAGTGGAGTTGTACAATCCCAAAGTGTTACGCGGGACAATGGGAGGCGTCTTCCATCTCCCAATTGCCGATGGCGTGGATCTGCTCTCGGCAATTTCACATGCGAAAGAATTGGGCTTCAAGGTGTACGTGACCGATCCGCACGGCGAAACGCATTTCGATCACGTAAGCTACGAAGCGAAATCGCTCATCGTCTTCGGCAACGAGGCGTGGGGCGTTTCGGATCAGGTGAAACAGTTGGCAGATGTGCGACTGGTGATCCGACGCTACGGCGCGGGCGAGTCGCTCAACGTCGCTGTCGCCTGTGGCATTGTCCTCTCGGCGTTGCATCGGTTGTATGACTGATCGATTGCTGGAGAAGCAGTGTCCCGTCTTCTTCTTCCGGAGCGAATCGATTTCGTCCTGATCATCGTATGCCGACCCGAACACGTCAGGGAAGGAATCAAGTCTCGCTTGCTCGAGCACTCTCGAAGCTCGGAGTAGCCTCGCGCTCGCAGGCGATGGACCTCATTCGCGACGGCCGTGTGAAAGTGAGCGGCGTCATGGTGCGCATACCCACAGTGTGGGTCGATCCCAAATCCGAAACCATCACCATCAACGGCGCTGCAGTACGATCCGCGCAATGCCTGTATCTTGACTTTCACAAACCCTCCGGTGGCGTCACGACACGTTCGGACGAACGCGGGAGAACAACGGTGTACGACTATCTGCCCAAGGACCTTCCGTGGATCTTTCCTGTCGGTCGGCTCGACAAGGATACATCGGGATTGTTGTTGCTGACGAACGATACGCGCTTCGGAGAACGAGTGACGAGCCCCCCTCGAGAAAGTTTTGAAGACGTACGAAGTCGAGTTGGAACGAGCTTTGGCGGACGATGATCGTCGGGCGCTCGAAACAGCAATGACGTTGGACGACGGAACCGTGTTGAAGCCTGTGGTCGTTCGCCGCTTGGCTGGGCACAATCCTCGTTACGAAATGACGATGATCGAAGGAAAGAACAGACAGATTCGAAGAATGTTCGAGCACCTTGGCTACACGGTTCGGGCACTGAAGCGTGTGCGCATGGGACCAATTCGCTTGGGTGATCTGAAGGAAGGGGAATTCCGCGCACTCACGGAGGAGGAACGAGCGCTGCTTTGAGAAGCGGCACGTGACTCTGAGCGTGCGGTTGCTAATATAACGAGCATTGTGTACCTTTTTTTGGTTTTTGTCACCAACATTGCGTGGAGAGCCACTCTTGAGCATCCTTGTTGTAGGTTCGGTCGCACTCGATTCGGTCGAGACGCCGTTCGGTTCTGTGAACAATGCATTGGGCGGATCGGCAACGTACATCTCAACGGCGGCAAGTTACTTCACGGCACCGATCAGACTGGTAGGTGTGGTCGGAGGTGATTTCCCCAAGGCGAACATTCAATTTTTGGAAGAACGCGGGATCGACCTTGAAGGTTTAGAGATGATCGCTGAGGGCAAGACGTTCCATTGGGCGGGGAAGTATCATTACGACTTGAACAGTCGTGATACGTTGGCAACGGATCTCAATGTCTTCGAAACATTCAATCCCACAATCCCGGAACGCTACCGCAAGAGCAAATATGTCTGTCTCGGCAACATCGATCCGGTGCTGCAACGCCGCGTGCTCGAGCAAATCGAAAAGCCGCGGCTGGTGATTTGCGATACGATGAATTTTTGGATTGAAGGGAAGAACGCGGAGTTGCGGGAAACCCTGAAATACATCGATGTGATTGTGTTGAACGATTCGGAAGCACGGCTCTTGGCGAGTGAACCGAACCTCATCAAAGCGGCGCGTGTGATTCGTGGTTTCGGTCCGAAGATCGTCATCATCAAGAAGGGCGAGCATGGCGCAATGCTCATTACCGAACATACAATTTTCATTGCGCCTGCCTATCCGATGGAAGATATTTTTGACCCGACAGGTGCCGGCGATTCGTTTGCCGGAGGGTTTGTCGGGTGGCTCGGCAGGACGGACGATTTCTCGGAGGAAAACCTGAAGAAAGCGGTCATCTACGGCAGTACGATGGCATCCTTCTGCGTTCAGAAGTTCAGCGTCGATGGGCTGCGCAACTTGACCTATTTGCAAATACAAGATCGCTATCGCGCCTTTCGCGAGCTTTCTCGTTTCGATGGTGTGATGGCGACGAACGGTTGATCACGACCATGGTATCACTCGAATGGCGAAACGGCGTCCTCCGGTTTCTGGACCAAACGAAACTTCCTCACGAAGAAGCATATATCGAGACGTCCGATTATCGGGTTGTCGGTGAGGCGATCCGGCGTCTTCAAATCCGTGGAGCTCCTGCTATCGGCGTTGCCGCTGCGTATGCTGTTGTGCTGTGTGCCAACAACTCGTCGGCAACGACTGTTCGCGAGCTGAGCGACGAGGTATATGCGGCGATCAACTTTCTCGCGCAGACACGACCGACCGCCGTGAATTTGTTTGCCGCCCTTGGGCGTATGCGCCGTGCATTCGAGCAAAGCGCCCGCATGGATGTGAAAAACATCTTGCGGCATCTGCTTTCGGAAGCCAAGGAGATCCATGCCGAGGACGTGGAAGCGTGCCGAAAGATCGGCGAGTTCGGAGCAGCACTCCTCCCCGACGGCGTCAGCGTTCTGACGCATTGCAACACAGGTGCTCTGGCAACGACCGGTGCCGGCACAGCGCAAAGCGTCATTACCGCAGCGGCGAAGCAAGGAAAGGTTGCGCGTGTGTTTGCCGACGAGACTCGGCCCCTCCTTCAAGGGGCTCGCCTGACCGTTTGGGAATTGATGAGAGAAGGTGTCGATGTCACGCTCGTTACCGACAGCACCGCCGGCTTCCTGATGCAATCGCGCGAAGTGGACGTCGTGATTGTCGGAGCCGATCGGATCGCTGCCAACGGTGATACCGCAAATAAGGTTGGAACGTACACGCTCGCCGTGTTGGCAGAACGCCACGGCATCCCCTTCTACGTCGCCGCACCATCGACCACCTTCGATCCACACGCCCGCAACGGACGCAACATTCCGATCGAGGAGCGCGATCCGACCGACATTACACATGTGAACGGCATGCCCATCGCTCCTGAAGGGACGAAAGTGTTTGCCCCTGCCTTCGACGTGACACCGAGTGAGTTGATTCACGCAATCATCACAGAGCGTGGCGTGGTACGCCCGCCTTTTGTCCAATCGATTGCGGCGATGTTCAAGCGCGAGCCGTTGCAACAAGATACGCAGCGCAGCAAACGTCAACCGGCACCATGATTGTCAAAACCGACGCCATCGTACTTGCAACAATGAAGTACGGTGACACAAGCAAGATTGCCCGACTGTACACGAAGGAATTCGGAAAGATCTCGGTCATCGCAAAAGGAGTTCGCTCCCCGAAGAGTCGGCTGGGCGCCTGCCTAGAGCCTTCGTATCACGTTGCCGCGGTGATCTACAAGAAAGAAAACCGAGAGTTGCACCTGCTGTCGCAGTGCGACGTGCTGGAGACGTTTCGGCATGTTGCGGAAAACATGGACAAACTCAAGACGGCAATGGTCGCGCTCGAGCTGGTGAACGTGGTCTCTCACGATGAAGAGCGGAATGAAGAATTGTTCATGACCTTGTTGTCGCACCTGCGTCTTGTTGATGCTGCAACAAAAAGCCCGTTGCCGGCGTTATATTATTTTGAAATGAAACTATCGAGCATCTTAGGCTTTCGTCCCGAACTCTCCGTGTGTACGCAATGCGGGGAAACTATTCCTGAAGAAGCCGCTGCAGCCCAACGGGAGTACGGATTCGGAAAGAGCGGCGTGCTGTGCGACGTGTGCGGAACCGGAGGGAAGATGACGATCTCGCCAGCCACACTTTCTGTGTTACGAATGCTGCGCACGGTCTCTTCCGCAGAGGCAGCGTTGAATCTTCAGCTTGCCCAACCCGTGGCAGACCAGGTAGGCAAGGTTCTCCGCCTCCATCTCCAATCGCATGTCGGGGGATGTCGCGGGCTGCGCTCCGAGGAGGTGTTTGCCGCAATGACGTAACGAAGAGGGGAAACGAGCACGCAGTTTGACAAGCAAGTCAATGAATGTTTCATGAACAAGGTGGGAGTAACAATCATGTCAAAGAAATCCATTTTCGTCTCGTTGTTTCTGATTGCGATAGGCATCGTCTTGGGCGTGCTTATCGTGTCGAATGCGCCGCAAGGTGTTGGACTCAGCCTTGCGGGCGGACAGGACAAAATCAAACTCGGTGCTGCTGCCCCTCCGATCACGGGTAGCGGCGATCTCAAACTTTCGCCGACCAGTTTCACAGCGGTTGCCAAAGCCGTCATCCCTACGGTCGTATCGATCAACGTCACGTCTTCTAAGAACAAGGGAGAGGACAACATGCCCGACTTCTTCCACTTCTTTGGTCCTGAATTCAGGCCTCGTGAACCGGAGAAGTCGCAAGGCTCTGGCTCAGGCGTGATTGTCACGCCCGATGGATACATCGTCACGAACAATCATGTCGTTGATGGTGCGGACGAAGACGGTATCGAAGTAAGAATGGACAACCAGAAGATCCGCTACAAGGCGCGGTTGGTAGGGACCGACCCCACGACGGATCTCGCGGTGATCAAAATCGATCAAAACAATTTGCCCGTTGCCTCGCTGGGTAATTCGGACAATGTACAAGTGGGCGAATGGGTGCTGGCGATCGGCAATCCCTTGGGCTTAACCTCGACTGTTACTGCCGGCATTGTGAGCGCCTTGGGCAGAAACATCAACATCATCAGCGACCGCTACGGCATCGAGAATTTTATTCAGACCGATGCGGCGATCAATCCGGGGAACAGTGGCGGACCCTTGGTGAACCTCAACGGAGAAGTCATCGGTATCAACACGGCGATCGCTACGACGAACATGCGCTATCAAGGCTACGGGTTTGCCGTGCCGATCAATATCGTGAAGACGGTGGCGATGGACTTGATCGAAAACGGCAAGGTGCGGCGCGGCTACATCGGGGTAACTATCCGCAGCATCGACCAGACGATGGCGAAAGCGATCGGATTGGATAAGCCGCAAGGCGTGCTCATCAACGAGTTGGTGCCCAAGGGCGCAGGCGAAGCCGCAGGACTGAAAGCAGGAGACGTCATCCTCTCCATCGATGGGAAAGAGGTGAACGAACCGAACGAATTGCAAAGCTACATCGCAACCAAACATGCGGGGGACGTGGTGACGCTGAAGATCTTCCGCAACGGAAGCACGGTCGAGAAGAAGGTGACGTTGAAGCCGCGTGAGGATGAATCGACGACCGTGAAAGCTGCCGAGAAGAAAGGGAGCACCGACCGAGATCGGGACACGAAACCGTCGGTGGTCAAGTTCGACAAGCTCGGCATGACCGTACGAGCATTGCGCCCTGACGAGAAAAAAGCCGACGAGGCCGAAACCGGCGTTGTCGTCTCCAATATCTCTCCTTACAGCGAAGCATTCAATCAGGGCATCGCAGAGAACGATATCATTCTGGAAGCCGACCGCAAGCCGATCAGCAGTCCCGCCGATCTGCAAAAGATCGTCGAGTCGAAGAAGCCGGGAGATGCAGTCCTGCTGCGCGTGAAGAAGCCCCAAGGCACGGTCCTCTTCCTGGCTGTGCAGATTCCGAAATCATAACGTCACATCGTGAACGCCGCAAGCCCCGACCCCGTGTCGGGGCTTGTTGTTGGTGCGGAACGGTTGCGTCGTGTGGTGGATGCCTTGCGCGTTGCTTGACAATCCTTCCCGTTAATGATATATTTTTTTTCGGTGATAAACCATGGCGAATCCATCACTCAAGCCAGACAGCAAGGAGGTAGGTTAACTTCAGCGCATCTGTTGTACACCGATCGGCTCCGGGCAAGTTGAACGCAAAGGTCCTGATCCTCAACCAGAATTACGAGCCGATGAGTGTGATAAATGTGAAGAAGGCGATTGTCCTGCTGTATTTAGGTAAAGCCGAGCTGATCGAAGCACATGATGGGCGGGCAGTTCGTTCTGTCTCCACCTCGATGCCCTTCCCGAGCATCGTCAAACTTTCGATGTACGTCAAGGTCCCGTACAAGAGGATCATCCTTTCTCGCAAGAACATCCTGCGTCGCGACGGACATCGCTGCCAATACTGCGGTCGCAGCGACCTGACTCTTACCATTGACCATGTTGTGCCGATGTCGCGAGGAGGGGAGGAGACGTGGGAGAACTTGGTGTGTGCCTGCGTTCGATGCAATAACAAGAAGGGAGATCGCACGCCGGAAGAAGCCAACATGCCGCTCCTGCGCAAGCCAATGAAGCCCAATCATGTTTCGTTCATCAGTCATGTTGTAGGAAGGATGGACGAACGGTGGAAACCCTATCTGTTTCTCCAATAACCCGTCCACATGAGACGAGTTCTTTGTTCACACTCTCTTGAACGATTCCGAGAACTGTATCATTGGCGACAAAGAAAACGATCTTGAGCGGCATGCGTCCGACGGGCAAACTGCATCTCGGTCATCTCGTCGGCGCGTTGGAAAATTGGGTCGCTCTCCAACACGAGTATAGCAACTATCATCTGATTGCCGATTACCATGCGCTGACGACGAATCCCGACACGTCGGGTCTCTACCAGAACTCTATCGAGATGCTGATTGATTGGCTTGCAGCAGGTCTCGACCCGACCAAAAGTCCTATGTTTCGTCAGTCGCAAATCAAAGAGCACACAGAACTCCACCTCATCTTTTCGATGCTCATCACGCAGGCGCGATTGGAACGCAACCCGGCAGTGAAGGAGCAGGTGCGCGACTTGAATATCGAGAGCGTCAGTTACGGCCATCTCGGCTATCCCGTGTTGCAGGCGGCAGACATTCTGCTTTACAAAGGCGAGTACGTCCCCGTCGGCGAAGACCAAGTACCACACGTCGAGATCACGCGAGAAATTGCACGGCGATTCAACGCGCTCTATGGCAAAGTCTTTCCCGAACCCGAGCCGAAACTGACAACGTTCGCACGCTTGCCCGGATTGGATGGGATGGACAAGAAGATGAGCAAGTCGGCTGGAAACACGATCTTGCTTTCCGATCCGCCGGAGGAGATTCAGCGCAAAATGCGCACGGCGGTGACCGATCCGCTGAAGGTGCGCAAGAACGATCCGGGCCGTCCCGAGATTTGCTTGGTGTTCACCTATCATAAAAAATTCAACGGAGCGGAAGTCCCGCAAATCGAAGCGGACTGTCGAAGCGGCGCGTTGGGTTGTGTTGAATGCAAAGCACGCATCGCGGCGCGTATCGCTGAAGCATTGGAGCCGCTGCGCGAACGCCGCGCCTACTACGAGACACATCCGGATGAGGTGAAAGATATCCTTGCCGATGGTGAACAACGGGCGCGAGCCAAAGCTCAAGCGACCATGATTGAAGTGCGAGAAGCGATGAAACTCGGATGAGACGTCCACACCTGCACAGTGACAACGGATGAGTACCTATCGCGTCAAACTGAACGACTTCGAAGGTCCGCTCGACCTCTTGCTCTTCTTCATCAAGCGGGATGAATTAGATATCTACGATATTCCGATCTCGAAGATCACGCAGGACTTCTTGGAGTATCTCCACCTGATGGCTTCGCTGGATTTAGAGGTCGCCGGCGAGTTCATCGTCATGGCGGCGACGCTGATGCACATCAAGGTGCGTATGTTGCTCCCACGGGAAAGCGGTCCGGATGGCGAAGAGGAAGACCCGCGTGCCGAACTTGTTCGCCGTCTGGTCGAGTACAAGCGCTACAAAGAAAAAGCGCAAGAGCTTTCCGCCATGGAGGACCAGCAACGAAAAATCTTCTATCGAACATTCTATGCCGCCGACCCGGTGCAGCACGATGAGAACGACGACGACCTCTTGAAAGACATCACGCTCTTCAATCTCATTGCAGCATACAAGAAGGCGTTAGACAATCTGCCCAAGAAAGTGGTGCACGAAGTTGAATTGTACAACGTCACGATCGAGGAGCAGATGAGTTATACGTTGGACTACCTGCGCCTTCACAAAGAGGCAACACTGCTGAATCTCGTCAGCCACATGACGGAAAAGTCGCGCATCATTGTCACGGTCATCGCTCTCTTGGAGATGACCAAGAATAAAGTCATTGCGCTGCTGCCCGCAGAGGAGCGCGAGGATGTCGTTATCCGTCCGATCGTACCGCTACACGATAGGGCATTGGAGCACGCATGAGCGGGATTGGGAAAGAACACCAGATCACGATGCGGCAGATCGTGGAAGCGTTGCTATTTGCGACCGACGAGCCGCTGTCGATCAAACAGATGCTGGCAATATTCGGGGAGTTCGAGGCGGGCGAACTGCCCAACAAGCGCGTCACGGAGCAGACCGTTCTCTCCGCCATTGAGCAACTCAACAAAGAGTACGAACAAACCGGTCGCGCGATGCACATTGTGAAAGTTGCCGGCGGATATCAGTTTGCCACTCTGCCGCGCTTTGCACCGTGGCTCGGCAAGATGGTGAAAGAAAAATCCAAACGTAAACTTTCTGCCTCGGCGTTGGAGAGTCTTGCCGTCATCGCATACAAACAACCGGTGACGAAGCCGGAGATCGAGGCGATTCGAGGCGTGAACGCGGACTACGTCCTCCGCACGCTGATGGAACGCAATCTCATCACCATCGTCGGTCGAGCTCCCACCCCCGGCAGACCCTTGCTGTACGGAACGACGAAAGAATTTTTGAAACACTTCGGCTTGAACGATCTTTCGGAATTGCCCAAGCCGCGAGAAATCGATGAACTGCTGGCAGAAGCCGAATTCGAAGTCGAAAAACGGCTGCTTGCCGAGCAGGAAGCGAAAGTTCGGGAAGAATTCGACGCCGAAGTTGACGCCGACGATGATACCCGCATCGTTGTGGGCGAGGACGGCACGCTCCGCAAGGTGGAGCCTGACGATCTCCCGGCGGACGATGATGATGTCAATGGCGTGCAGGCGTGACGTTGCTCTTGCGGTGTGTGGGAGTGAACCTACGATGAAGCGAACAATCAAACCGCAGCCGCGTGAGCTGATGCGCATCAACCGCTATCTGAGCATGTGCGGCGTTGCTTCGCGACGCAAAGCGGACGAGCTGGTGCTTGCAGGAAAAGTGGAAGTCAACGGCAACGTGCTGACGGATGTCGGCGCCAAGATCGATCCGCAGCGCGATAAGGTGTTCGTGGATGGCAAGCAAGCCACGCGTGTGCACGATTTCGTCTATCTGGTTATGAACAAACCGAAGGATACCATCACCACGCTGAGCGATGAACGCGGTCGCACGACCGTCATGAGTTTGGTGAAGTCGAAGCATCGCGTGTATCCCATCGGTCGTCTGGACCGCGATACGACCGGCGTCTTGCTCCTGACCAACGACGGTGAGTTCGCCAACCGCTTGATGCATCCAAAGTTCGGCATTCCGAAATCCTACCGCGTAACGCTCGAAACTCCACTCAAGCCTGCCGACGTCGAACGATTGCGTAAAGGTGTACGTCTCGCCGAAGGGCTGACGGCACCCGCCGAGGTGTATGTTCTTCCTGGAGGGAAAGGGATGGACATCGGCATCACGATTCGCGAAGGCAGAAACCGGCAAGCGCGGCGCATGTTCGAATCGCTGGGCTATGACGTCAAGAAGCTCGACCGCGTTGCCTACGGTCCGGTAACCAAAGAAGGATTACGCCGCGGCGAGGTACGGAGCCTTACACGCGCAGAGGTGAGGGCACTCATGGAGATGGCTGGTATGACTCATTCCGAAGGGACCAAAGCAGGAGAGCATACACACGTCGGCAAGCGTCGGACAAGTTGATATTGAGGTCGAGAGTGTTTTGTCGTAGATTGTGAACCGAAAACCGGTGCACACCTGTTCCCGTCAGACACAGCGGAGTCGTTTTTGTCATCGCATTCTGAAACCCAACATGCTGAGTTGAACGAACTGATGCTTCGCCGCCGCGAGGAACTCGAAGAACTGCGTCGGCGCGGCATCGATCCTTATCCCTACTCGTTCCCGCGGAATGCCTTTTCGAAGGAGATCATCGCGTCGTTCAAGGATGACGCTCCGCCTCGCGAGGTCGCTGTTGCCGGGCGCATCATGTCCATCCGCAAAATGGGGAAGGCGTCGTTTTGCCACATCCAGGATTCGCAAGGCAAGATTCAAATCTATTTGAAGAGGGACGACCTCGGCGACTTCTACGACGCGTTTCGCCTGCTCGATATCGGCGACATTATCGGCGTGGAAGGATTTGTCTTCCGCACCAAGATGGGCGAGATCAGCGTCCATGCTCAGCGAGTGGAGTTGCTCGCGAAATCGTTGCGACCGCTTCCCATCCCGAAGGAAACGAAAGACGAGCACGGCAACATTATCGTGCACGATCCATTCTCAGACAAGGAGTTACGGTACCGGCAGCGGTACGTCGATCTCGTGGTCAATCCCCACGTGAAGGAAGTCTTCATCAAGCGCGCGAAAATCATTTCCACCATGCGTGCTTACTTCGAGCAACAAGGGTATCTGGAAGTCGAGACGCCGATCTTGCAACCGCAATACGGCGGTGCGTTCGCTCGACCGTTCGTCACGCACCATAACACGCTGGATATCGACATGTATCTGCGCATCGCCAATGAACTGTATCTCAAGCGATTGATCGTCGGTGGATTCGACGGCGTGTTCGAATTTGCCAAAGATTTCCGGAACGAGGGGATGGATCGGACACACAATCCCGAATTCACCATGCTCGAAGTCTATGTCGCATACGAGGACTATCTCTGGATGATGGGGATGGTGGAAGAGTTGATCAGTCAAGTTGCTCTTGCCGTCAACGGTTCGATGAAGGTAACCTTAGGCGGCAACGTTATCGACTTTACGCCTCCGTGGAAGCGGATGACCATGTTCGACGCCATCGAGCGATTTACCGGCAGGCAGCTCCGAGGAAAATCCGAAGAGGACTTGCGCGCCGTTGCGAGGGAAATGCACTTGGACATTCCTCCCGGTGAAGGAACCGGTACGATGATCGACGAAATCTTCAGCGAGAAAGTCCAACCGCACCTCATCCAACCGACATTCATCATGGATTATCCGATCGAGATGTCGCCGTTGGCAAAACGCCACCGGTCGGAGCCGGGATTGGTCGAACGCTTCGAAGCGATCGTGAACGGTCAGGAAATTTGTAATGCTTTCAGTGAACTGAACGATCCGCTCGATCAGCGAGCGCGCTTCGAAGAACAGATGAAGGCACGCGCCCGCGGGCAAGCCGAAACGCAACCGCTCGACGAGGATTTTCTGCGCGCGCTGGAATATGGCATGCCGCCTACTGCAGGACTTGGTATCGGGATCGATCGCCTGACGATGCTGCTGACGGGGCAAGACTCGATTCGCGATGTCATCTTGTTCCCGCAGATGAAACCGGAACGATGACGCACGTGGTGCCGAACCCCTTACGCTAAATCCATGCCCCTGCGAAACGCATATCCATGGCTTGTCGGCGTTTCGTTGGTGCTGCTCGTTCACCGTGCAGGTGCGGGGACGACCGGCGTGCTCGAAGGTCGCGTCGTCAACCAGCAATCGAGCGAGCCGCTTCCCGGCGCCACCGTACAGATTCTCGGAACCTCCTTGGGCGCCGCGACCGACACGGAGGGGTTTTTTCATTGCGAATGTCCGCGCCGGCGAGTACAGCGTCAGGTTCAGCGCTGTCGGTTTCCGTCCGGTGATCATGCAGAAAGTCGCGATCCTTCCCGACCTCCGAACGCGCATGGACATCGCCTTGACGCCGTCTGTGGTCGAGATGGATGCGATCGAAGTAACGGCGGAGCGCCCTCTCATTCAAAAAGATATGCCGGCAACCGCGTATTCGATCGGAGACATCAAGCTTAACAAACTACCCGTTACCGCGTTTGAAGAAGTGCTGGGATTGCAACCCGGCACAACGGTGGAAGGAAATGTTCGCGGCGGGAAGATCAACGAAGTGGTGTATTTGGTCGATGGGCTGCCGATTCAAGATGTTGTGGGCGGCGGCATCGGGTCGAGCCTTCCCAAAAGTTCGATCACCGGCTTGACGATCCACACCGGTGGATTCGAAGCGGAATACGGAAACGCAATGTCGGGTGTGGTGAACGTTGTGACGAAGACCGGCTCGAACAGTCACGTGCTGGGGCTGCGCTTCGAGCAGGATGGATGGTTTCCCAGCTCGATTCACCAAGAGCAAGACCGTGCGTGGGAAGCGGAGCTTACTGCCGGCGGTCCGATCGTGCGTGATGAGCTGTACTATTTCGCGGCGAACACCGCTTCGTTTTCCGACACGCGTTGGTGGCAGGATTTCGCGAAGTTCGGACTTTCGCCTGTGAGCAAAGAGGTGAATGGCTTCGGGAAGGTGGAGTATCTGATCGCACCGACGCTCCGAGCATCACTCCAAGCCATTTACTCGGTGCGACGATGGCGGGACTATGAATTCAGTTGGCGCTTCAATCTGCCGGGCTTGCCGCACAGAGAACGCGATGCCTATCGCTTCGCGCTCATGGCATCGCACACACTGAATACAACCACGTTTTACACCATCAGCCTCAGTCGATACTATCAACGCTCGCAGACGGGTGATCCCATTGCTCGCGCGGACTCGCTCTTCCCGTACGAGTACGACTTCTTCCTCCGCTACATCGTCGGCGGAAAGCGACATTGGTTCGCTGAGACCCGACAAAGTATCTCCACCATCAAAGGAGACCTTACAACGCAACTCGGCCGGTCGCACATCGTCAAAGCGGGAGCGGAACTCCATCAGTACCATATTCAATCCGATCTCATCAAGTTCGAGCCGCAGCTGACGTACTTCGGCAAGCCGATTCCGCATGCGCCGCTGTTGAACTACAGCAACGCCTACGATTATCGCCCACGAAGCGGCAGCGTGTACGTTCAAGATAAAATCGAGTTGGTGAGAGATGGAACGCATTTGAGTTTGGGAGTACGCTGGGACTTTCTCGATCCCACTGCCTCTCGACCGATCGTCGAGTTCATTCCCGTTCGACCGAACGAGTACCAGCAGCGTGTCAGCGGGTATGTGCCGGCGCGGTTCAAGCAGCAGTTCAGTCCGCGTGCTGCCTTTGCCGCGCCGATCGGACTCAACTGGTTCTTCTTCATGAACTTTGGACATTACTTTCAATACCCGTTGTTCGATTACTTGTACTCCGGCATCAATCCCGCTCAACTCCGTTTGGGTACGCGCAGCGTGTTGACCGGCAACCCCGATTTGGAACCGGAACGCACCATCGCTTGGGAAATCGGCTTCAAGCATAGCGTGGGCACCTCGCTCGTGGGGTCGGTAACGTATTTTCGGAAGAGCATTAAGAACCAGATCGATTCGAACACGCTGATCCCCTTCGACAGCAAATCTGCGGGCGACTACGGCTTCGCTCAGTTCGTGAACAATGCGCAAGCGGAAGCGAGCGGGATCGAGTTCGTGATCGCTAAAGAACGTGGAGAACACTTTACCGGCAGTGTGTCGTATGCGTTCATGACTACCGAGGGTGTAAGTGAAAACGTGAACCAGACGGTGAATCTCGCCCAGTGGGGATTTCCAGTTATCGCTCGTCCCTTTCCTCTCAGTTGGGATCAGCGCCACACACTCAAAGGTGAGTTCTCGCTTACGATGATATGGGATGTGCGGGTCAACGGCGTCGTGCTGTTCAATACAGCAAGACCCTATACGTACTATCCCACACGGGATGGCTACGCTCCGCTGGATTCGACCAAAGCGTTCATCCCCAACAATCGACGAATGGAGAACAATCTCTTCATCAATGTGAAAGCGATGAAGGAGTTCACGTTCGACGAATTTGCGAACGCCCGGTTGCTGCTGTACTTCGACGCGCGCAACGTGTTGAATCTCAAGAACGTTCGATGGATAGATTCGAACGGACGAATCGGAGGCGAGCTTGGCGATCCGAGTGCGTACTACGATCCCCGTCGCGTTCGGTTTGGAGTGAGAATCGAGCTATGATGCGATCGCAACGCCCTTTCGGTGAAAGGCTCCTCCGTCGGGCTTGGGTAGGTGCATTGGTGCTTGCTGCCGTTTCGTGCAACGAGCAACTCCCCGTTTATCGCGATCCGCTCGACGTGTTCGACGGGACACTGAGTGGTGTGTACGTGATCAATCATCTCGAGAACGCGATGAAGGCATACCTCACGGTCATCAACACCTTCGATGAAACACTCGAAGGTCGAGCGGTGATGACGGGAGAAATCACGCTGACGTGGCAATCGGATACGACGTTTCGAAAAACGATCACGGTGAATGATGCGAACCTGCTTTTTGCTCGCCGGTACGATCCCTCCAGCCTACACTTGCGTTTGGATCCCGGCGACTCCCTTCGTTTTGGCGTGTCGTGGGATTTTTTTGCAGACGACGGACGCGATTTGAAGCGGCTTGTGACGTTTGTTCAGGACCCGACGTGCCGGACTCGCCAAGTTTCGCCGACGCCTATCCCTGTCATGATCGAAGGTCGTCTCCGTGTTTTCGATCGGACGGAAGTTGTCGTTCCCCGCAGGGTTATCATCCCATTCATCCTGACGCGAGAGTACGTCGACCCTCGCTCCTGTTGACGACTGCGGTGCCATCGGTGTGAAGCCCTGGTTCAGTCTCGTATTGTTCGATGCCCATGAACTCCCTCACGTTCGTTTTCGCAATCCATAATTATCAACCGATCGGCAATTTCCAAAAAGTCTTCGAGGAAGCATACGGGCATTCATACAAACCGTTCCTCGAAGTGATGGAGAAGCATCCCACGATCAAATTCACCACACATTGGAGTGGACCGCTCCTGGAGTGGCTCGTGGAGCATCAGCCGGAATTGATCGAGCTGATGCGGGTGATGGTGCATCGCGGACAGTTGGAGTTGCTCACCGGCGCATACTACGAAGCAATCTTGGCGATCATTCCCGAAGCCGATCGCATCGGACAGATTCGAAAGCTCTCGGCATGCATCGAACAGGTTTTCGACTATACACCGAAGGGGATGTGGCTTGCTGAGCGCGTGTGGGAACAGTCGCTTGTTCCCTCGCTTGTCGAAGCCGGCGTGGAATTCGTGGTTGTGGACGATACCCACGTTCGTCATGCGGGCTTGCACGACGAGGACTTGCTCGGCTATTACCTCACGGAAGACAACGGCGCTGTGCTTGCGATCCTGCCCATAGACAAGACGCTTCGCTACGCGATGCCCTTTCGATCGGTGAACGAGTCGTTGCATTACTTTCAGCGCGTGGCGTCGGAGCGAGAGCCGCGTGTGGTGATTCATGCCGACGATGGCGAAAAGTTCGGCGTGTGGCCCAAGACGTTCGACACCGTGTACACGCATGGCTGGCTCGAGTCGTTCTGTTCGATGCTCGAAGAACACCGCTGGATCACTTCACGTCATCTTCAGGAGGTTATCAGCAGCGTCGCGCCGCTCGGGAGAATCTATCTCCCGACCGCATCCTACAGCGAGATGATGAAGTGGGCACTCAACCCCACAGCCTTCCTCCAGCTCGAAACGTTCGAGCAGCAACTCAAAGAACGCCACATCGCCGAAGAGAATGCGATGTTCATTCGGGGAGGATACTGGCGCAATTTTTCTTGCAAAGTATCCCGAAGCGAACCACATGCACAAGAAAATGCTGCGGGTGAGCACCCGTGCACATCGGCTTGCTACACGAAGGAATCTCCCGCAGAGTGTGTGGGATCAGCTCTGGGCTGGACAGTGTAACGATGCGTACTGGCATGGTGTGTTCGGCGGACTGTATCTTCCGAATCTTCGCGTTCCAGTGTATCGCCATCTGCTGCGCGCGGAGGCGGAGCTCGACGCCATCGAAGCACTCCCTTCTGTTCGGGTGGAGGAGACCGACTTCGACTGCGACGGCAGCAAGGAAGTGTTGATCGAATCCGATAAGATGAATCTCTACTTCAAACCTTCGGTCGGGGGGAGTTTAATCGAGTTGGATTTCAGGCCGCTCGCGTTCAACATGTTGGATGTGCTGAGCCGGCAAGAGGAAGGCTATCATCGCCGATTGATGGCAAAGGGTGGAACACTGCACGACGATGCGGCGGTTCACGATGGTGTGTTGGTGAAGGAGTTGGGATTGGAACAGCACCTGCATTTCGATTGGTACCGTCACGCGTCGCTTGTCGATCATTTCTTCGGCAAGGGAACAACACTCGAAGACTACGCACGGTGCGCGTATCTCGAGCTCGGCGATTTCGTGAATCAACCGTTCCGACACACCATCGAACGTACCGAAAGCGGGATACTGCTGGTGCTCGAGCGCGACGGTGCGTTATGGTTCGATGGCACGCCTCATCGTCTCGTTCTGCGGAAATGTGTGCGCTTCGATCCCACGGAGAGCACGATCGACGTGGCGTACACGCTGAAGAACCTCGAAGCAAAGCCCATCGAGGTGATGTTTGGGGTAGAGTTTTGTCTTGGACTGATGGCGGGCGACGCGCATGATCGCTACTATCGGATCGAAGGTCGAGCACTGCGCGATGCTCGCCTCAAAAGCATAGGCAGCGAAGAGAACGTTCGCAGCACGAGTGTGGTCGATGAATGGTTGGGGCTTTCGACGCGCTTCACGTTCGATCAAGCCGCACTGCTCTGGCGCCATCCCATCGAAACGGTTTCGCTCTCGGAGTCCGGATTCGAACGTTTGTATCAATGCTCGGTGGTCACGCCGATCTGGAGGACAACGCTCGAGAACGAAGCGCAGTATCGGATTGTTCAAACAGTCGAGGCGCTCTCGCCGCCGACAAGCCGTTCAGCGTCCGGCGAGACGATCCCAAAATGATTCGACATTTTTATATATTGAGCGCACGATGATAGTGCACGACAAATATGATCGCACCAGGCTGGTGCACTCTGCCGTCGCTGGCGGAGGAGCAAGAGAAAAGAAACTGTATGATGTTGCGTTTGCCTTGAGCATTTTTACCATCACCTACAACATCATCGAAGGTTTGGTGGCGACATACTTCGGCTACGAGGACGAGACGTTTGCCCTGTTCGGCTTCGGACTGGACAGCATCATCGAGACGATCTCGGGCATCGGCATAGCACACATGGTGTATCGGATTCGGCGGAACAACCACGTGAGCCATGATGATTTCGAACGGACGGCGTTACGCGTCACGGGTTTTGCGTTCTATGCCCTCACGCTCGTGCTTGTCGGTATGGCGATCAACAATACTCTTACACAGCACAGACCCGAGACAACGTTCTGGGGCGTCGTCATTTCCCTCATTTCCATTCTCATCATGTGGGCACTCATCTACGGCAAACGAAAGGTGGGCAGCCAACTCGGTTCCGAGGCGATTCTTGCAGACGCCAATTGCACGAAAGTGTGCTTCTACATGTCGTTGGTGTTGCTGGCGGCAAGCGGTGTCTATGAGTGGACACGCTTCGTCTATGCCGATGCGATCGGCACCGAGGGGCTTGCCTACTTTTCCGCGACAGAGGAGAAGGAATGCTTCGCCAAAGCGCGCTCCGGTTTGCTCTGCTCGTGCGAGCAGGGCTAAGGAGAATTCGTTCCGTTGAGCGTCATGCCCACTGCCCCCACCTTCAGCGTCATCGTTCCCGCCCTCAACGAAGAGAAATTGTTGGGCGGCATGCTGCAGCAGTTCACCCCACAACTTGTCGAACAGTATCGACTCGAGCTGATCGTGAGCGACGGGGGAAGCACCGACCGCACGCTGGAGATCGCACGACGCTATGCCCACACGGTGGTCGAGAATACCGGCGGCGCAAAGCAAACCATCTCGCTGGGCAGGAACGAAGGTGCCAAACATGCCCGCGGGCGGATCTTCGTTTTCCTCAATGCCGATACGCTCATCCACGACGTGGATTATTTCTTCCGCAGGATTCTCGATGAGATCGATCGTGACGGACTTGCTGCCATGACGTGCAGTGTCGAAATCTATCCCCACGAACGCAAGCCCATCGATCGTTACTACCACGGTTTCTACAACTGGTTCTTCTTCATGATGAACAAGGTGGGGATGGGCATGGGGCGCGGGGAGTGTCACATCATGAAGCGCGAGACGTTCGAGCGCGTGCACGGCTATTCGGCACACATTGCAGCAGGAGAAGATTACGATATGTTCCGCCGACTCAAACGTCTCGGCAGGATTCGTTTCTTGAAAGACGTGGTCGTGTATGAATCGCCGCGGCGCTATCGCAAGTACGGCTACGCTTATGTGACGGCCTCGTGGTTCATGAACTTTCTTGCCGTGCAATTTCTTCGTCGATCCATTCTCAACGAATGGAAACCGGTGCGATAGCGCGATCGCAGCGACGTGTTCCGGTCTTCCCCTCCTCACCGCTGCTCCATTGATTGTGCAGAGGTTGTTTGCTTCTCCTTCACGATTTGGATATATTTTTGCAGATTTTTCCAGAAGGTCTCATGCAAAAAACGTATCCGTCGTCCTCAACGACGATCTCATCCGAGC
>PSMW01000038.1:0-26271 GCA_040290295.1 Ignavibacteria bacterium
AGCAGACCTCGTCAGGTTGAGCGGAGTGGAGCGAAGCGGAACGAAGTCGAAACCTTCTTCATAGGCAACATCAGGATATGTTGTGCGCAACCCAAATCTGCGCGTTACGAAATCATAGGCGGTACGCGGAGGGAAGCATCACGCGAAGAAAAGTGCTGGCGCCAGTCCCAGCGAAGTGAGCGTGGTTCGTATCTCCTGTTCATACACGCGGTTCATAACGATGACAACATCAGGTGAGTGAAGCACAAGTTCTTGGGGCGACACGACGCGGTGGCCCGTACCGGCGGTGAACAATCCATGCTTGCGAGGATTGACGTCAACGACACAAGAAACGGTGTGAGGCACGTCGACGGCATTGAGAAACGTGACACCTTTCGATCCGCCACCCCAAACGACGACTCGCTTTCCCTCGCTGTGAAGCGCTGCAAGGCGAGTGCGCCACGTCTCCACGTTCTGTTTGTATTTCTCGGAGAACGCGCGGAGAAAGGGAAGCCACTGTGATGCCGAAGTGCGTTCCTCAGGCTCCGCATCGCGCGCGGATCGCTGCGCCGTACACTCCGCGGAGAGATACTGCCCGTCAAAGGCTTCGTATAAGCGAATTACGTGAAGTCCGCATCCCTCCAGCAGAAAGCGGAGCGATAACGGTGTGAAGTAGGCGCAATGCTCGTAGATCACGTCCCAGATGCCAAGCCGTTCAAACGTCCACAGTGCATGCGGTACTTCGATATACACAACCGCGTTCAATGCATTCCGTGTGGTCGCAGCTATAGCGGCAACCAACGCTCGAGGGTTTGACACGTGCTCGAGGACGTGGCGACAGCTCACGAGTGCAGCAGCAATGTGCGCCGCGTGCTCGGAAAAATTCTCCCTCACGAATGTGAGGCGCTCAGGTGATAAGTGGGTGATGTGCTCAGCTACATAGCTCGCGTCGAAGCCGATGCCCCTGTTGTTTCCCAACGTACACAACAGGTCCAAAAACTCTCCCTTCCCGCACCCGATATCAAGCACGGTTGTGTCCATCACGTTGTAGCGCTCGATGAGTGAGCGGGCAAGTTGTTCGGCGTATGTTTGGAAATGAGGGGAGAAGTGAAGCGAGTTTTCGTATGCACCTGTGTACGCGACACGCTTCGGATCGAAGGCGACGTTGTAGATGTGGGAGCAAGCGTTGCAGGAGCCAAGGGTGATAGTGCCGCGCTGTGCTGTGCGGGCTTCCGCAACGGTCGGATACAACACGTTGCAAAACACCGGAACCGCATCTCTGTGGAAAAACATCTCCACGTCGAGCGACGCGCAGACCGGACAGCCGCGCGATCGTTCAGCGTTCATGATGCCACTCGTCCCTCATCAGGGAAGAAACCCGGTTTGAGCTTATAGTACGACCACGTTATCACAGTCGTAGCGATCATGATGGCGATGCCGGTGTGGATGTGCTCATGGATCACGGATCTGCCGGTCATCAACACCAACTCCTCCTCGACGAGGAAAGGAGGAAAAAGGACGCCGATGGTCGTGATGAGAAGTCGAGCAACAAGCGATGCGTGCTCTTGCGTCAGCAACAAGCCGAGCATGTACGCCAGCGGCATGAACGCGAGCGCGGCGTACAAATAGTTGTGAAAGTTTTTCATGGCAGAGGAAAGATCCAGCACGCCGCGCGTAGGAAACGTCCGGTTGAGTAAAGCAAAGCCCGGTCCCAGTTCAACATCGTAGTGATTCTCGATCCGATCGATGTACACGTGCAACTGTGTCGCGTCCAGCGATACGACGATACGATGGAGCAAGCTGTCGGCGAACACGTCCGGCACGATGAACTGCGGGTTCGTGCCGTTGATGCCGGTCGTCATCGAGCGATAGCGGACGGCGAGATCGTTGCCGAGTTGCAGGACGGAAAAATTTCGTTGGTAGGGACTGGAGGAGACGGTGACGATGCGCGCCTTATCCGACCACGACAGCGATTGCGCGCTGAAGCAGATGGTAAAGCGTTTTGTTTCGATCATCGAACTGGAGAGTTCGTATGCGGGGTTGGCGGTCTGCAGCCAACGCTTCTCGGTAATGGATGCGCCCATCGTGTCGGCGGCGTCCGGCGAACCACCGCGCCACTCCAGCGGCGCGTTGAGTCGGGCAAGGTCGCTGTACGGCGCGTGGCCCTTCAACACATACCGCGCAACGATCATGCGGGCATCATCGCCCGCGAGCGGTTTGCCGAGAAGATAGCGAGCAACACCTTCGGGTGCGAGTCCATGCCGTGTAATGATCAAATCATACATTCGGCCGTTCCAACCCTTGTCGCCTGTCGGTTCGTTACCGACAACCAGAGGATAGGTGAATTTATTGAACTCATAAATCAGCGATGAGTGTTGCAGCGGCACGGTGATCAAGCAAACGCACAGCAGATAGATACAGTACGCCGCCACCAGCCAACCGGACGCGTTGCCCTCTCTGCCGCGTTCGACGGCACGCGTCAGCATCTGGTAGAGTGGACGGGCTGAAACGATGTACACCATGTACCCCACAGCTGAGCCTATGGTGTTCGCAGCGATATCGAGTAACGAGGAGTACCGAAACGGCAAGAAGAGCTGCAACACTTCGACAAAGAGAGAGAGCAACGCGCCGGCAAGTGTGACTGCTCCTAATCCTCCAAGCATGCTCATCCGCTTCCGCACGGCGATAATGCCGAAGCCGACTCCGATAGGGAGAAACAACACGATATTGGTCACAGCGTCATCTTGCAGCGAACGAAGATTCTCGATCTTCGGCGCAACAAACGGTGCCCATCGTTTGTCCACGTCTTCCGTTGTGAAGTCGAAGGGGTACAACGTCGTTCCCAACACGATGAAGATACTCGCTGCGATCAGGATGTTCGCCAGATGGCGGACACGCAGTTCAGCAAGCAGTCGATGGGGAAAGGAGTGATTTCGAAGCGGCGGGTGAGTCATCACAATGTTATGAGCGTGGTCTCGACGCCAAGCTCAGTCAACTCCTTTCGGATTTCTTCTTCGTAGATCGAATTCATGACAATCACGGCATCGGGGCGGTATGTGGTGAGAAATCTCGGGGAGACGATTTCTTGTCCGGTGCCCGCGAGGAAAGTTCCATGCTTGTGCGGATTGATGTCCACCGCGTACGGCATTGTTTCGTAGGAGATGCCGAGTGCGGTGAGGAACGCGACGCCCTTCGAGCCGGCCCCCCACAAGACCACCTTCTTACCGTTGTCGAACAAGCATGCCACACGGTGTTTCCACTTGTGAATCGTTGTTGGATAGAGCGAAGCGAAGCTCCGCACGAGCGATCGCAGTTCGACCATGTCGTGCTCTTCGGCAAGCTGAGGGGACTCGCCGTGCCGAGAAGGCGTGGCTTCGATGGTAAGATATTGATCGTTGTACTCTGTTGAAAGTGCGTGAACGTGAAATCCGCAACGGCGGAATAATCGAGCAAGCGATCCCTTGCTGAAATAGGAGCAATGCTCGTAGTACATATCCCAGAAGACGATCTCACGCAAGATGGATGTCACGTTCGGGAGTTGAAAGAAGATCGTCGCGTTCATCTTGTCTCCAATCGAGCGCCGCACCATACCGACGAACGACTCCACAGCATGGATGTGCTCTAACGTCATCTTACAAACGATGAAGTCGCCGCGTAGGTGAGCGTACTGTTCCGAGTAGAAGTCCTTGATGAACCGAACGCGTTCGTCACCGGGGTTGCGCTCCGGAACGTACGCTGGGTCAACGCCGATGCCGCGGTTGTTGCCAAGCTCACACAGCAATCGGAGGAACTCACCCTTCCCACATCCGATCTCGATAATGTCTTTGCCGTGGAGGTCGTAGCGTTCGATGAGTCGCTGCGCGAGCGAATGGTGAAACTCGTTGAACGTGGGAGAGTAGGCTTGGGTTTCTTCGTACCGCGACGAATACTCGTGAAGGGTAGGATCGAACACGGTGTTGGTGATGAATCCGCACGCGTCGCAGAAGCCAAGCCGAATGTCGCCTTTCGGGTAGTGCAACGCTTGCTCGCGCGATGCCATCAGCAGAACGCTGTGGACGGGAACGCGTTCGGCTTCGTAAAAGATCAGCAAACCCTCTGCGCCGCATGCAGGACACGTTGCTTTCGCGTCCATGCGTAAATCTTGAGCTTCCGTGTCCCGATCGCGTTTGGGTTGCTGCATGGGTTCTTACTTCAGAAGGATCATGCGTCGTGACAACGATCGTCCGGCAGCGCTGAGCCGATACACGTACACACCGCTGGGAATGTTCGTTGCGGACCACGTCACTTTGTACACGCCGGGCTGCTTCGGCTCATTTACCAGGGTCGCGACCTCGAGCCCCAAGATATCGAACACCCTGAGCGTGACATGAATTGGGGATCCTACGTTGGGCAGGCGGAATGTGATCGTTGTGGAGGGATTGAACGGGTTCGGATAATTTTGTTCGAGCGCGAATGTGTTGGGCAATGCCGCTTCAGCAACGCTTGTCGTAATGCCCGCTTCGATCGGTTCCGAGTAGTGAACTGTTCCGTCGAGATCGATCTGCTTCAGGCGATAAAGCCACACACCGGGCGAAGCCGTCGTGTCAACGAACGTGTAGAGGTGCGGCTCCAACGTCGTTCCGTGTCCGGGGATAAAGCTGTTTGGGATGGTAACGAACGTGTTGGTATGCTGTAACGCCTTTTGTACTTCGAAACCGAAGTTGTTCGTCTCCGAAAGTGTCATCCAATCCAAGCGGACAGTACGAGCGTTTTGAACCGACGCAGTGAAGCTCGCGAGTTGAACAGGGAGTGGCGGACCCAATTGGGTGACGGTGACGTTGCCGAATTCCGCGTCGACATGATGAGAGACGAGCAGGAACGAACCGTTCTGCGGGTCGCTCAACGTTTGTTGACCCTCGATCAACCAACTGCTTGGCTCCGGCTGGTCGACTCGCCACACCTTCAGCTTGTACGCTCCCCCAACATTCTGAATGGTCTGAACTCGCATTTTGAAATAGTGCCAAACATGCGATGTGAGAATCGAACCGGCACTACCCATCGAGTTCAGATTGTTGCCCAACAGCTCGAGTTGTGGAGGCGCATGGGGATCGATCCAATCCCAATGATACCACGCAAGTGCACCTAACGGAAGATAGCCGGTCTTCGGCTGCCATCCTGAAATCGGATTGTCGGTATGTCCCGTCCATCGGAATAACAATCCTACTCCAGGTCCGTTGCTCGGGTTGCCGAATCCTCTAAGCGTGTCGATAGAATAGAAAATGATCGGAACCGTTACTTCGTAGTCTGTCCAATTCTTGTCGCCGATGGCGACCAAACGATCGTATCCGAGATATGTGGGACGTATCGTACTATCGGTCAGCGTCCAATGGCCATCTACCACCTGCGCGACACTTTGAATAGAACTCGCTGCACTCCAATTCATGGTGTAGTTGCCGGGCCAGATATTGCCTGCTGTGTAGTTGACGGTGACGGTCTCCACCGATGTTTCGTTCAGCACGTTGGTTGCCGAGATGACGACCGTGTTGGTTCCCGCGAGGAGGTCTTCGGTGTTGATATCGGCATTGAAGTCACCGGGACGCAGGAGCCGACGGGTATCGGGACCGCGAGAAAGTGCAACGGGCGGGGCGCCGTTCAGTCGGTACGTGAGACTGTGAATGCCGTTCGGGTCGGACACATTCCCGAGAATGTTAATCGCCGTCTGCGGATTGCCCAGTTGCCCGAAGGACTGATTCAATCCATACCACACAGTGATCGTTGGGCCCGAGGCGTAGATCACGTTGCCGATAGCCATGAGCAACAACGTTACAAGCCTGCACGATGGGGGGCACACCTTCTTGGGCATCAATGGCACCTTCGATTTTTGGTTGTGATGCAATGAAAGAAAAATACGCCTCAACCCCACAGCGGTTGTGGGGTTGAGTACACCGAGTCGGTATGGCAAGAGCAAACGATTGATACTGCGCTTCTTATCTCACCAATAACATCTTCTTCGTCGCGCGGGAACTTCCGCTCACGAGTTTGTAAAAGTACACGCCGCTGGTGAGGCGCTCTGCGTTGAAACGAGTGCGATACTGCTTGCCCGCTTCAGCAACACTATCGAACACTGAGGCAACCTTTCGGCCGCGCACATCGAACACCTCGAGCGTCGCTCGTCCCGTCACGGCGACCGAGAAGCGTATCTCCGTTTCCGGATTGAATGGGTTGGGATAATTCTGTTCGAGTGCGAAGACTGTCGGGACGACGTTTCCATGTACGCCAGTCGGTACCGTGACTTCGATCGGCTCGGAGTAACTGGTTCTTCCGTCGAGATCAATCTGTTTCAAACGGTAGCGCCACTCGCCCGGCGACGTTGTCGGATCGATGTACGAGTACCAGTGCGGTTCGGAGGTTGTCCCGTGTCCGGCTATGAAACTGCCATCGATCGTGAGGAATGCACCTGCAGTACCGAGGCGTTTTTGCACTTCGAAGCCATAGTTGTTCGTTTCCGAAACCGTCATCCACTCCAAGTGGACGAGATTGTTCGGCGCAAGGCGTGCTGTGAAGCTTGCCAGTTGCACAGGCAACGGACCCGAGGGGTCCTTGATGAAGTAATCGATCAGACCTGTGAACGCGGGAGCAGAGGTATCCCCCGGCGGTTGAAGCGAATCGGAGTTCGCTGCATAAACGCCAACGGAGTCAACGTTCATGTGATGGATTGCTGTGTCAACAAAAATCCATTGTCCCGGTTCGCTCAGCTTATAGTATTGAGTGAAGATACTGTCACTCCTGTCGAGACGAATCCAGAATGGCGCCGTCCCTCGAGGAACACTCTCAAGGAGATGTTCCTTACGAGCTCGGTAATTGCCGTGATTATCGAACGTGTAGAGTAAGGCTTTCATGCCGGCACTGTCGCTGTAAATTTCACATCGAACATAGTTCGAATCATCCTGTATCGCCATGATGCCTTGTATCTGGTATTGCCGAGTCTGGACACCATCGAACTTCGCGTAGATACCAAAGTTTCCGACATCGGATCCCGGGGGACCGACGCGCTGAACAATGCGCGGCGCACGGTTTCCCCCTTGCCCCGAGGAGACAGGATCACGCGAAAGCCCGAACGGAATGTCAATGCTTGCTTGCGTTCCGGTCATGCTCAGCGTACAACCGCCGCGCGGATCGACGAATGTCCAGAAGGTATCGAGTGTCCCTCCATTGAAGTCGCTCGAACGGATACCTTGTCCGAGTGCGATATTGGAAACGAGTGCAATCAACGCCGCAGCGATGCACAACACGCTTACTGATGAACGTTGTATCATGGTTCCCCTCTTGGATGAATTGTGGATATATCGATGGAGCATGTTCTCTCACATCATGTTTGAGTAACAATCGTCTTGTCCAACACTCTTACCACATCCGACTGCCCGTGAACGACTCTTGGTTCCGGCAGAGGGACGATGAACCTGCCGCCCTGCTGCAAATATGTTGCCTGTTGGCGCATGATCTCCTTGGCAAAGTTCCAGGCTAAAATGAGCACATATTCGGGCATATCGTCCAGCAATCGTGACGGTGGAAAGATAGGAATATGATTCCCCCCCATCATCTTTCCATGCTTATGCCGGTTCAAATCTACAATGTAGTCGATGTATCTACCGTCGAGCCCCACGTAGGCGAGCAACGTTGTCGCTTTCGCTGCCGCTCCATACCCGACAATGCGGGCACCCGACTGTTTTACTTCAGTGATCATCGCGCGAAGCTGCTCTTTTACGTTTTGCACGCGTTGAGCAAACTCTTTATAAAACTCGAACGTGTTTGCACCACGACGCTCCTCCTCGGCAAGGAGATGTTTCACCGTCTGTGCAACCCGTTCGTTCTGTTCGATGAACAGTCGAAGCGAACCGCCGTGAATGCTGAGCAACTCTGCGTCATTGATGAAAAGCCCATGGCGCCGAAAGAGCGAGTCGAGCGCCTTTACCGAAAAATAACAAAGATGTTGGTGGTAGATTGTGTCGAACTCCACATGTTGTACGAGGTCCAGTACGTAGGGTACCTCGATAACGGCTATCCCGTGAGGTTTGAGTAAAAGCTTGATTCCCGCAACAAAGCCGTTCAAGTCGGGAACATGAGCAAGCACGTTGTTGGCAAGAAAGACATCGGCACGTTTCCTTTCGTGGGCGAGTTGTTGGGCAAGCTCTCGCGTGAAAAATGTCTTCAGCGTTGGAATGCCTCGCTCGATGGCAGCCCCAGCAGGGCCCTCGGCAGGGTCGATGCCGAGAACGGGTATCCTTGCTTCGGCGAAATGCTTCAGCATGTATCCGTCGTTGCTGGCGGCTTCGATCACGAGCGAGTGGGAACCGAGCTTTTGTCGCTTCATGATCTGCTGCGCGCTTGTCGCAAAATGTGCCATCAGCGTTGGGGACACGGAAGAGTAGTACGGATACTCGCGACAAAAAAGTATCTCCGGCGAAACCGTTTCGGTAATCTGCACCAGAGAGCATTGGGGGCAGAAGACAAGTTCGAGTGGGGCGGTGTATTCCGGCTCGTGTTGGCGTTCGGGCCGCACTAACGCATCGGCCAGCGGTGTGTGTCCAAAGTCGATGATAGAGAGAAGCCCGTTGCTTCCGCACGACCGGCATGCAAGTCCAGTGTGAAAACTCATACGCTTTCGATTTCCTCAGCGACCTTCCAACGGAGCGAGCCGTCCAGGGTTCGACTGTTCAAGAGATATTTGATATGATCGATACGGTTGAAGCGTTTGCCTTCGAAGTCTTCGAGCAGCAGTCCTGTCTCTTTGTATGCTTCATAAAGTTCTCGTGCCCCGCGTTCCACAGTCCATTGGGGTTTGAAATGTGGGAGCGCCGCAAGAATCTTCGTTCCATCCACGCGATAATTTCGCTTGTCCGGCGCAGCCCCGGGTGCAAATTCGACGCTGCAGCCGGGCACGGTACGGTGGACGATTTCGGCAAGCTCTCGTGCGCGATAGTTTTCTTCTGTCCGGCACACATTGAATGCTTGATTGTGGATGGCCTCGCGCGGTGCGTGGAGGACGGCAACGAATGCCCGACAAATATCCTCCACATGGACAAGTGGTCGCCATGGTGAGCCGTCGCTCTTGATGAGAACCTTTCCTGTCGTGAATGCCCATGCAACAAGATTGTTCAGCACAAGATCGAAACGATGGCGAGGCGATACCCCGTACGCCGTGGCGTTGCGAAGGAACGTCGGACTGAAATGTCTGTCGGCAAGCAGGGAAACATCGTGCTCGACTTTCACCTTCGAATCGCCGTATGGTGTTACGGGATTGAAAGGGGAGTCTTCGGTCAGCAACGTGTCGCCGCTGGCACCATAGTTACTGCACGACGAGGAGAAGATGAATCGCTGCACACCGACCTGCCTCGCGATGCGTGCTAAGCGTACCGAGGCTTGATGATTGATCTCGTAGGTGAGCGACGGATTCAGGTCACCGAGCGGGTCATTGGAAAGGCCTGCCAGATGGATCACGGCGTCGAATCCTACCAGATCATCTGGCGTTACGTCTCGCACATCGATCCGTTTCTCGGGAATCTCCACAATGCCTGGGCGGAACGTGCAGCGTTGAAAGAGATCGCTATCCAGCCCCGCTACCTCGTATCCAGCATCCAAGAGCATCGGCACCAACATCGTCCCGATGTAGCCGCGATGACCTGTCACCAAAACTTTTTTCATTGATCCCCCTGTGAACGTTACGTCAGGTCAGTCGTTCCAGACCTTCCACGGAGCATTGCCTCGATCCCATAACTCTTCTAAAAGCTTCTTATCCCGCAGGGTGTCCATGCACTGCCAGAATGAGGTATGTTTGTACGCCATGAGTTGGCCATCGGCGGCGAGTCGCTCCATCGGTTCTTTCTCCCATTGTGTCTCGTCCCCTTCGATGTAGTCGAAAATGCCGGGCTCCAGGACGAAGAACGCTCCGTTGATCCACCCTTCCGCTGTTTGTGGTTTTTCTTCAAACGAGGCGACACGGTCACCATCGAACGTGAGATGTCCGAAGCGCGCAGGAGGTCGAACAGCGGTGAGGGTTGCGAGCTTGCCGTGCGAACGATGAAAGGCGAGCAGCTTGTGCAGGTTCACGTCGGAAACACCATCTCCCCACGTGAGCATGAACGTTTCGTTCCCGAGATATGGTTGAAGGCGTTTGATGCGCCCACCAGTAAGCGTTGCAATGCCCGTATCGACCAACTCCACATTCCAGTCGGGCCGAAAGCCGCTTCGCATATCGACCTTGCCGGTCTTGAGATTGACTCGGAGATTGCCGTTCAGTGCTGCATAGTCCACGATATACTTTTTGATTTGCTCACCTTTGTATCCGAGTGCGATGACGAACTCATTGAACCCGTAGTACGAATACAGCATCATGATATGCCACAAGATCGGCTTTCCACCGATCTCGATCATGGGTTTGGGCTTTATTTCTGTTTCTTCAGCAAGCCGGCTTCCCACGCCCCCCGCGAGGATTGCGACTTTCATAGGACATGCGATATACGTTTATTCCGCAGTGATGATGCGAGCCACCTTCCTCGAAAGAGGATCTCAAATCGGAATGCGCCCGCTTGCCATATCCGTTGCCACCGTGAGGGATCGAGATACAATCGCATGTAGAAAAGCAAGAGAAATCCGAGGCAGTACGCTCGCTGGTAGGGAGAAAGGGGCACGCGCCAAAGTGTCTTCACGTACTCAATGAACCGCCGCGAGCGCGTGAAGCGACCGCTCGCTTGCGGATGGAACCATCGCGCGATCTTTCGTTTCGTTCTATTCCGAAACGTCGAGACACCCGGATGGTAACGACGTAGGAAAAGACGTTCGGGCACTTCGGCAATTTCGCCGCGCAACGCGAGCTCTCCCAACAACACACGATCCGACGATTCGTAAGGACCGATACACGGCGTTTGCCGTAGGACAGCTAAACGCATCACGCCGAACACAGCATTGCAATCGAGCGGAACAAAGGTAAAGCGTCGATACCGATGATGCGGTTGCTCATCACGGATGTTGAAGTGATCTTCGAACTGCGCATCGATCGTTTCGCCTTTCGGTCCGATAACGATCGTTTTGGGATAGGCAAGGACCACATGGGGCTCGCGCTCGAGTACTTCGATGCACGATTCGATGAATGTGGGTTTGCAAAGATCGTCGTGAGCTGCCCACTTGAAGTACACGCCGCGTGCATGCTCAACCGTAAGATTGTAATTGCGCGCCGCGCCAAGATTGCGTTCGTTCCGATAGTACCGAACGCGAGAATCTTTCAACGCATACGTGCGGCAAATAGCTTGCGTTGCATCGGTGGAGGCGTTGTCGAAAATGATGATCTCGATGTTGGTGTACGACTGGGTAAGGAGGGCATCCAGCGTTTCCGCGAGATACCGTTCTCCGTTGTACACCGGTAGTCCAATGCTCACCAACGGAGCGTTCTCAGCCATGAAGTTCTCCTCTGAAGAGATATGCGCTGGACAAAATCTAACGAGTTTCGACTTTCTTTTCAATTACACTCGAGCTGATACTCCCGTGACCTCCATTGCAAATGTACAGAATTGAATCGGGCGAAAGTTGATAGCAATCAAATCAGTCTCACCCATGTTGGTGCCTCACGTGATCGGAGTCTTTGTTGAGGAGATAGAAGCTCAGAGTGAGCATCACGCGGGGCGTGAAGAAGTGTGGGCGCGTGTGATGACGGGTTCCCAATAATCGAGATCAAGCACGACGTGGTCATTGTACACCTGTTTGCCTGTTGCATCCTCGTGTTGGGGTTCAAACGGCATCTCAACACCGAGCATGTAATTTTTCACGACAACGAGGCGAAGTCGGAGCAAGCCCACGTGGGGATGCACTTCGACTTTTTCGATGACATCGGTGAAGCAGGCGAGTGTATCGCCTGCATGAACGGGATGCGGATGGACGCCACTGTTGATGCCGACCAATCCGAGCCGGTTCTCCAGTCCAATGAACGAAAGAGCATAGCCCAGGGAGATCGCGTACCCTCCGAATACAACAGGCGCTGTGTGTGGCGGGATCGTCTCGAAATGCAAACGAGCGGCGTTCTGGTAGAGGCGAGTAAAGCTCATGTGCTCGGCCTCGGAAACGGTCACCGTGCCGAGATGTACGATCCGTTCGCCCGGCTCGTAGTCTTCGTAGAAGTATTTCCCGCCTGTCGCCTTGTGGTAACATTGGTCGGGAGGATGCAACGTGAGCCTTTTCGGTGCCAGCGCAGACTGTAAGCCGGGTACAACCGGCGCATCCAAATAGGGTGTCGCATACTCCCTACTCTTTCTCACCATCACCCAGCGTACGTATTCCAGCACCACCTCGTTCCATTGATTTTTGCCGACGGTCCTGACGTACACAATACCATCGCGACGGCCGGAATTTTCCTTCAGTCCGATGATGGTTGCCGTTGTGCTGATCGTATCACCGATGTGCACAGGCTGTCTCCACGCAACCTCCGCGTAGCCCAAATTGGCAACGGCATTGAACGAGATCGGCTTGACGGTCTGGCTCAGGACGGTGTGGAACACAGTAAGAGGATGGATACGGTTATGAGCGTCGCAGAAGCGCGGCATCCGATCGCCGGTGAAGGCGATATACAGCGCGCGGTCTGCGTTGGTGAGTACTCTCGGTGTGGGGCACTCGAACGTTTGCCCCACGTGAAAATCTTCAAAGTAGTTCTGATCGAAACCTTTGTTCATCTCTTGCCTGGTTCAGCCTCGCACCGAAGGGTGATCATAGACTAACAAAATCGAGATGCGCTGTCAACGTTCGGGTGCGTGTTCAGTCGTTTGTGAGGGAAAAAAGCGGACGTAAGATACACAACAGTCGTGCGGATGTGGTGATATATGCCACGCCGCTCTGCGCGCGCCAACGAACTGATTGAATCTCCACTCGCGCTCGTTCTTGTTCTTTGCACAGCGCGGGTAACGCGTGAGGCGTGATGCGGCTTCCATCTCCGTTGTTTGTTTTTCTTCCCATGAATGGATATATTTTTGCGCAGTTTTTGTCCATCCCCACAACACATAGGAGTGACCATGAATCGGTATCCTACCTTCATTCTTTTTTTCCTCCTCCTTGCAGGTGTTTCCTCCTCGTTCGCTCAATATCTGACCTCAGCAAAGCTCTACATGAGGCAGCGAGAGTGGACGATGGCTGAAGCGAGTGCTTTGAAAGCTGTCGCGAAGGATCCCGACGATGAAGAAGCGTGGTTTGTCCTCGGTCAAATCCGCTACGAACTTCGGAAATATCCTGAGATGATCGAAGCGTTTGACAAGGCTGCCTCGATCGATCCGAAGGAGCATCAGAAAGAAATCCATAGCTATCGATTGAAATTGTGGGCGGACTCCTACAACGCCGGCATCAAGTACTACAATCTCGGCCGCGATAGCGCGAAGTACTTTGCCATCGCGATCGATTCGTTCAAAACAGCCGTCATGGCTCAGCCAGATTCGGCGATGACGTACTATGTGTGTGCCTTGGCGATGTATGCGAACGGCCAACGCGATGATGCTGTCGCCATGCTGAACAAGGGTATCGAAAAGAAGCCGAACTTCCCTGATGCACTGAGCTTGCTTGGTCGGCTGCACATGCAACGCGCACGCATGAAGTTGGAGGACAAGGATTCGCTTGGAGCCAAAAAAGAGTACGACGCGGCTGTTGCCGCATTTGAAAAGTTGTATCAGTACAATCCCTCGGATCCGGCGAACGTGATGAGTCTTCTTGAAGTATATGAAAAGGCGGGGATGGACGACAAGGCGCTAAACCTTACAAAGACCTGCGCCGAATCCGATCCGAAGAACCGCCTCTGCCGATATGCGTACGGGTTGTATCTGATCAAGAAAGAGCAGTTTGAGCAAGGGATCAAGCAATTGGATACCATGCTCGCCATCGCCCCTGAAGAAAAAGATGAATTGTACAAAGATGCCTTGTACAATCTGGGCGTTGCCTATCAGAACTGGGGGGTGGCGTTGAAGGCCATCTCCGACAAAAAAGTGGAAGAGAGCAAAGGGAAGGTCAAGGAAGACATGACCTACAAGGAGAAGTTCAAGGCAGCGCTTGCAGCGTTCCAGAAGGTTGAAGAGCACAAGAAGGATGACGCCACCTTGTATCAAGCACTCGGCAAGCTCTACGCGACATTGAACATGCCTAAGGAAGCAAAGGCGGCTTTCGAAACGGCGGATAGACTCATCAAAGAAGGTAAATGATCATTGTCGAAAAGGAACGCTCATGAACGATCCTCAGCAGCCCGGAAGCCAGCAGATCAATATCGAGCTGGGCGAGAAGGAAGCAGAAGGTATCTACTCGAATCTTGCCATCATCACGCATTCGCCGGCGGAGTTCGTTGTGGACTTCACGCGGGTGCTGCCCGGTGTACCCAAAGCCCGCGTGCTTGCTCGCATCATCATGACAACCCAGCACGCAAAGCTTTTGCTGCACGCACTGCAGGATAATATCGCGAAGTACGAAAGCAAATTCGGCGAGATCAAGATGCACGGTGAAGGGCCGGGTCCGTTCGGCATTCAACCCTTCATCAAGGATGAAAAAGTGCACTGATTCGAAACACGATCTTCACCGACAGCATGCTCGCACCGTGGTCCCCGCGTGCGGGCATGTTTTTTTTGCTCCATTCCCATGACCAGTCATATTCCTTCCAACAAGGTTATCAGCCACAGACCTAGCGCGAAAGTTCTTCGCGATTTCTTATGGTGTTGAAGAAATTACCTCCCCACCATTTCTCCCATCTCATCCATATTTACAGAGAGCGTCGCTCAACGATGGCAAGCGCATAAAACCCTCCTGATTTCACGCTGTTGTCGTTACTCGTGATCGGCAAAGATCCTTTGTCACCTACGGATTCCTTGGCACCTGTCTTGCGCTTCAGACCCCGGTAGAACGAGTTACCATCTTTGCTCATCCGGAAGAGAATATGAAATCTCTGTGGTCACGGCTTGCCGTACTGTTCTTGTTTGCCGCAACGAGTTTCAATTGTTTCAAGGAACCGCTCTCGCCCGTGCTGCCGACGTGGGACGTGAACGCGACGTTTCCGCTCGGCGCTCGTGTGTACACCCTCGGTGATTTGGTCGCCAAGGATACTTCGCTCCTCAAGACTGGGGGCAGTAATCAAATCATCTTTGCGAAGTCTGTCGCACTCGCTTCCATGACCGTGAACGACAGAATCTCGTTGACACCGAAGGACACATCTGTTGCGATGAAGCTCGGCGCGTTTAGCATTACGGCTCCGCCGAAGCGATCCGCTATCATCATTCCATGGCTCGTTCCAGGACAGACGATGCCGATCCCCGACACGACGATGGTGTTTGCCGACATCATTTCGAAGATCGATGCATTCCAAGAGGTTACGCTCAAGAGCGGTACAATCAGTTTGCAACTCGACAACAATCTTCCTGTTGCGATGGAGATCACCACCCCCATTCTCTTGTTCGATCAGTATGACAATGTGATCGCGACATTTACTTTCTCTCCCCCAACGATCCCGCCGTTCTCGTCTCGAACGGCAAGCGACAATCTTGCCTCCAAGTCGTTCACGAGTGATTATCGCATCTCCGGTTTGCAATTTCATACCCCGGGCAGCAACGGCACACCGGTACAAATTCCAAACGGCGATTTGTTGGTGGCAACTCTTTCGACCGCGAACCTCAAGGCTCGGCAGGCGGTGATGGCGGAAATTCCGGCGCAACGCCTGGTGGACAATGACACCACACGCATTCGCATCGACGATTCGACGTTGGTCAAAGAGGTGTACATGAAAAGCGGGGCACTTCGGCTTAGCTTGCAGAATCAGATTGCGCTCTCCATCATGTTCTTATTTCGCTTTGATGAGTTGGAACGTCGTGTAGGCAATTCCTTCATTCCGTATGAGGACAGTGTATTTCTCCCCGCCTATGGTTCGGGTTCAATCGTGCTCGATATTGCCAGAACGCGGGTCGCGTCGCGTTCGGGTGATTTGTTGCGCGTGCTGAATATCCGTGGCAGCGTGTGGGTCGCGTCGACTGTGGGTCAGCCGGTGACGGTTTCAGAAACCGACCGTGTCAGTATCGCGATGACGACTGCTTCGCCGTTTGTTGCTGATTCTGCCGTTGGCGTGGTGAAACCGGTATGGGTTTCGGTGGATTCAAAAGTGAATCTTGGGCTTTGGAAGGGTTTACAAAAATTTTCGGGTCAGCTCATTCTTCCTGCAGCCCATCTCCGCTTGGCAACGAATTCATCCATCGGTTTTCCATCGGATGCCTTCATCACCCTCGGCGCGCGGAAAGCCTCGGGTGATTCGGTGTTCGTGACTGTACCTGCTTCGCAACGTCGGTTGATGCCGGGACAAAACGCCATCGACTTCGACCCCGTCGAGGTTGGTCGGTTCTTCAGTCAGCTTTCTCCACGCTTGCCTGATTCCGTACGCGTCTATGGAAGAATTCTCATCAATCCGCCCGACGTGTACAATCCTACGCTGGGGGGAGTCGGAAGCGTGGGAGCGAAAAGCGGGGTGAGTGGTACGGTCAACGTCAGCGTGCCCCTCACCCTGGGATTGCAGAGCGGCATCGTGCGGGATACACTCGTCATCGGGGACACGCTCAACAACGGACGAAAGGGCTTTATGATCGACCAAGCCACGCTCGATCAATACAACCGAGGTAAGGTGTTCATCGAATTGGAAAACGGCGTACCGGCTGAACTCGGTGTGACCGTTTCATTCCTCGGCGCTTCGCGTACGCACTTGATGACACTGCCACAGCCAGGCGTGCCGATTCGATTGGCTGCCGCACAAGTCGATGGCAGTGGCAATGTGGTCGCCTCCAGCCGTTCAACGACTGTTCTTGAACTTTCACGTCAAGAACTTGCCAACTACAACACGTCGGAGTTTCTTTCGTACGTCGTCGGACTCACGACATCCTCCGGCAGTTCTGCGGTACAATTTCGCACCGACAATCAAGTAAAGATTCGCATGTGGACACAGTTAATGGGGAGGATTCGATAAGATGGAACGACGATCGTTGTGGTGGATTCCTCTCGCTTCTCTTGTGTGCACAACGGTGTTTGCCTTTGCAGCAGGCGAAAAAGCCGAGGTGCGTGGAATGGGTATGGCGGGCGCAGCGTTCGCATCTTCGAAGAGCCTGGATGCTGTTGGCATCAACCCTGCTAACCTCGCGATGAAGGACGATCCCTTTACGTTGAGCATTGCATGCGTCGGTGTACAAGCAGGCAGCGATTTCCTCACCTATGGGTTGTACAAGCAATACTTCACCGGCGTCGAAACCGGAGACGGACGCGTCGGAAAATTTTTGGACGAGACGGACAAGCAAAAGATCCTCGACGCCTTCCGCGGCGGAGTCGGAGAGCTGACGGCAGATGCTTCGCTGCTTCTCCTTGGTGTGTCGGTACAGTTTCCTTCGATCGGCGGATTCGCCTTCACGATTATCGATCAACTCGCCGGGATGGCAAGAATCCCCAACGACTATGTGCGGTTCCTGCTCTATGGAAATACTCCCGGTTCGGTGTACGATTTTGGGAGAACGAGTGCGCATGCCGCGTGGCTTCGCTACTATACGCTCTCGTTCGGTGGAACGATTGCTCACCCTTCATTCATGAAGTGGCTTGCACTTGGTGCCGCCGTCAAGCTGGTGGATGGTTTTGGCTATTACGAAGTGGAACAGTTCAATACCTCGCTGGCGACTTCAAGCAACGGCATACTCACCGGACGTGTGAGTTATCTTGCGCGTCTCGCCGGACTCGATCCGACGCGCAAGCAGAGCGGCTTCACGTTCTCGCCATTCAGTCAACGAGCATTCGGTCATGGGACGGGTTTCGATCTCGGCCTTGCAGGAGGTGTCGGCGATGCGATCACCATCGGGGTCAGCCTCACCGATATCGGACAGGTGAATTGGGAAGAGAGACTTGAAGAAACAATTGCGGACACAACAATCGTCATCGACGACCCTCGACAAGTGGAAGATGGCGCAGCGATAGAAAACGCCCTGAAAGGGAAAAAGAGCGCCGGTTCTCCGTTCTCGCGGTCGTTGCCTGCCACATTGAGAACAGGCATTGCGGTGCACGTGGACAAGCTTGTCGAATGGATTCCGGGCGAGATGATCATGGCAGCGGCATACACCAAGGGATTAGCTGATGCACCGGGTACTACGCTCTACGCGCGCTTGTCGTTGGGGATGGAGTGGTCATTGTTGAAGTTTCTTCCGTTGCGGACCGGTATAGCTTTCGGCGGAACGGAGAGAGCAAGTCTTGCGTTTGGCTTTGGCTTGCATTTCGGCCTTTTCGAACTCGATCTTGCAACCGAGAACGTCGATGTGTTATGGGGTGGGGATGAGGTTTCACATGCTTCGATTGCATTCGGCACACGATTCACGTTTTGACAAGGAGTGGTGAACATCCCCCACGAACGCCCTGCATGTTAGGGCGTTCGTGTTTAAGGAGGAGGTTCGGCTTTCGCCACGCTCCACACCCACACCGTAGAGTTTCACGCCGGCAGATTAGTTCCGACTGCTGAGTCGAACACTTTCGACCGGCTTTCAGCGGTATATACTCTTGCTTATCGTACGATGTCACTTCCGCGGGGCAATTGACGTCACTTTGTTGCGCCGCCAATTGACACAATCTTCAACTTTTCCTACTTTGAGTCAGCCTCAAAGCGTAATGTTCTTCCGTCCCATTGCAAACAATCGTTCGAACCAATCATTACATACTTTGCCATGCTTTCATATTGGAGGAAAACTCTTATGAAGAAGCTGCTATGCATTATCTGTGGCGTGCTCGTCGTTGTGTCCCTTAGGTTGAGCACAAGTGCACAAACAAAAACCTGGACTGGTGGAGGCGATGGAACAAGTTGGAGTGACTCTGCAAATTGGAGCGGTGCTGTTGTTCCCGACTCGACACACGAAGTGATTCTCGATAACTCCACCGTTCGCACGAGCTACACGGTGAATCTTCCAACGGCATCGAATCCCAAGATTAAGCGGTTGGTGATAACGCCTGACAGCTCCTACACGATCACACTCGTTCTGCCAAGCGTCAACACCGGTAATCCCGGTTTTACTGTTGGCGACGCAGCAACTACGATTCCCTACGATATTGTTTTGAATCGCGGTGCCGTTTTGAGAAACTCCTCCGGGGCGAGCAGCGGCAATGGCATTGCGTTCGCTTCACTCAACGACAGCATGTTCATCGCCAACGGTGGAAGATATGTCCACAACACAGAAAGGGCGAACGCTGTGATCGTCTCTCAACTCGCGCGTGCAAGCGGCACAGAGTCGGGCGTGTTCGAATTCGATGTACCGGGAACAGGCTCGTACTCCTTCTCGGCTTCTGGTCGGACTTATGGTAGTCTCGTGCTGAGCGCAGATGCTGCGGGAGGGACAAAGCAATATTCCACATCTGGTAGTAGTGCAACTTCGATCAGGGGAAATCTGACAATTGGTTCGGGTGTTACGTGGACATCCGGCTTGACCAATGTGATCAACTTGTTTGGGAATGTCACGAACAATGGTGCGTTGGTCGATAACGCTGCCAAAGCAATCCAACTCGTCGGGACGCTGGAGCAAACCGTCGGTGGTGTTGGCACTTACTCTTTGAAGAGGCTACGCATCAATAATTCCGCAGGCGTAATGCTGACCAGTCCGCTCTCAGTTTCCGATTCGTTGATCCTCAGTCTCGGCAAAGTCACCATTGGTTCTAACAGCATCGTGATCGCTTCGAGCGGAGGCGCCGATCCTGGCTCCCCCTCGAGCTACGTCGTGACGGCAGGGACAGGCACGGTAACGCAAAAAGGCGTGGGTTCAACGGATCGATACTTCCCGGTCGGAACGGCGACGTCGTACAATCCCGTCATTCTCAAGAACATCGGCACTGTCGATACGTTCGCGGTGCGTGTGCAACCGACATACGACTTTCCACCAAACGATTCTTCCAAAGTTGTGAATCGACAATGGACGATTACCGAATCGGTGCCGGGCGGCAGTAATGTAACGATTGGTCTCCAATGGAATACGAACGACCAAGCATCAGGCTTCAATCCAAGTCAGCCGGTGTATATAGGCAGATTCAGCGGAGAGTTCTGGTTGCAAACGCTGGCGACTGTTTTCGGGGTGGGCCCATATCTGGCTCAAGCTTCCGGCTTCACGAGTTTCTCCGCCTTCGGTGTTGGGAATGAAGACGCGCTTCCCATTCAACTTGCATCGTTCACAGGCACGATCATCGCAGGCAATCGTGTGCGGCTGGATTGGCAGACCGCCAGCGAGGTGAACAACTATGGGTTCTACATCCAACGACGCGCCGCCAACGTCGGAGAATGGACGGAGATCGACGGCTCGTTCGTGCCCGGACACGGCACCACGTACGTGCCTCAATACTACTCGTACACCGATCATGTGCCTCTTACTGCAGCGCGGCAGTACCGCCTGCGCCAAGTGGACTTGGACGGCACGTCGCACTTTACCGATCCGATTCAGGTCGATAATCCAACGAGCGTGCCGGAGGTAGCACCACGCGTGTTTACTCTGATGCAGAACTATCCCAATCCGTTCAATCCTTCGACCGAGATCAAGTTCTCGGTCGAGACGACCAACCACGCACGGCTTGAGGTGTACAACACGTTGGGCCAGAAAGTGGCGACACTGTTCGATGGCATCGCTGAGGCGGGACAGTACCACAAGGTGCGTTTCAACGCATCGGGACTTTCGAGCGGCGTGTACTTCTACCGGTTGGTGAGCGGCAACAGAACCGACTCGAAGAAGTTAACGTTACTGAGATAGGGGAGCGTTGTTCACGTGTGAGTTCGTCTTCGACGGAGTGACCTGCGGTCGGCTCTCCTCAACGGTTGTCGAGCGGGATCAGGCGCATCGATAACGATGCAAGCCGAGTGTGATCCATCAGCTTAGAATTTTTCGGGCCGTAGTACCTCCACGTCGGAAAAGTAGATGATCATCGCGTAGTCCCGGTAGTAGCTCTTCATCAAGTGTTCGGCAATGGCGTGAGCCGTACGCTCGTCGCACACGACTTCGATGCGAACGTTCTTGTTCAAGTCCCAATCGCCCCTGCGTGTTCCGCGCGAACCTTCGCCGCTTGCACTCACCGACGTATAGCCATGTGCGCCTAGGCGCTTGATGTCGGCAACGACAAGGTGTTCGATGTTTTCTTCTGTCACGATCGTGACGAGTTTGCGCTTTTCCATCTTACTCACCCCAAAATTCCATGAAGCACCAGTGCCAACCGATAGTACAGTGGTATGCCCACGATAAGGTTGAAGGGGAACGTAATGCCCAACGAAACCGTGATGTAGTACGTCGGGTTTGCTTGCGGCACGGCGACGCGCATGGCGGCGGGTGCGGCAATGTACGATGCACTTCCCGCCAACGTTGCCAAGACGGTCGTTCCGCCAACTGAAAGACCCGTTATGATGCCGATGAGGCAGCCGAACACAGCCGAAAGGATCGGCATGAGGACGCCGAAGGCGACAAGGAACGGACCTACACGCTTTAAGTCTGCAAGACGATTGGAGGCAACGAGGCCCATTTCGAGAAGAAAGAAGGCGAGTGCTCCGCGAAACACATCGACGAAGACCAGCTTCACGGGCTGCGCGCCGTGAGGTCCAAGCACGTACCCGACGACCAGACCGACGACAAGCAGGTACATGCTCTTGCCGAGAAACACCTCGTGCATCATGGTGCGCACACGCAGAGTTCCAGTTCCGGCTCTCCATCGAGCGATGAACATGCCGATGCCAATGGCAGGAATCTCCAACAAGACCAACAGCACCGTAACGAATTGCTCGTACGCAACCCCGAGTTGTGTGAGAAAACTCAGGACGACGGCGAAGGTTACCGCGCTCACCGATCCGTAATGTGCGGCGATGGCCGCAGCGTCGGGCCGGGAAAATTTCCCCAGTCGCCGTACGATGGCGTATGCTATGAAAGGGATTGTGACACCCAAGGAAATCGTTCCCAACGCGGGAGCGATGACATGGGCGATTGGTGACTCGTGCAGCTCGATACCTCCTTTCATACCGATCGCTAAAAGGAGATAGATGCTGAGAATGTCGTAGATGGATTCAGGAAGCCGAAGGTCGGACTTCGCGACGCCGGCAACGAGTCCTGCAAGGAAGAACAGCACGACGGGATCGAGGAGACTTTCTACCACGTTCAGTTCATTCGATGGTGTTCAGGATTCAACGAAGAAGGAAAAACGCGATGGCAGCAGCCACAAGTACAGCGATAGTGCCGACACCGTAAACTGAATGTCTGATTGACCCCACAGGTCGCTGTTGACTTGGTGGCGGATGTTGTGTGATCGTGCATCGTTGTTCTGCTTGCTTAGGAATATACACAATGTTTGCTCTACCGAACAACACTACTTTGAAGATGGGTGAAGGTGGGACTAACGCTCATTCGTTCTTGGAAACATTAGGGTCTGACTATCCTAGTCGGTTTTTCCCATTCTTCGATGGGCTTCTCGACTTGTTCTTCTATCCATTCCTGGGTCTCGCGGCAGACTCTGCCCATGTGTGTGCCCCCTGTGATATGAATGGAGAGATGCTGCCGCGCGTCGGACGAGGCGCAGCATGCGCCAACGCGCAACAACAAGTCCGAATAGTTTCCCGACGAACGCAGCAGCGACGACAGCGGCAAACGACCACCACAGTGAGCGCATGGTCATCGAGATGACCTTGTCGCCTGTAAAAAGCCAAAGCAGGATTTCAACAACGACTGCGAGAATCATGAACAACGATCCGATGCCGCAGCCGCATTCGTTCAGCCATTGGCGCATGAGCATCGTGAAGCGTTCGTTTTCGTTTTGGGAGAGAGTGGGAAGGAGAAAGGTGTACTCGTGGTCTTCTCGCCCTATGGAGAGTCGATGCAATCGAGCACGAAGGTACATCAGGTCTTCTTGTGTCGCAATCGTGATCATGCTGATCGTTCGATGAGATGGGTGAAGAACAGGAAGGCGAGAGCGATCGTATCCGCTCTCACCCGTTGTTGATGCGTGCATACTACGGAATACGCGTCGCCAATGCAAGAGCGTGATGTCGTTTCGTTGCTCGTTGAAATCGTCGTCCATTTCGATTATCATCTCAAAACGGAAACTGTGAGTTTTTCATTCAAGAGGTAGAGAAAGGATACTTGCTTCGCAACGAGCGTGCGGAGCGAGAGAGAAGCCGGCTTCACATGATGAAACGTTCTTCGCAACACCTGACGCTGGATGCGGATTCCCCACAGGCTGAACCCGTGCAGAGAGTGTGTATTGTCATCCGAGGAGCGCGCGTCCACAATCTGAAAAACATCGATGTCGATCTACCGCGTGATACGCTGATTGTCATAACCGGACTCTCCGGTTCAGGGAAGTCGAGCTTGGCGTTCGACACGATCTACGCCGAGGGCCAGCGTCGCTACGTCGAAAGCCTTTCAGCGTATGCTCGCCAGTTTCTCGATGTGATGGAACGACCCGACGTCGATTACATCGAGGGACTGAGTCCTGCCATTTCGATTGAACAGAAAACTGTCAGCACCAATCCTCGCTCCACGGTCGGTACGGTAACCGAGATTTACGATTACCTTCGGTTGCTCTTCGCGCGTGTCGGCACGCAGTATTGCTACAGGTGTGACCGTCCTGTCACGAAGCAAACGATCGATCAGATCATCGACAGTATCATGAAGCTTCCGGAAGGAACCAAGGTCAACGTTCTCGCTCCGGTGGTGAGGGGGCGGAAGGGACACTACCGCGAGTTGTTCGAAGAGATTCTGCGGGATGGCTTCCTCCGTGTTCGGGTGGACGGTGTGATACAGGAGATCGCGAAGGGCATGCAGGTGGATCGCTACAAGGTGCACAACATAGAAATCGTGGTGGATCGGATCGTGGTGAAGAAAGATGCACGTGCCCGCGTTGCGGACTCGATCGAGGTGGCGTTACGCTTCGGTGCCGGTGTGGTGATCGCGAACGTCGAAGCTTTGCCGGCAACGAGCACGCCTGTACAACGAAGGTCCGTCAAGACAAGAAAGAAAACACCGGCGGCTGTGCACGCGCACGGTGAGGATGTTCTGTTCAGCAAGCATCTCTCTTGTTCCGTCTGTGGCATCAGTTACGAAGAGCCAGCCCCCAATGCGTTTTCCTTTAACTCACCGTATGGTTCCTGTCCGACGTGCGATGGGTTGGGCGAGATCAAAGAACTCGATCTCGACTTGATCATGCCCGATCCGTCGTTGTCGCTGAACGAAGAAGGGCTTGCTCCGTTCGGTAAACCGCGGCAAACCTGGGCATGGAGCCAAATTCGTGCTGTGGCGAAACGGTATGGGTTCGATTTCAACACGCCGATCGGAAAGTTATCCAAGAAGGCAAAGGAGGTTTTGCTCTTTGGCGCGGGTGAGGAAAAGTTCGAAGTCGAGTATCGCTACCACAACGGCCGAACGGTCACGTACAAACACCGCTTCAACGGCGTGTTGGACATGCTGAGGCACTACTATGACGAAGCCTCATCGAACAACATTCGGGAGTGGGTGGAGGCGTACATGTCCACCAAACCCTGCTCGGCATGTGGCGGCGGGCGATTGAAGAAAGAAAGTCTCGCCGTGAAGTTGCAGGATGCCGCCACGAAACGGACATACAACATTCGTGATGTGGTGACGTTGACCATCGGCGAAGCGGCGGAGTTCTTCAAGCAATTGAAATTGACCGATCGTCAAATGGTGATTGCGCATCAGGTCATCAAAGAGATTCGACAGCGTTTGGAGTTTTTGTTGAATGTTGGATTGGATTATCTCACGCTTGATCGCTCGGCGCGCACCTTGTCGGGTGGCGAGGGCCAACGCATCAGGCTGGCGACTCAGATCGGGTCGCAGCTCGTCGGCGTGCTGTATATTTTGGACGAGCCGAGCATCGGCTTGCATCAACGTGACAATATCAAGCTTATCGATTCGCTCAAGGCGCTGCGCGATCTTGGTAATACCGTCATCGTAGTCGAGCATGACAAGGAAATGATCGAGAACGCCGACTTTGTGCTCGACCTTGGTCCCGGCGCCGGCGAGCATGGCGGATACGTCGTGACCGAGGGCCATCCGATGAAACTCGAATTGCGAAACGATACGATCCGTTCCAACGGCGACAGCGTCTTCGATGCGATTTCCTACACGGCGCACTATCTGTTGGGCAAAAGGAAGATCGATATCCCGACCGTACGGCGACAAGGGAACGGAAAGTATCTTGTGCTCGAAGGTGCGCGGGGGAACAATCTTAAGAATGTGACACTCAAGATTCCTTTCGGCAAGTTCATCTGTGTCACGGGCGTGAGCGGTTCGGGCAAGTCGTCGCTCATTAGCGAAACGCTCTATCCGATTCTTGCGCGGAAATTTTATCAAGCCAAAATTGTTCCCCTCCCTTACAAAACCATCGACGGGCTGAGCCATATCGACAAAGTGATTGATATCGACCAGTCTCCCATCGGCAGAACGCCGCGCTCGAATCCGGCGACATACACGGGAACCTTCACGTTGATCCGCGACCTGTTCACGCAGATGCCTGAGGCAAAGATTCGCGGTTACAAGGCGGGGCGATTTAGCTTCAACGTTGGCGGCGGCAGGTGTGAGAACTGCGAAGGTGATGGGGTGAAGAAGATCGAGATGAACTTCCTCCCCGATGTATACGTGCTGTGCGATGTGTGCCACGGAAAGCGATATAATCGTGAGACGCTACAGGTGCTCTACAAAGGCAAGTCCATAGCCGACGTGTTGGATATGACCGTTGCGGAAGCGGTCGAGTTCTTTAGCGAGATTCCCAGTCTGCAACGCAAACTCACAACGCTGAAGGATGTGGGCCTCGGATATATTCGTCTCGGCCAGCAAGCTACCAGGTTGAGTGGAGGAGAGGCGCAGCGCGTTAAGCTCTCGACGGAACTTTCCAAGGTCGGCACGGGCAACACACTGTACATCTTGGATGAACCTACGACAGGCTTACACTTCGAGGACATTCGGATGTTGTTGAGTGTGTTGAATCGTTTGGTGGAAAAGGGAAACACCGTCGTCGTCATCGAGCACAACTTGGACGTCATCAAAACTGCCGATTGGGTGATCGATCTGGGTCCTGGGGGCGGTAAAGCAGGCGGTGAGATCGTTGCTGAAGGAACACCCGAGGAGGTAGTGCAGGTCGAGCAGTCTGTTACGGGGCAGTTCCTGAAGAAGGAATTGGGACTGGGGAAGGGCGCAGCCGAGTGAGGTTCTCCTTTTTGCCCGCTCATCTACGTTCTGGAAATACCCCCGGCTCTTATGGCTTGCGCGCATCAAGTCCACG
>PSMW01000039.1:0-21743 GCA_040290295.1 Ignavibacteria bacterium
ATTCATCCGGCCAACAGCAGTGGGTTGCTCGCTACAACGGGCCGGGGAATAGCAATGACGAAGCCACAGCCATCGCCGTTGACGCATCGGGAAATGTCTATGTGACGGGAAGTAGCATGGGCTCAGGCACTAGATATGATTACGCCACGATCAAGTACAACTCATCGGGGGCAGAGCAGTGGGTAGCTCGCTACAACGGGCCGGGGAATTCCGATGACAAAGCCAGAGCTATCGCAGTAGATGCATCAGGTAATGTCTATGTGACGGGATGGAGCGCCGGCTCTGGTTGGGTTGTGTCCACGACAATCAAGTACGAGCAGCGTCTCGTCTCGGTGGAGGAGAAGAAACTGCCGCTGCCGGCATCGTTTGCGTTGGAGCAGAACTACCCCAATCCGTTTAATCCATCAACAACAATCCGTTTTGCGGTTCCGGCAAATGCAGGGGCACATAATTATGTATCCATACGAGTCTTTGACGTGCTTGGTAGAGAGGTGGCAAGACTGTTGGATGGCGAGGTGGAGCCTGGGTATCATACTGTGCAATGGGATGCAGGGAATCTGGCGGGTGGCATTTACTTTTATCGTATGTCCGCAGGGACTCATTCGGAGCAAGCTGTCACATACAGTGAGACAAGGAAACTTGTGTTGCTAAAATGAGAGGCAATAAAACTGGAAAACGATCCCGTGGTGCTGGACAGGCGCCGCGGGATTTTTTTTGTTGAACACAGGTATTATTTGCCCAGCTAACAGGCATGTGTGCCTTTGAGGCAGTTGTCCTCTGGCATAGCCAGCCCTTCTGGAGCGCCAGATAGACTGTTGTGCGAGAACAGCGTAAGGCTCGTGCTGTGAGAGCGACATTTACCTTGTTCACAGCCAGTGCCACTTCCAGAAAGTAATCTTGCAGGCTCTTGGCGCGAAATTATGGGCTGCGTTAAGGCCCTTGACTTCCATTTTATTCACAGCTGGGTTTCATCACCCAGATGAAGATTGAGATTTCTCGTTATACAAACATCCGACCCCTACGGAGTTGACTGTTCAGCGTTTTTTCCATTATTGTCTCACGAACGGGGCGCACTTGTCCCCTTACCAACCCCGATCTCAGCGGCGGCGTTGAGCCCCGGCCGCTGAAATCGTTTGTCGGGTTTTTCTCTCTTCGCGAGACTGCTCGTCGATCTTCACCGGTGCGCGATGCTACGCTCGAGCCACATCGAACCGGTCGAGGTTCATCACCTTGTTCCATGCGGCGATGAAGTCGTGTACGAATCGTTCGCGCATGTCCTCGGCGCCGTACACTTCGGCGATTGCCCGAAGCTGTGAGTTCGAACCGAAGACGAGATCGACACGCGTCGCGGTCCATTTCAATTGCCCCGTCTTCCGATCCCTTCCTTCGAACAACTCTTCACCGTTGGCAACCAGCTTCCACTCCGTGCTCATGTCGAGCAGGTTCACGAAGAAGTCGTTCGTGAGCACGCCGGGTCGTTTGGTGAAGACGCCGTGCTTCGCATGCTTGTAGTTGGCATCCAGAGCGCGCATGCCGGCAACGAGCACCGACATTTCTGGTGCAGTCAATTCCAGCAACTGCGCTTTGTCCACCAACAGTTCTTCCGCGGTGATCGTGGTTCTCGTTTTGAGATAGTTGCGGAAGCCATCGGCGAACGGCTCGAGCACCGCAAACGACTCCACGTCGGTTTGCTCCTGCGAGGCATCCATGCGGCCCGGTGTGAACGGCACCGTGACGTTGAAGCCTGCAGTGCGAGCAGCTTGCTCGACTGCCGCGCACCCCGCAAGCACAATCACATCGGCAAGTGACACTCTCTTGCCGTCGGTCTGCGCTTTGTTGAACTCGGCTTGAATCTTCTCCAGCGCCGCCAGCACGCGGGCGAGCTGTGACGGTTCGTTGACTTCCCAATCTTTCTGCGGCGCAAGGCGAATGCGCGCGCCGTTGGCTCCGCCGCGGCGGTCCGAGCCACGGTACGACGCCGCTGCCGACCACGCTGTGTACACCAACTCACGCTGCGGAATGCCCGATGCGAGAATCTTTGCCTTGAGCGCGGCGACATCTTTCTCGTCGATCAATTTGTGATTGACCTTCGGAATCGGGTCCTGCCAAATGAAATCCTCGGCAGGGACTTCCGGTCCGAGATAGCGCGTCTTCGGTCCCATGTCGCGATGCGTGAGTTTGAACCACGCTTTCGCAAACGCCTCGGCAAGCTCCTCGGGATGTTCCATGAAGCGCCGTGCAATCGGCTCGTAGATCGGATCGAACCTGAGCGAAAGGTCTGTCGTGAGCATCGTCGGCTTGCGCTTCTTGCTCGCAATGTGTGCATCGGGAATCACTTCCTCAGCATCTTTTGCCACCCAATGGTACGTGCCGCCGGGACCTTTGGTCAGTTCCCATTCATACTTGAAAAGATTTTCGAGGAAGTAGTTGCTCCATCGCGTCGGTGATTGAGACCACGTCACTTCGATGCCGCTGGTGATCGTGTCCTCAGCCATGCCTTTGCCGTAACTGCTCTTCCAACCCAGCCCTTGCTGCTCGATGGGAGCGGCTTCAGGTTCGGCACCGAGGTACGTCGATGGAGCCGCGCCGTGCGCTTTCCCGAACGCGTGTCCGCCTGCAATGAGCGCAACCGTTTCCTCATCATTCATTCCCATTCGCTTGAACGACTCGCGGATGTCTTTTGCCGCTGCAACCGGATCTGGATTTCCATTCGGACCTTCGGGGTTCACATAAATCAAACCCATCTGCAGCGCTGCAAGCGGCTGCTCGAGTTTGCGGCCGTCGCTATGGCGCTTGTCGTCGAGCCATTTCGTCTCCGAACCCCAGTAGATGTCCTCTTCCGGTTCGTAGATGTCCACGCGTCCGCCGCCGAAGCCGATCGTCTTGAAGCCCATCGATTCGAGCGCGACGTTGCCAGCGAGGATCAACAAATCCGCCCACGACAGTTTGCGACCGTACTTCAGTTTGAGAGGAAGAAGCAGGCGGCGCGCTTTGTCGAGCGTAATGTTGTCGGGCCAACTGTTGGTTGGTGCCAGGCGCTGGCTGCCGCGACTTGCACCGCCGCGACCGTCGCCGGTGCGATACGTGCCGGCAGCGTGCCATGCCAGGCGGATGAACAAGCCGCCGTAGTGACCGAAATCTGCGGGCCACCACTCCTGCGACTGCGTCATCAGTGCGGCAAGGTCTTTCTTGACCGCTGCAAGATCGAGCGTGGCAAACTCCTTGGCGTAGTCGAACTCCTCGCCGTAGGGGTTAGCCGTCGGCGGATTCTGATGAAGCATCCGCAGGTTAAGTTGCTGGGGCCACCAATCGCGGATGGTGGGACCACGTCCCGTTGTAAGACGTATGCTTGTGTCGTTCATGATCATTTCTCCTTACTGATTCGTGAATAGATTGAGTTGACAATAGATTGGGGTAAAACAAAAACCTCACACAAAGGGTACACACTACCAACAGCACGACGAACCAGCGACACACTCTGAGAACATTGTTCACCTCGACTCGAGCAGAACAACATCAAGCCATCTCGATGCTGCCATCATCGAAGGAAGAGCAATCGCGTGCAGCACGAGAAGCAGAGCAGAACGAATCCCATCGCGTGTTGTGCTCAAGGACTGCGTCCTTAGCGGTTCATATTTTTTAAATCGCAAAGGACGCAAAGCGTATTTTTTCCCTTTGCGTTTCTTTGCGTCTTTGTGGTTCATCTTTCAACCGCGGAGGACGCGAAGCATTTTTTTGCGCCCTTGGCGGTTCTATCTTTAAAACCGGAAAGAGCGCCAAGCATGTATCGTTTTGCTTTTCTTCGCATCTTGGCGGTTGGTCGCAAAAGCATTCCACTCCAACCGTGCATAGAGACTTTACGACGACATGGCTGATTGGCTCTTATCATTCGCCAATGCGCCATTCAGACGGAGTGAAGATTGCCAAAATCCCTCATCCCTCACGCCGCTTCGCGCAAGGCACGCTCTAAGAGGTCGCTCACGTGGAGTTCAGTTGCCCACTTGCGCAGGTAGTCAAGGTCGAGTTTGCCCTCGCGGACTTTCATCACGCCCAGGATGTCACGTTACTGGCTGTCGGAGACTTCGCCGCCTATGCGATACCATTCCAGTTTGGCAAGAATGGTATCTTCTGGACTGATAACATACACTGTTCGCTCCGGGTTGGTCGCCATGACCGCAGTTTGCCGCCGCTCCAGTTGACTTTGGTCGAACGGGCGAATTTTGCGGACGAAAATATCCACCTTGAAGCCAGTTTCATAATGGACCATGTTGAAGCTGCTTCGATGTTCAATGGCGCTCCGAATCATCTCATCGTCCGCGTAGAATTCCTGTGCAAGCGCAGTGACCAGCGGCTGGATGTGTTCGAGTCTGATGTCTGCCACAATATCCACGTCCAGCGTGGAACGCATAATGCCGTGCAGGGAACTGGCGAGTGAGCCACCAACCGCATAGAGTATCCCCAGCCGTTCGAGCGTTTGCGTGACGAGCAATGTAATGCGAGTGGTGTCACCTTGCATGATCGTATACCTTCCGCGCCCATTGCACGCCGAACATGGTTTCAGCCAGAAGACGACGCACTTGTTCGGGCGTGGCATCGGGATGGTGCGCTTTGATCCCGCTGATCGCCAACACTCTGACGGTTTCGTTCAAACTATCCACAACGGAGAATTTTTCCCAGATTGGCATTTGCTGAATAAGCCGGATTTGCATGGCTTCTATCTTCGGATGTGTATCAGAATACAGCGCTGCCATGATTGCCCTCGACTGTTTTTCTGTTCAACAGATTCTCATCTCGGCACTGCGTTCGGCGTCATCATCCAGAAAGCATGCATTGTTGATTGGCGCAAGATCTTGTTCATCGACTTCCCCTTTGCAAGCTCACCGATGAGTTTGTCCAGATAGCGAACCTTGCGCATGAGCGGGTCTTCGATCTCTTCCACGCGCAACCCGCAGACAACGCCTTTGATAAGCGAAGTTTTGGGATTGAGCTTCGGCGCGTTGGCAAAGAAAGTCTCGAAGTCGCTTTCGATCTCGATCTGGTGCCAAAGTTCTGCTTGGGTCTAGCCTGTCAGCCAGCAGATGATGCGATCGATTTCTTGCTTCGTGCGGTTCTTGCGTTCTGCCTTCTGAACGTACATTGGGTAAACGCTAATGTCGGTTTTCTGTCTTTTGCTTCCAGAGAATATACAAACCACACTCTGTAGGAACAATGTCCCGTTCAATGTGCTGAACGATCGATGCGAACACCGTCCCACCATTCACCAACATTCCTCGCCGCTTCAATAAAGACGTCTTGCAAGTTCTTCCTTTGAGTCATCGCGGTTCTCTATTTTTCTTAACCGCAAAGTGCGCCAAGCATGTATCGTTTTGCTTTTCTTCGCATCTTGGCGGGTTAATTCTTGTAGAGATCATTGCCAACATGAAGTGCAACAAAATATCTTGTTGTAGGTCGAGTCTCCAGACTCGACCTGCTGTGCCGATGGTGATCTGCGTTGGGACGGGATTGGGGTCCCGTCCTCCGAATTCGAACGGCAGAAGCGACAAGAAGGTTGCAAGGTGATTCAAGTGATTGCAAGCTTGTCGAGGGAACGGATAGCGAGCCTGCGTGCGAAGCCTGTCGAATGCAATGCGTGGGCTGGGCGCAACCACCTGTGAAGAACCTACTCGCTCACACGCCGTACGCGAAGCATTCCTGGCATGATCACCGAGAAGGAACGCGGGAGATCCTTGAGGTGCTCCCTCACCGCCAAAGCCGCAACGTCCGCTTTACTCTTGGCCGACAAGCCTGCCAGACGAATGAGCACCACGCCATGCGCATGTAGTCGCTGACGAAGTACCATCTCGCCAAAATCCTTGTCTGCTGTCAGCAGCAAGGCTGCTTCTTGATTGGCTAAGTTCAACACTTCGTCATCGGACATCCCTGGCCCCACCTCTACCTAACCCGGTGCCCTTCCTGTCGCAGTCGTACAACGATGGGATGGTCAACACTTTCGTCAGCCAGAAAATTCATTCGGGCAGCTCAGCCAGGGGATAGACTACATCGGCGCGAAGAGTATCACGGGCGAATGCCAATGCGGCCACGATGGCTTCACGAGACAGGTGAGGGTGAGCTTCAACAATCTGTTCAATGGTTTCACCCGCTGCCAATTTCTCCAAGATGAGTTCAACAGTGATCCGTGTTCCTGCAATCACGGGTTTCCCCATCATCACCTTCGGGTCTGTTACAATCCATTGTCTCTGCATATATTCATCTCCCAAAAATAAAAGCTGCGCCAAAATAATGTTCGTGTGGTTTCCAGATTCACCCCGTGAGATAAATTATCGGCATTATATCACAAAGCTGGCAGGCTGATCTCACGGGTAAACATCAGGTTTCCGCATAATATACAAGCCTCACCATACAGTATCAAATCGAACATCACAGAGTAAATCATCGTTGCCCGTAGGTCGTTATCGCATCAAGGTCAGCGTCGAGAGCGCAAGAGAACTCAACGCGATGAGCGCGCCTTCTTTCCTAGCGTCCACCTGAGCTGGAATTCTACTTCTTCTGACGAACCCTCGCGTTCATGTTCGATGCTCAAGGCGGCAGTCGGAGGGATGGAAATCCGCTCGCCCGCGACTTGAATTCGAATGCGTTCGCCTCGTTCAAGCTGGTCTGCAAGCCGCCGCAGTTTTTCAGCAAAAAGTGCAGGGTGAGGTTCTTTTCGATATCTCGCTTTGGTCGTCTTTTCCGTTCCGGCATATTTGTGTACTCCTTCAGTTTTTCATGGAAATCGTCTGTGAACGACAATCAGGATTGCTGCGCCTGAAATCTCATCGTCCAACACACTGGAGATCCTGAACCGATCCTGTCGCAGAGTCCTGCTGCAGGGATCTATTCACTCCTTAATCCTCACCCTGTGCCTTGGTAAATCCGGGCTGACCGTCGAACTCCGACAGTTTTTCGACGTGCATCCAACAAAACTGCGCACCGATGCGCTGAAGGAGATCCACCAGTTGCTCATCTTTGAGATCACCGTCGGCGGAACGGAGGATGAAACGGCAGCGGAAGTGATCGACGCAATCGGTAATGGCGCCGGTAGGCTCGTACACTTTCGTGCCGCGGTTCGATATCATCTTCAACTTGAGCGCCGTAGGAGCGCAAAGCTCTTCGAGCTTCTTGCCGATCTCCTCGGGAGGCTGAGCCGATTCGATAAAAATGTCTGCACCGATCACCCGTCGAGATTTCGGCTTGACGATATCGAACGCTTTGGAAACCTCGGGCAGTTTCAACGGCTTGTACTCGCGCACGAGTGAGCGCTGCGCTTTGCGTCCGAGATTGGCGATGATGGCATCGGTGTAGGCTGTTGTGGATGCACCTTTGTCGTACCCCACCACGTCGCCGGTGCGCACCTTGCCTTCCTCGAGCGTTAACAGCAATGCGTGTTCGATCGTTGCGGCCGCTTCGAACTGTCCGATATGCCGCAGCATCATGATGGCCGAGCCGATGACGGCCGTTGGGTTGATGACGTTCTTGCCGGCATACTTCGGGGCAGAGCCGTGCACAGCTTCAAAGATTGCGACGTCGTTGCCGATGTTGGCAGAAGGTGCAAAGCCCAGCCCCCCGATCAACGCCGAGGTGAGGTCGCTGATGATGTCGCCGTTCATGTTCGTGGTAACGATGACCTCGAATTGCTCCGGCCGCTTCACCAACTGGTGAGCGCAGTTGTCGATGATGATGTGCTGTGCCTCGATGTCGGAATATTCTTTGGCGACCTCCTCGAACGTGCGCTTCATCGTTCCTTCGGTCAGTTTCATGATGTTGGATTTACTGGCGCAGTGGATACGCTTTCTTCCCTCGGCGCGACACAGTTCGAACGCAAGGCGGATCACTTTTTCGGAGCCTTTGCGTGAAATCAGCTTGAGGCATTGCGCTACGCCGGGGGTTTGCATGTGCTCGATGCCCGCGTAGAGGTCTTCAACGTTTTCGCGCACAACAACGAGATCGATCCCGCGCCCACTGTAGGGAGTGGTCACGCCGGGCAGCTCTCGCACCGGACGGATATTGGCGTATGTCTCGAACAGTTTCCGCAGTGTGACGTTCGCGCTTTTCTCGCCGAACCCGACCGGAGTCTCGAGCGGGCCCTTGAGCACGACGCGAGTCTTGCGGATCGATTCAATGGTTTCGTGGGGGACACCGGACTCGAGCCCCTTCTTGAAGACGCTCGCTCCTGCCTCACGAACTTCCCATTCGATTGGAACACCGGCGGCTTCGATGATTCTCCGCGCGGCCTCGATCACTTCGGGCCCAATCCCGTCGCCGGGAATGAGTGTGACGAGTGTTTTTCCTGTTGAGGTAGTAACTGGCATTGTCGTTTCTTCCTTTCTTTTCAGTTGTGTTATCGGATCAGTGCGTTGCGAGAGAACAATCGTTCTGGTCTCCATCGAGCGGAGACGAGACCGCCGACTTTCAATCCGACATCCCTCCGCAGCAACTCTTCTAACGCAGAACGTCGTCGTTAATTGCGTGAATATCGGTTGGCGAACAAAATCGCAATCCAAACCATCGAGCGACTTCTATAATTCATCGTAAATGATGTGAGCATCATCGCGCTGGCTGTTAGCTGCAGTACCGCTGTGAGGGAAGATAGGTTCTTCCGGTACGCATTTTCCAGAGATAGAATCGCTCGAACAAAACCTTCGCCCAATCGCCGAAGACGTTCGGAATCAGCGCATTAAATTTTCTCGGGGGGAACATATTCGTACCAACAATCAGGACTTCCCTATCGCCCGCATCGATTATACAGCTCTGATGTGCAAATTCAACGATGTTCGGACAACTCAACGCGCGACGAAGCAGACTTCCACCACTCGGACAACTTGCTCTGGGCGTCGGATGGCCGAAAGTAGTTGATCTCTTCTTCAGGAGTCATCTGTTTGATGGCCTCGTAGATCTTCCTTTGGGCACTTCGCTTAATCTCAATGCCATCGAAATCCTTCTTGCTCTGTGTCGTCATAAGGAACCTCTTTGGGGGAGATTATTGTGAGCATTCCGTATACGTTGATCAGATTGATTTGGTTATAAGCCTTCATTTTGTCAAGCCGCACAATGTGGGAGAAGTTCCAGGACACGATCGCGTCGGCACGGGAGATGGTCGCTGCAGCAACGTGGGTTGTGCCACACAACAATCTAAGAAATATCTTGTGCTATCGCCTTAACTATATACAACAAGCAGACATCTTTTCAAAATTCTACACGACTTCCGCGCCGCGATGAGTTTGTCGTTGCCTTTCATATGTTCTTTCCTCCAACTAAACGATGCCGGGAATGAAGCGTTTCGTTCTGTTCGCGTACGCGAGATGCTCTTCTCCGTACTCTGCTCGTGCGAGCGCTTCTTCTTTCTTCGAGCGCACCTTCACTCACTGGCAGGAGTTCAAGATGATTCGAGACCACAGACATCGTTTTATGAGTAGATATTTTTCGATCTGCGATGCCGCCACTTCGGTTTCCTTCACAACTGTTTGCACGCTGATCCCGCTGCCGGGTATCTCCAAGAGCGAAATGTAGAAACGTTTCAGCAACTCCGGCTTGCAACACTCCGCGGCAAGAATGAGATCTTCGTAGATGACTTTCTTAACCTGCTTATCATAAAGATAGTCCTGTTTTGCTACCCGCGTCGGAAGCGTCCATACCTCTGGAAAACCACCTTCAAGGAAGTACTGCTAAAGGAGTGAATCCAACTGGCTTTGAAGTTCAGAGCTTGGCACTGAGAGAGGGACTTTCTTCGTCTGGACGGAAGGATCTTCGGCGAACATCCCCTCCGCAGTTTTTCCTACTTCATAGAGATTCTTCGCTTCATCCAGCAGGACTTCATTGTTTTGCAAATGATAAAGAACGAACTCCCGTTATGAGAAGGGGAGCTGATGGAAGTCTTTGACTTTTCCCAATACGCTTTCCCGACTCTTCTTGATAATCGGTGATGAAGCAGGACCCGAAATCACCACCCTGATGGGATAATTCAGGTCATAGTATTTCTTGAGATAAAGTTTCCTTCACTCGAGCCGGTGAATTTCATCAAGAACCAGATAAGTCGGTCTCCTATCCTTTTGCTTGAGACCCTGCTTCATCGATCGATCGATCAGTTCGTCCACCTTGACACGACGGGCACTGAGCACGGGGTCATCAATAATACATAAATACATAAGGTGTTCAGGTAGAATCCTGTCAGCGACGAGTTTTTACAACAACTGATACAAGAGTGTGCTCTTACCAATTCGGCATAGCCCGGTGATGGACAAAATCTGTGGGACTGTTCTGAGTTCTTCCAACATACTATCGAAGATCGGGCCGATGGAGCGTCGGCAGATTGGTGAAGCCCATGGCAGGATCCATCCAACAGGAGTTCTATAGGCATAGAATCACTTGTAAATCAACCATTTGATGGACGTGAATTATTGATCGTATAACATAGATAATTTGCAGACGGCCTGCAACTCCTTTACCCACCAAGATTTATCTTTGCCACATATCGTTTCCGACTGCAGTTGACACTACAAAAAACAGCTTGACTACGGTAGCAAGCGCTTTCCACACCACTCCGTACGGGGCAAATGAGGTTTTCGTCGCCTTTGATATGTTCTTTCCTCCAACTCCATGAGAGCGGAAATGAAGCGTTTCGTTCTGTTCGCGTACGCGATAGACGCTTCTCCGTGCTCTGCACGTGCGAGCGCTTCTTTTTTCTTCGCGAGCCAAACATCGTCAATATTGCAACGGCGATCGCCCGACAGGATGTGGAGAAGAAAGCCGAAGCGTTGCACGAAGCATAACTCACTTGGAGAAAGGAAAACATTATGACCATCAAAGTCCTCGGACCATACTTCAACGTGAAGGTTGGACGCCTCAGCCCACCATTCATGTCGGAACGTACAGTTATCTCGTTCAGGCAAAGGCATCGAGCGATGCGCATCGGTGAGCATCCGCTCGTAGATGACTGCTCTACGAACTTCGTCGCAAGAGACGCGGGTCGTTCCCTCCCTTTCAAACTCACACCTCAGCAGAAACACACATTCCTGTGTTGAGATAGGTTGCCGCCGGTGCTATCTTACAGGCTACAGGTTTTCCCCTTTCGCGATTCGGCGGAGGGTGAAAGCGACTCAACACAATTCACCGTAAGGGGAAAAGCTATGCAGAAACTGTTTGTGGCGCTCGTGCTGTGCTCTTCGATGATCGAACCTTTGTCTGGTCAACAGGATACGTGCAGCATGAAGTTCGGGATGAACTTCATGTACCTATCCTCGTGGAGGCGGGAAATGCCGTTTGTTGATGTGATGAAATCCTCACGGCTCTGGATGACGCAAAACAGTGTGTACGTTTCCGGCGGACAGAATTTGTTCGATACCGGCGTGCGAGACTCTATCCCGGCTGATAGCGATGGCTATCCTCTTCAGCTTCCCTATCGAGTGGCAGGAACAGAAACAACGCAGATTGTGCTTACGCAAATGGCAGACATGCAAAATGGCGTGTATCCCTCGGGTCAGTACATCTGTCTCTACGATGGCAATAGCACCATCACGTTCAGCGGTGATGCGTCCATTGTGAGTCAGACGCAAGGCAGAATTGTCCTGAACGTTACACCTCCCAACGCCGGCATTCAAATGCGAATCATGCAGTCAACGTTCGGCAATCATATCCGCAACATCCGCGTGCTGATGCCGGGACACGAAGCGACATATCAGACGCAGCCGTTCAATCCGGCGTTCTTGAGCAAGATTGCACCGTTCAAAGTTTTGCGCTTCATGTGGTGGCAGTATGTGAACAACTCGCGTGAGATGACGTGGGGAAGCAGGCGACGGACTTCCTACTACACTCAAGGGTCATATTCCTCATCCAACCCCAACATTCCTACAGGTACAGCGTACGAGCTCATTGTTCAACTCTGTCATCAGCCGAACAAGGATGCGTGGGTTTGCGTACCGCATATCGTGGACAGCAATTACGTTGTGCAGATGGCGCAGGTCTTCAAAGACAATTTGAATCCGAGCCTGAAGATTTATCTGGAGTTCTCGAACGAGGTATGGAATGGAATTTTTCCCGTCAATCAATGGGTCGGCGCAAACGGACCGCGCAATCTTAACCATCCTCAGAAGACTGCCTCCTTTGCACGACGTATCTTCACCATCTGGGCGGGAGTCTTCGGCAGTGAAATGTCGACGCGGGTCGTACGCGTTGCGGCGTGTCAACTTACAAATCCCTGGGTGGGTCAACAGATGATGGCATACCTCGGGCCCGGCGGAGCCGACGCGATCTCACCGGCTGCGTATTACATTCTTCAACCGGAGAATTACGACACGCTCGAGGCACTTAGCTCCAACGCAACCGTCAGCGACGTTGCGCGCATGATACGGAGCTGGTTCCCGACTCTTGCAGGACTTTTTGCACAACACCAACAGCTTGCCCAGTAGTATAATACGAGACTGATATTTTACGAGGGCGGCGGAGAAATCCGACCGAGGAACGCGACCAATCCATCCGCTCAAGCGATTTACGCCTTTCAGCGCGATACGGCTGTGTACAATGCATTCAAAAAGCCGTGGAGCTCATAGCGAGAGAAGAGAAAAGCTTTGGTGGCCAACTCGGAAGACCTTCAGGGGCCAGATTCCGAACATACGAACGTTTGGAACACTACCCTCAACAAGTCCAGGGAACACTCTTTGACTCAAAAGAATTGCACAAAGCTATTGATGAAATCTATCGCTGTCCGCTTCGCCAATCGGCTATCGATACACTCAACCGCCAACTAAAGAGCGGTATCTCTGATGAGAATCCTGCGCAATTAGTCATCGCGTTGCGCGATGAAGGCCGCGTGTGTCTCATTCACGAGGAAGAGGAACTGCAGGAGCCACGCATTATCTGCTCGTTGGGATTGAGAAACAGCGTAGTATATTTGTGAAACATGCCAAAGAAACGTGCAACAAAAGGAACAATGATTCGCCGAGGGAGCAACCCGGATTCGCTCTATTCCCGAATCAAAGCGATCATTGAAGAAGCCCGAACCAATGTCCTCCGTACCGTCAATACGGAAATCGTTCGAGCATATTGGCTGATCGGGAGAGAACTTGTGAAAACCCAACAGCAGGGAAGAGCACGTGCCCCCTATGGTGGGGAGTTGATCGAAACAATCGCTGAGCGACTTCAGAATGAATGTGGTAAGGGATTCACAGCAACGAACCTCAACTACATGCGGTTGTTCTACCAAACCTTCCCGCATCTTCTTTCAACAGAAAACGTCACGCATCGCGTGACCGATTATCAGAATCCCAGCCCCCATCAAAGATTCGTCACGCATTGCGTGACGAATTCTTCATCCCCGGTACTCTCAATCCAAGTCTTTCCTGGACACATTATCGCCTGCTGACTAAAGTCGAATCCGATCACGCTCGGGCATTCTATGAGATTGAAGCAGTCAAAAATCGTTGGTCATCACGAGAACTCGAACGGCAGATCGATAGCCTCTTGTACGAACGGCTTGCCAAACGCAGGGACACGAGAGGAACGCTGGCACTGGCGCGCCGAGGACAGGAAATTCAATCGCCGAAAGACGCCATCAAAGACCCCGTGGTTCTTGAGTTCCTTGGGATTCCAGAATCCCCTCGTTTAGTAGAATCGAAACTCGAAGAGGCTCTGCTCAATCATCTCCACCAATTCCTTCTTGAACTCGGAAGAGGATTTTCGTTCGTAGATCGGCAACAACGCCTGACGCTCGACGGCGATCATTTCTATGTCGACCTTGTGTTTTATCACACGATCCTGGAGTGCTACGTGCTCATTGATTTGAAAGTACAAAAGCTGACGCACGCCGACCTGGGACAAATGCAACTGTACGTTAACTATTACGATGAGCATCGTCGCACGAAAGGAGATAATCCGACGGTCGGACTCATTTTGTGCACAGACAAGAATGCCGCAATGGTGAAATACACCCTCGGCAAAGGCAACAGGCAGATTTTCGTTAGCCGATACAAACTCTACTTCCCCACTGAGAAAGAACTTGTCCACGAACTCCGGCGAGAACTACAAGAAATAAGACGTTTACATTGGAATCAGCAAGAATGAATACCGACAAGGTTCGGACCCTGCTTCACCAGCTCCCCTTCCGTCAACTGTTCATTGAAGAACTTGGTTGGGATCGGCACGACGCAACGCTCGAGGTTCCCCTGGACGGACAGACCTTCACGCTTCGAGCCATAGCGCAAAAGCGAGGAGTGCAAATATTTGAATGCCCGGCTGCCGATGGAGTACATCTCCCAGATTACGCTACTCGAAAGAAGATTGATCATCACGTCGCGAAATCGGCTTTCGAGCACCTCATCATCTACACCGACCGGACAAGGGGCATCCAGATCTGGCAATGGGTATCCCGCGAAAGTGGAAAACCGGCCGCCTATCGTGAGTATCCCATCCAGCGGGGACAGTCGGGCGATATCATCATCCAAAAGCTACAGTCAATAACATTCCCGCTCGACGATGAAGAGGGCCTGACCGTTACCGGCGTGGTCTTCAAGCTGAAAGATGCGTTCGACAAAGACCGTGTCACCAAGAAGTTCTATGAACTCTTCAAGAAACAGCACGATGCCTTCTTGAACTTCATCCAAGGCATTCCCGATGAAGGTCTCGAACGCTGGTATGCTTCGGTGATGATCAACAGGTTGATGTTCATCTACTTCATCCAGAAGAAGGGTTTCCTTAACGGCGACCTCAACTACCTCAAGAACAAACTCCAGGAAAGCAAGCGACGCGGGAAAGATCGATTCTACAAGGACTTTCTCTGCCCGCTTTTCTTCGAGGGCTTCGCGCGAAAAGAAGAAGAACGCTCAACAGAAATCAACAGTCTCCTCGGCAAGATTCCGTACCTCAACGGCGGACTCTTTCTCAAACACCAAATAGAGGAACTCCACGGCAAGCAGATTGATATTCCTGATAAAGCCTTCGAAAAGCTCTTCACGTTCTTTGATGAATACGAGTGGCAAGCCGATCCCGACCGCTACATTTACGAGGCAGTGTGCCGTGGGATGATTCTGGATGACGGCTCGGTTTTGCCTGAGTCAAAACTGCCTGAGCTTGTGCAGAAAGGCATGTATGACCCGAAAGCGCGCATGTTCGACAAGCGTTACAACCTCGGCGAGGCACAACTCTTCGATGAGCAAGGAAAGAAACTGACATTACCGACCGAAACCTGGCGCGGGTACGTAGAGCGCCGCAAACGATGCCTCGAACTGCGCGAAAAACTCAAACAAGGCGAAGTCCACGATATCAACGACCTGATCACCTACAACCTCAACATCACCCAGTTTGCGCAGGATGTTCTTGACAACTGCGAAGGTCCTGACCTCCTCAATGCTTTCTGGAAAGCGATCAACAAAGGTACGGTGCTTGACCCAACATGAGGCTCGGGCGCGTTGCTCTTCTCGAGCCTCTCTATGAGGCATGTTTGCAGCGGATGGAGGCGTTCATCAACGAGTGGGGTGAAGAGGGGAAAAAGAAGCATCCGAACTATTACAAGTTCTTCAGCGAAACACTCAAGCGCGTCGAAGAGCATCCAAACACGAAATACTTCATCTACAAATCCATCATCATCAACAACCTCTTTGGGGTGGATATTCTGGAAGAGGCGGTCGAGATTTGCAAGCTGCGGCTGTTCCTGAAACTTGTAGCTCAGCTTAAAGTTGGCCAGAAGATTGAAGCGCTGCCAGACATTGACTTCAACATCCGTGGAGGGAACACGCTGGTGGGATATGCTACATACGACGAAGTGCAAAAAGCGGTAACGAGCAAACTCGATTTCGATAATGCGATGAAGCGGATAGAAGAGAAGGCAGAGGATATTGACCGGCTCTTCAGGCTCTTCCGCCAGCAGCAGACAGAACTTGGCGGAGAGGTGACTCCCAAAGGATAAAGAAGAACTGCGAAAGCGTCTTGCGACACTCGAAGACGAACTCAACCGCTATCTTGCGAAGGAGTACGGTGTCGACCCGCAAAAGAAAGAGGCGTACGCAAAATGGCTCGCCACGCACAAGCCATTTCACTGGTTCATTGAGTTTTATGGGATCATGAAGAGCGGCGGGTCCGATGTGATAATCGGGAATCCGCCGTATGTGGAGTACAGTAAGGTCAAGAAGGAATATACTGTTCACGGTTACTCGACGGAGAGTTGCGGGCATCTGTACGCGTTTGTCATAGAGCGATGTTTCGTTATTCTGAGAATTCGTGGATTGTTTGGAATGATTGTGCAATTACCGATTGTATGTACTGACCGAATGCAACCACTGCAGAGATGGTTTCTAGAAGCAAGCAGCAGCCCTTGGTTTGCAAATTTCGATGATCGCCCTGCAAAACTCTTTGATGGATTGCAACACATCCGCGCTTCGATTTTCACAACACAGAAAGGTGATGCAAAAGCAGTTACTGTTTACTCGACCTCGTATAATCGCTGGTACTCTGAAACGAGAAACGTTCTCTTCGGATTGCTTTGTTTTGAATCTGTTGGAGATTACTTGATGAGTGGAGCAATTCCCAAGATCGGTCAACACATTGCCAAGTTGGTTAGGATACGCATCGGGCAGTGTACTTCACTTGGAAGGCATCTGAAACCGACATCCAAGCACACGATCTTTTTCCACAACTCCCCACAATATTGGATTCGTGCGATGACGTTTGTGCCGTACTTCTGGAATGAGCGCCATGGCGAGCAACTCTCGACCCAAGTACAAGTCCTATATGCATCTGACAAATTGGATGCATCTGCAACGGTTGCGAGCTTGAACAGTTCTCTGTTCTATTGGTGGTTCATTGCACTCTCAGATTGCCGCCATGTGAATCTTCGTGAGATTGAATCACTCCCACTTGGGCTGGATCGAATGTCGGAAAGAACAAAGAGCAGGCTTGAGGAACTCGTCACGGAATTGATGAAGGATTACAAAAAGCACGCGGTTCGCAAAGAGACGGAATACAAAACTACAGGCAAAGTCATTTATGATGAGTTTTATCCAAGCTACTCTAAGCCCATCATTGACGAGATCGACTGCGTGTTGGCGCAGCATTACGGGTTTACAGACGAGGAGTTGGATGTTATCATCAATTACGATATTAAATACCGGATGGGAAGGGAGTCTGAACCATGATTTTGGGGATTTTTTGGATTACCAGGATTAAGATGAAAATGGGAGTCGGGGAGGATCATGAGAATTGGGATTCTTGGATTAAAATAATCATGGGAATCAAGTGAATCGTGAGAATCGTGGTTCAGACATTCACTACTACAACAAATAGCACATTGGAAGAGATGCGGTGGAGGAAACGAGGAAGAATGAGTATTACCAAAGTCAGAAATCTTTCTTACATTTGAATGGTCATCATGCCCGGTACCAACGGCCATATTGCGAAGCTCAGCAAAGCCCCTCTGCAGGAAGTCATATTCGAGGCTTTTTGGGAACTGGACATTCATCCGCAGACCAAGCAGAGTTACGACCCCGGTTTCGAGCTTGCTCAGGAAGTGTTTGCCCAACTGGTGCAGGAAAGATTTCCTTTCTACCAGCGTGTTCAACCAGAAATCCTCCCTCCGTTTCTCCTCAATCATCGACCGGTACATCGTTTCTAAAGTGGCGAGGGTCAGTGGCCTCTGCTGCAACTTGGTCCCGGGATCTTTACAGCCAACGACACGGAAAGAACGTACGAGTGGGAGAATGAGTTTCGGCCTGCAATCGAATATGGACTCGATGCCGTTGTTCGGAGTTACAGAGCGCTTGAGCGATTCAACAAAGTCAGCCTTCGGTACATCGATGCCGTGGAGTTAGAGGGAGAGTACAAGCATGACTTCGTGAAGTTCATCGAAACGAACTTGCAGATTCGCGTTGTCTGAAACTTTGACGTTGAAGGCACACTCAGTAACCAAAGCATAAGCCAAGTCTATTCACTGGCGGACGGTTCCAAGCTGCATTTGACCATCGCCGACGGACGGCGGAACGAAAAACCGGCAGTTGTATGGCAAACCGGAATCTTCAAAGAAGAACATCTCACGGTTGATCAGCTAAAAGCATGGGTCGTTGATGCGCATTCTATCATAGCAAACCTTTTCAAACGAATGCTAAGAAAGGAATATTATGACAGCCTTACGTAATGCCCTTTCAACGTTTGAACCAGTTGTAACGGAGGCGAGAACGGTACCCGACTATTCCACGTGGGTGGCAGCAATTGCGCCTGTATCTTCTACAGTGCTTGTTCGAGTAGATGAGCTCACCGACAGAGCACGCGAGATTCTCAGTCGGATAAAGTCGTTTTCACGGTTGCGTGAGAACTGGGATAGTTACGGAGCACAGCAACTCTCGAATGTCGCTATACAGAATGCGTTCGCATTCGTCGCAATGGCTGATCGGTTGCGATTGCCACTTTTTTTTACGGCGCCAGGTCCCGACGGCGAGATTCTCGTAGAATTGCAATCCAGCAACAAATCTATCGAAATCACGTTCGAGCCAGATGGCACTGCTTTCTACGCGAAATTTATCGGAGTAGATTGTGTTGAAGAAGGCACTCTCGAAGATCAGGCTCTGGATTAACTGACTAAGTGGCTCTCGGCGTAAAAACGCTCGCCTTGGAGTGGAGACTATTCGACCGGATGATGGGCTTCTGCGCAGGATTCTTGCACTCGACCCTAATTATATCAAGCCGGACAATTCGATCTCTTCGCTCGCGTTCAAACCGCGGAGAGTGGACAAGGACGGTCTCTCGGTCGACCTTGAGCGGCTGACGACGCATAGCACAGCAGTTCTTGATCGGCACAAATTCCGCCTTGCCCGATTGAGGGCGGAAGTTCCGCTCTCACTTGGCCTCCAGTGTATCCACGCTCCACTTCCAAGGAATCCTGCTCATTCCTTGATACAGGGAAACTTCACACATTCTGCGCGCAAAGAATTGGCAGCGCGGTCTCAGCTTCTTCGGGTCTGATCACTTCCCAATCCCACGATGAACGACGATCGCATTACATTACCGACCGGATTTTTCACCGCCCCACAGCAAACACGATTGCAATCTTTACAGGTGGATAGTGTAACCACCATTGGGGATGGAAAACTGCTTCAACGCAGAGTATTAGGTTTCCTCTGCTCAACGAAATGTCCCGGCAATATCATCCTTCGAACATACGACTTGGTGAAGCAGTGAAGCGATTCGGGCATTGTGGTTGTGAGCGGCTTCCACTCTCCCATCGAGAAGGAGTGTCTACGAATTCTGCTGCGCGGTTCTCAGCCGGTGATTGTTTGTCCAGCCCGATCGGTGGAAAAAAATGCAGAGTCCCCGCGGATTGGAACAAGGCGCTCGAAGCGGGCAACATGCTCATCCTCTCTGTGTTTTCCAACCGCATTCGACGGCCAACACAGCAATCTACTGCATAGCGCAACATGTTCGTCGCAGCCCTTGCGGATACCATCTTCGTCCCGTTTGCTGCTGAGAAAAGCAAAACTCTGGAGTTCGCCGAGAAACTCCTCGCCACGGAACATCGGGTCGTCACACTTCAGGCAAAGGAAAACGCCCACCTCATTTCCCGCAGTGCAAAAGGAGTGGAGAGTGTTAAGGAACTGATATCACTGAACTTCACGAGCCTGTTTTGATTTTCTTCACCCATGTTCACCGTCCTCAAGGCGCACATCGCCAAAATGCTTCGCGTCCTTTGCGGCTGAAAAATCTAACCGCCAACGCGCAAAGGATCGCAAAGAACGCAAAGAGAAAACTTGCTTGGCGCTCTTTGCGGTTTAAATCCAACCGCCAAGACGCAAAGAACTCCGCGTCCTTTGCGGTTAAGAACCCGATGTTCACCGTCCTTAAGGCGTACATCGCTAAATCGCTTCGCGGCCGTTGCGGTTGAAAAAACACAGACAACCGCCGAGAAGGCAGGAAGAAGCGGAGGGAGGATTTTTGTTTACGCAGCCCAGGATGGTGGGTTAAAGGAAGATACGGCGGGAGGATGAATGCTCGTGCGTGTTGTGGTGGTATGGCGAAACCATATAGACCACGCGAGAAGAAGAAAATGCAAATCTGTAACACAGTGACCACGAGTTGTATTCGAAAACTGAGGTTTGTACCTTGTACGGAAACAAAACCAGAGAGCATCTGGAAAGCATAAAATGCTACAAAGGGACATAGATGAACCCAAGAACTGACCTGAAGCGAGAATTCCTTCGCCATACTCTCGCTACCCTGGCTTACCGCGGCGGTAAGGTCTTACGCAACGCCCCGGATAACTTTCCCATCGTTTCGAGCGAGCGGGACGACGCGCACGCCCTGGCAGATTCTGGCTCACGTCGGTGACCTGCTCGATTGGGCGCTCTCAATGGCGAGCGGCACCGAGAAGTGAAACGACGCGACGCCATTGTCGTGGGAAGAAGAAGTCACGCGATTCTATACCGCACTGAACGCGCTCGACGACTACCTTGCCTCCGACGCTGTTCTTGTTCGTTGCAGCGAACAGATCTTCCAGGGGCCGTTCGCTGACGTGCTGGCGCATTTTGGACAATTGGCGATGATGCGACGCCTCGCTGGTCAGCCCGTTTGTGGCGAGAACTATGCCGTCGCCGAAATCCAACTCGGCCGAGTGGGGCCACAACAATCAGCACAGCGGATGGAGTTCGATCGCGAGAATGCGACCGGTCGCATTCTCATGGGATGAGCGTAGTTCGGCCGTCCAATAGCATAACACAGGAATGCAGCCGTCGAGCAACTGCGCCAGCGTACAATGACACACCGGAGGGTGCGCGTATGTTGCTTGCGACTGATTCACACCATTAGACGTCAACACTGTGTGGTATCAGAATGGCATATTGGGACATAGCAAAACAATACTTGGACGCATGGAACGCGCACGACGCAGATGCGATCGGTAAGACATTCGCCACCAATGGCACATACAGCGATCCCATGTGGAGCCGATGCGAAGGTTCTGGGCGGAGCTGGGCGACTCTGCCCTCACGAGAGTCTGCGTTCCTGATCACATCGATCTGCTGTCGGAACCGTGTACCGTCTGCCGCAAGATGAATGACTACGTAAGAAATTCCGCCGCCGATGATCGCTCCGATGCCGAGCATGACCACGTCGAATGATCCGAGCGAGCGCTTCAGATGTCTTCCCCCCTCGCTCCCGAGGTCGGCATCCCGCTGCAACGTGTCGAGATTTTTTTGGGCGGAAGATGTTGTACATGATCGTGTTTGCTTGTTGTGTCAGGTTGTGGAATTCAGGGAAGGCCTTATAAAGATAGGCCGTTTGTTCTAAGGGTGCAACATGCAGATTTCATTTGTCTGTAACCAAAAGAGGTCGTATCTTGTAGTCACTAACACAGGGGACACACGGTGGAATCACTTATCGCTTTGCTGCCACAACTGCCGACGCTCGAAGGGATCATTGTTTGGGGAGGATATATCGGGCTTTTCGCAATTATCTTCGCTGAAACAGGTTTGCTCATTGGCTTTTTTCTCCCCGGTGACTCGCTGCTTGTCACGGCGGGCCTCTTTGCCGCCCGCGGACACATGGATATCGTTCTCCTGAACCTTCTGCTGATGGTCGCTGCGATATCTGGAGATGCGGTTGGATACAACATCGGGCTGCGCGCCGGAAGGACGCTGTTCAACCGTCCACAATCGCGGTTTTTCCGGAAAGACCATCTTGTCAAGACCCAGGAGTTTTATGAAAAGTACGGCGGGATCACAATCGTCATGGCACGCTTC
>PSMW01000039.1:21797-25856 GCA_040290295.1 Ignavibacteria bacterium
TGCCGAAATGAAGTACCGCCGCTTCGCACTCTTCAATATTACAGGCGGCATCGGATGGATTGCGAGCATGACTTTACTGGGATATTCCCTCGGCGTGACGTTCCCCGGCGTCGTGGAACACATCGAGCTGGTCATCTTCGTTGTCGTCTTCTTGTCTGTTCTCCCGATGATCATCAAATACCTGCAACATGAGCACAAAGCCAAGCCGTTGGCCGATGAAGAGGCATAGGCATGGTCGGGGATTGCTTCTCGCACCTCCAAACGCGGAGCAAGCCGCTTCGCATCGCCATGCTTGGCGCGACACTCGCGGCCTTCTGTGCCGTCCAGGACCCCATGCTCGACCGGCACCGGGAAAACGACGGGAGCCATGTCCTCGCCCCGCAACATGATGGCGTGGTTGCCATCGTCGTGCAACCCGCGAAATCGCTCATCAGTTTCGCGGTGGCGGTTCTTGATGGCGCAAGTGAACATCGCGGGGGCGCTCTGGGGCGAACGCGATTCCACTGTGCTCACCCCTCGTTCCCACTGGAGAAATTCCTCGCATCGTTTCTCGTCTACACGCTCACGACCAGTTCGCCTCTGTAAGCATTCTTTTTACACGCATTTCAGACTGTTATCGGAGAGGAACACCCTCTTCGTTTGTACGTATCATGTGAAAGGCATCGCTATGCCATCGGATCAACCGGTCCAGAAAGAACAGGCGGGCTGGAAAGTTGCCGTCGGGATAGTCGGATTCATTGCGGGATTGACGGCCCTTCTCATTCTTTTGAAAATGATCATCGGATAGCTTTCGGGCACGCCCTTTCGCGGCCTTTTCCGCCCAACGACGGAAGGGGCCGTTCGTTGTAGCCCATCTCGCTTTGTCGCATCTTCTCATTCAACACGCCGGGACAAGAACAGCAACTGACGTAAAGGGTGAACTCTCTTTCCGCGATTCTTCGCAGGCTCAAAGACCGGATGGAAATTCTTGCGCAAAAGCCATACGCCACGAGTGCACTGTTCCTGATCGCGATGATCGAATCCTCTCTTCTTCCCGTTGCTCCCGATCTCTTGTTCGTTCCGCTTTCGGTGTTGCGTCCGCGTCGTTCTCTGATGTATGCGGCTGTGTGCGTGCTGGGGTCCGTCGGCGGCGCGGTGCTCGGCTATGTGATCGGCTACGGGGTGTTCGAGACGGTTGGGAAAACGATCATTGTTGCGTTCGGGTGGACCGAAAGTTTTGCCACGGTCGTGCAGAAGTACAACGCCCATGCGTGGTCGGTATTGCTGCTTGCCGGGTTCACGCCGGTTCCCTTTCAGCTCTTTACCATAGCGGCGGGTTTCGGCAATGCCGTCGGCTTCACCGTCTTTGTTCTCGCGACAAATGTTGGATGCTCGATCCGGTTCTTTCTGTTTGGAGTGCTCTTCTTTTTCTTCGGTCCGGTGATTCAGTGTTATGGGTCGAAGTATCTCGGTCGTGCGATGGCGATCGTCGTCCTTCTCATGGTCATCTGGTATGCCGCAACGAAAACTCTCTTTTCTTTGTAGAGTCGCCGCTGATGCTGAAAAGAATTATGTAGAAAGAGAATCAAGAATTCATTATATTGAATGCACTTTTAGGTCAATCTTTCCCGCTCCCGACGGCATATCCCCAAGTTTACCTTTTTCCAACATTGTAGGAGACGGAAGAAGCGGTGCGTTTGCGGAGCGCGGAACGCCCACTCATCAACATTGCTGAAAGGAGTAAATCCACTCAATGGAACTCAACCTCATCTTAGGCATCAGCGTCCTCGGCTTGCTGTTTGCATGGTGGCTGATCACGGACGTGATGAAACGGGATACGGGCACGGCAAAGATGCGCGAGATCTCGGACGCCATCAAAGCGGGCGCCGAAGCGTTTCTGCGCCGGCAGAACCGCACGATTCTCACGATCGCCGTGGCTCTTGCCGCGCTCATCTACATATTGTATGCGTTCGTGCGGGCGCACAATGAACACGATCCAGCGAGCGCGTCGCAGCTTGCGCTCTGGACGACGCTCTCCTTCATCCTCGGTGCGCTCTGCTCTGTTGCGGCCGGGTACATGGGAATGTGGACGTCCATTCGCTCGAACATTCGCACGGCCGCAGGCGCCACCAAGAACATGAACAGCGCGTTGTTGCCGGCGTTGCGCGGTGGCGCGGTGTCGGGCTTCTTCGTTGTCGCCATGAGTTTGTTGGGTGTTGCAGGATTGTTCGCAATTGTGAAAGTCGCGGGCGTAACGGACGACGTCACGAAGATTCCGCTACTGATCGTCGGATACGGGTTCGGTGCAAGCCTCGTGGCGCTGTTTGCCCAGCTTGGCGGCGGCATTTACACGAAGGCGGCGGATGTTGGCGCCGACCTCGTCGGTAAAGTGGAAGCCGGCATTCCCGAAGATGATCCCTGCCGTGATTGCCGATCTCGTCGGTGACAACGTGGGTGATTGCGCCGGTCGTGGCGCCGACTTGTTCGAATCCACCGCCGCGGAAAACATTGGGGCGATGATTCTTGCCGCGGGTTTGTACAAGGCGAACCCCGGCGTGTTCAGCCCGGAGCAAATGATGGGCGTCCTCTTGTTCCCTCTCGTTGCCCGCGCCTTTGGTATTCTTGCCTCGATTGTCGGTATTTTCGTCACGAAAGTGAAGGATGAATCCGAAGACCCGATGAAGGCGTTGAATCGCGGGTATGGCGTCACCTCCGTTCTCGCGATTATCGGCTTTTTCATTGCGTCGCGATGGTTGTTGGGCGAACAATACTACTTCAACTTCTTTCTCTGCGGCATGATCGGCGTGCTTACCGCCTTTGCCTTCGTTCTCATCACACAATACTACACGGAATACCGCTACCGACCGGTCAAGCACATTGCAGAAGCATCACAAACCGGACCGGCAACGAATATCATCGCCGGCATTGCGGTCGGTATGGAATCCACAGGCTATCCTGTGCTGGTGATTTCCGCGGCAATCATCGGGGCATATTTCCTCGGCGAGCATTCCGGTCTTACCCATGCGGGATTGTTCGGCACCGCCGTGGCAACCATGGGGATGTTGGGAACGGCGGCGTTTATTCTTGCCATGGATACGTTCGGGCCGATTACGGATAACGCGGGCGGCATTGTGGAGATGAGCCAACAGCCGCACGAAATCCGCGAACGCACGGACCGTCTCGATTCGGTCGGCAACACGACCAAGGCATTGACGAAAGGATATGCAGTCGGGTCGGCGGCGCTTGCGGCGTTCCTCCTCTTCAGCGCGTATCTGGATGAAGTAAAAGTGTACAAACCGGATTTTTCCGGAACCATTGATTTGAACAAGCCCGAGGTCTTCGTCGGCGCGATGTTTGGCGCGGTGCTGGTGTTCATCTTTTCGTCGCTGGCGATCAAAGCCGTGGGCAAAGCCGCGTACTCGATCATCAACAATGTCCGCGAGCAGTTCAAGAACAATGCCGGCATCATGCAAGGAACATCCAAGCCGGATTACGGACAATGCGTGGACATTGCCACGAAGGCGGCGTTGAAAGAAATGGTGGCGCCCGGCATTCTCCCCGTGATTGTTCCCGTGGCGGTGGGTATTATTTTCAAGTGGCTCTACAATGCCGGCGGGCAATCCGCCCAGGCGGCGAGCGGTGCTGAAGTGGTTGGCGGATTGCTGATGGTTGGAACGATTGTCGGCATTCTCGTTGCGCTTTTCCTCAACAACAGCGGCGGTGCTTGGGATAACGCCAAGAAGTACATCGAAACAGGCGCGTACGGCGGAAAGAAATCCGACCCCCACAAAGCCTCCGTGGTCGGCGATACGGTCGGCGATCCGTTCAAAGACACTGCCGGACCGTCACTGCACGTGTTGATCAAACTCCTGAGCACCATTACGTTGGTGCTTGCGCCGCTGTTTATCTAGCAGTCAGAACATGAAGATGATCGAGATGGTAAATTTCATGAAGAACCTCGCGTTGATGGGCGCGGCACTAATGATGCTTGCCATCCCTCAGCCCTGGCCATTGAGCCTGCAAGTCGGGACTCCTCCTGGAGTGTAGGACGAGCAGGCTGCTCGTCCTACACTCCATTGA
>PSMW01000040.1:0-25030 GCA_040290295.1 Ignavibacteria bacterium
TACAGCTCGGTCGGTTCCAATCGCACGCTGTTGAAATCGATATTGTGAGTAGCCCCGCTACCACTGCCAGCGGCTTGCGCAAATATGCCGATGACTTGTCTTGATCCTGTGTTCGTCGAACTATTGTTGAGCGCATACACAAAATTGTTGAACACCCTCGATACACTGGTTGCATTTCCCGTCAGGTTTACCCGTATCCCGTTTACTCGATGGCTCGTAGAACTTGTACTCGTGCTGTTGAGATCATGGACAACATTGTTGGAGACCTCCACTGTGCCCAGGCTGGTCGTAGTGCTTCCAGCGTTATCGATGAAAATCCCGTCGACTGCCGCCGTGCTTGTTCCGGTGATGTTACGAATCTCGCAATTGAAAATCTTCAAATTGCTTTGTCCGTTCGCTCGAATGCCCCAGGTTTGGAACGTGGAATTGCCAATGTCGTTGGCAGTGCTTGCGCCTATCGTGGTAGTACCTCCGTCGGTGGTTCCGATCTCGCACGCATCATCGAAAAAGCTGGTCGAACCTGCAAGCAGATAAACGCCTGCATAGACGTTCTGGATTGTCAGATTATAGTACTTGTTGTTCGAGTTCGTGCCTGCTGCGTTCGTTGGTGGCGTAACCGCATGTTGTTGGATGGCTATAGAATTTGTATTGAGGCGGTTCAATGTGATGCTGATATCGCGGATGGTGTTGTTTGTGGCTCCATCGGTCGCTGAGCTGTTGATCACAAGGACGCCGCGACCTGCAAGCGTTGACGCATTGCTTGTCAGAGTCAGGTTACGTAGCGTGACGAAATCCGCTCCCACAAGCCCGAAGATAGGTTCGTTTGAGGTCCCAATAACTGTCGTGCTACCTTGATTGCCGCAATTACCCGAAGAGGTCCCCGTGGATAGCAGTGTGGCACTTCCGGATAACTTCTGAATGGTTATTGTATTTGTGGACGATGCGCCTGCAACAGGACCCAGGAGAATAGGAAAGATATTACCTCCATTGAGCGCCGATGTGTCGTAGGTAGCGTCAGTAAGGTTCAACGTTACAGCACCAGAAATGCCCCGATGGTTCAAATCGGCAACTGCATCCGAAAGGCTTTCGTACGTCCGTCCTACACCGACATCGTATGTACCAGCGGTGATGGGGGTGGAAGCAGACGGTATGAATCGATAATGGCGCTTGGGCCACTTGTTGGAAGTTATCATTCCGTTATTGGTGAAGGCCGATCCAGTCACCGCATCGAGGTAGTTACCATTTCCTCCTGTTGCATTCTCGATGCCAATAGACGCCGACTCCGAGGAGGAACCACCAGCAACAGTCCCATCGGCGACAGGTCCGTACCAAAACTCGATATTGTTAGTGCCCTCATATAGCTTGATCTGAAAATTGATCGATCGTGCGTTGCCCGAGTAGAATGAAGGATAGGAAGTCCACTGAACTGTCAACACTCGCGAAGGGGAAGAACCTGTGGTTTGGTACATTACTGAACCCTTAACACCGTTGACAACTGTGTAGGCTATCATGTCATCCCAGTATGGAGCAAGAGTTCTGTTCGGTGTGGCTGTAGTGTACAAGTTGGAGTTTGAAACTGCAGTTACCTTACTGGCATTGGTGCCGTCAGTCGAGAAATACGCAAACCCATTGGTGCACACACCGAGAAAGTTCGTTCCGGCAGTGTAGACTGTCCCAGCGTAGGTGAAGTCGAATGGCAAGGATATATAGGCAGTGCCATCATCAAGGTTTGCAGCCCCGGTGGAGGTTGAAAAATCCGAAGGCGCCGTTCCTCCGTGAATGGGAGTGGCACCATTGGCTGTATCAATCGCGACGTATGTTCCGCTGAAGACGGACCGCGTGTAGGTAAGCTGCCCCCACGCATTGAGCGTCGCCAGCACAGTCATCAGAATGTACAAGGAGAATTTGGTAGAGAGTTTCATAACTCCTCCTGAAAAGTTTTGTGGATGATGTGGACTGAATGATAAACTCGTGAACTGTCAGTCTCGTTTTTTTTCAGGGCACGTTATCGCAGGGGCAGCTCCTGAGCGGCCGGTACGGGAGCGTGGATTGTACGTGTATCATCCTCTGCTTGCTGAGTGTGGGTGCACTCGAGAATGTTCGTACTCGGCAACAGCGTTGGCTGTAGCTAATGCTAAGCCTGTGGAATTGGGTTTGAGGTGCGATGTGCTCCTTCGGAACCCAGCGTAAGATTGAATGATTTTTTCCAGAAAGTCAAGAGCCGTCAATTCTCAAGTTCCAAGCTCCAAATGATTGGACGTAGATATTGAAGATTACACGGAACCATCCAAGATGAACGAGTAGTGCCGATCGCAAGTTTCTGTCGTTACGGATGAGGGTGGATGGTTTGTAGAAGCACAGCGGTTGCGTGCGTTAGGTGCCCGGAGGGTGGCGCTGTTTTTCAAGGGCCAGTGCCGCTGCTGCTTTCTCTGCAGCGGTACCGAAGCGGAAGCGTAGCCCGTAGGGCACCGACCCCGCCGTAGCCGCTTTGTGGCGGAGGCGGGGGAACGCCCAACTTCATGAGCTCGAGGGGGACTTGTGTGAGGTGAGTTTCGCCCCCTTCAGGTTGCACCACGGGGTTCGACAGGATAATGCTGGTGGTGTGCGTGTGTCAAGCTGAGTGCAACCAGGTGGAGTCGAGACGTGGGAGTTGGTTTTGGTGGGATTTCTACGTGGGGGTCTGTCTTGCGGAGAGCCGAGGATTCGAACCTCGAAGCCCTTGCGGGCGTCGGTTTTCAAGACCGATGCAATAGCCATTCTGCCAGCTCTCCATGCCGTAGCTGAGCACGAGCGTAAGCGAAGACAAGATAAAGAAGTTCGGTGGTTGTGGCAAGTAGGGACGTGCAATCGGAAGCGGTGAGAGGTGAAAGGCTGCTTCTGGATATCCGTTGATGTTTCGGTTCTGTTTTTTGGGTAGCGCTTTTTGCTGTAATGATGTAGGACGGGACGCCAGTCCCGTCGTGTGAGTTGGCGCTAGCCGCGTGTTCAATGTGGTCGGTTCTGGCGACGCGACCTACATCGCGAGAGGGACGCGCTCGATCCTTGCGCGTCGAGTAGGCGAGTGGTTGGGGCTATGGCTCGACGAAGGCATCCAACAACACTTTTAAAGAGAGAAAGGCGTACCCGAGATTGCCTTCGCGCATGAGCGGGGTCTCTTCGCTGCTGGCTTCGAACAACACCTCCGTGAGATAGCGCAGCACTCCCGGCTCAGGGTAATTCTCGATCATGCTCACCGTTGCACTTAGGAAGTCTCCCGAGGAGTCGGCGGCAAGTTTGTCGAGCGATTCTTCGTTCGCTTTCTCGGCGGCTTCCAACACTTTGTCGCTGACTATGGGGCATCCGTTCACCCGTTGCTTCATGATCTGCCACAACGCGATGCCGAGGAAGAGGAACAGTTCGCTCTCCTCCTGGTCGAATTCCTCGTACTCGCTGCTGGCAAAATCAGATAGGCGAGGACAATTGGTTGTTCGGCGCCCATTTGCTGTACAAGTTCTTGAGCTTGATCGGGCGTAACAGAGGAGATACGCGCCGTAACGTCATCGATGGTTGTTTCCGAGATCATGCGAGGTCCTCGTGTTGGTGTGATGAACGGTGTGATGATGTGTCGTCGGCTTCGGGCGAAGTGATGAAGCGGGAAGTGCGCCCACGGCTCATCGCTCTGCGGTAAGATGGGGAGAAGGAGTTTCAATGTCAAGTTTCGTATATTGCCCGTGCCGAAAGAACAACGAGCGCACGATGAAGAAGACGATACTCGTCGTTGATGACGAGAAAGACATCCTCGATCTGCTCACCTACAATTTGCAGAAGGCGGGCTATGCCGTGCTTACGGCGCGCGATGGAACGGAAGCGCTCCAGCAAGCGCACCGCCGCCTGCCCGACTTGATCTTGTTGGATGTGATGTTGCCGGAGATGGATGGCTGGGAAGTGTGCAAAGAACTCAAACGCGATCCCCCAACGGCGGGCATTCCCGTTGTGTTTCTTACTGCAAAGGACACAGAGTTCGACGAAGTGTTGGGGTTGGAACTTGGCGCGGACGACTACATCGCTAAGCCCATTGCGTTGCGATCGCTTCTGGCTCGTGTGCGTGCGGCGATCCGCCGGCGCGAAGCGCTTACCGGCAACGTTTTGCACGATGAGGTGATTCGGATCGACAATGTGGAGATCAATGTGCCGAGCTATACCGTTACGGTGAACAACACCCCCGTGGTGCTGACACGACGCGAATTCGAAACATTGTTGTACTTGGCGCGCAATCGCGGTCGTGTTATCACTCGCGATGTTTTGCTCAGCACCGTGTGGGGCGACGATGTGCGTGTGATCGACCGAACGGTGGACGTGCACATCAGCAAGATTCGGGAAAAGCTGGGTGCGTATGGCGAGTATATCGAAACCGTCAAGGGCGTCGGCTACCGCATGCGGGCATAGAAGCCGATGAAGCGACTGCAAACCAAGATCACGCTCACCTACCTGTTGCTGACACTGGCGGCCGTTTCTCTCTCGGCCCTGGGGGCAGGGATGGTCACACGATCGTATTTAGTCGATCGCAAACACGACGAGCTGTCCGAGCGCATCGGTGTGCTTGCCAACCTTCTGCGATCAGAGGCAGACCCTTCGCCTCAAGGGCTTGACCGTTCGATTGCTCGCTTTGCACAAGCGATGGACGTGCGTATAACGCTGATCGATTCGCTCGGCACAGTTCTGCTCGATTCTGATATACCGTTCGCGGACATGGCGTCTCTCGAGAATCACTTAACGCGGCCCGAAATTCAAGAAGCGCAGAAGCGCGGAACGGGAATGCATCGGCGTCACAGCGCGAAGGCCAACGAGGACTTGCTCTATGTTGCGCAGCGCGTGCGGATGGATGCTGCAAGCGGCGTCCTGCGGCGCGTGCACTTCCTGCGTCTGGCTGCGCGCGTGCGTGATGTCGAAGCCATGGCGCTGAAAGAGCAGGCCATGATTGTCGTGGCGGGCGCTGTCGTGTTGGCGGGCATCGTGCTGGTGAGTGTGTGGCTCTCACGCAGAATCACTCGCCCGATGACCGCCATCGCCGATGCGGTCGAGCGCATCCGAGCGGGTGATTTGGAGACACACGTGAAAGTGCGCGGCAACGACGAGATTGCTCGCGTGGCGCAAGCCGTGAACGAGATGGTGGACAAATTGAAGCAGGACATCGTTACGTTGAAAAAGCTCGAGCGCGTGCGCAGCGAGTTTTTCGGCAACGTGTCGCACGAGTTGCGTACTCCCATCTTCTCACTACAAGGCTTCCTTGAAACGTTGATGGAGGGAGCGATCGACGATCCGCACGTGAAGAGAACCTTTCTCAAAAAAGCCTATGAGCACTCCGTTCGCTTGAACACGCTGTTGGAAGATCTCATCACCATCTCGCACATCGAGTCGGGGGAGATGAAGATGAGCCTTCGGTATTTCAACCTGCACGACTTTCTCAGCGCGCTCGTCGATCAGTACCGTACCACCGCCGAACGAAATGCAGTGCATCTACGCCTGGATGAGTCCTCGCCGAAGGACATCGAAGCGCTGGGCGACAAAGAGCGCTTGCGAGTGGTCTTCGAGAATCTTCTCGAGAATGCCATCAAGTACAACAAGCCGGGCGGGGAAGTCGTCGTCTCCTTCGCCGCGCAAGACGGCACAGTCCGCATCGATATTGCGGACACCGGTGTCGGCATCGCACCCGAACACCTCGATCGCATCTTCGAGCGCTTCTACCGCGTGGATAAGAATCGCTCGCGCGAAGTAGGCGGTACGGGACTCGGTCTGGCGATCGTCAAACACATTCTCGAAGCCCACGGTAGCAGCATCACTGTTTGCAGCGAGCCGGGCAAAGGCAGCACCTTTTCATTCACGCTGAGGGTGTAAGCCTCGGGAGATTTCTGCTTCATATCGATTTAACCCTCTCTTCATCCTCTTCTTACGTCCGCGTGCTATCTTGTTTCTGTGGACGACTGCAGGAACAAAAACATCATGCGTCCTTTTACGCTTGCCCATCTCTCTGATCTGCACATCAGCGCGGAGCAGAAGGGGCGAACCATGCGCGACGCACGTCGCGTGATCGAGCACGTGTTGCGCCATGGTGTGGATCATCTCGTGGTTACCGGCGATGTCACCGCCAATGGCACCGGCAAGGAGTTGGAGCTTGCGCGCTCGATCTTTGCTAGTTATCGCCTGTTGCATCCGGAGCGGCTCACAGTGATCATGGGAAATCATGACGTGTTCGGCGGGGTGCAGACTGCCGAAGATGTGTTGTCGTTTCCACGGCACTGTCGTGCGGTGGACTACGATCGTGCGGTACAAGCGTTCTGCGATGCGTTCGACGAGACGTTTACTCACAGCATTTCCCCCCATCCCCAAAACAGATTCCCTTTTGCTAAGGTGCTGAACGGCGTTGCGCTCATCGGTGTCAATTCAGTGGCACGGTATGGCGCAGTGAAGAATCCGTTCGGCTCGAGCGGTGCTGTCGAGCGTGATCAATGCGATGTGCTTCGTCGTCTGCTTTCGGCCGATGCGTTCCACGGTGTTCCCAAAATTATTCTCATCCATCATCATTTTGTTCGCCTGCGTCCTGTGGCGCATGGGACGATGGAGTTTCTGTGGCGGACGATCGAGCGCCGGACGATGGAACTTCGCAACCGCAAACGCTTGCTTGCCCTTTTTGCTGAGCACGACGTTCGCCTTGTCCTGCATGGGCATATCCATGAGAACCTCGAGTACGTTCGGCGGGGAGTTCGTTGTATGAACTCCGGTGCATCGGTGATGAGTACAACGAACGCGCTGAGTTACCGACTCCTGCACGTTCACGGAGACATATTCACGTCCTCCGTGCATTCCCTCGCTCGCACTTCGACACAGCGGCATCACAGGCGGGATCAGAGGTTATCCGCAGCGATGGGGTGCATGCCGACGGCGCCGCCCAAACTTCACTCAAGCATGACAACGGCTTAACACTCGCTTGACACGCGGCGGATATATTACACGTGTACCGGAGTTCAACCAATCCTCTCACATGGGTCAGGAGTACATCATGCAACCACTATTCTGGATTCTTCGATATGCCACGTTCGCTTTGGCTATCATGACGTTCTGGTCGATACGCGCTTCCTCGCAGACGGGCGTGCTTTTCGGAACCGTCCGCGACGACCAGACCGGCGAAGAGCTTGTCGGCGCAAATGTTCTTATCGTCGGCACGCCGCTCGGTGTGCGCACCGATATCGAAGGGAGATTTATCATCAAGAACATTCCGGCCGGAAGGCACGATGTGCGCGTCTCGTTTGTGGGTTACGGAGCGAAGCTGATTGCCGGCGTCGAGCTCAAAGCGGAGGCGCAGACTCAGCTCGATGTGAGATTGACGCCGACGGCGGTTGAAGCAGAGGAGGTGGTCGTGATGGCTGAACGTTTGCTTGCAACGGAAAGCGCATTACTCGCCGAACGACGGAAGGCTGTGACGGTGGGCGATGGAATCAGCGCCGAACAAATCAAACGAACACCGGATGCAACGTCGAGCGATGCGTTACGCCGCGTGGTCGGTGTTTCGATCATGGACAATAAGTTTGTGTTCGTGCGCGGCACGAGCGAACGGTACAATCTTACTCAACTTAACGGTGTACGAGCCGCAACTACGGAGCCTGACAAGAGAGCATTTGCCTTCGATATGCTGCCGGCAAACCTGTTGGAGAATACCATCATTGCCAAAACGTTCACGCCGGATATGTCCGGCGACGTTGCCGGCGGTCTCGTGCAAATAAACACCATGGACTTTCCCTTATCCACCACACTGACACTCTCTCTTGGTTCAGGATACAGTACCACGACGACGGGGCGAACCATCGAAACCTACGACGGCAGCTCGACGGATTGGCTCGGCTACGACCGCGGCCATCGGTCGCTGCCGGAGAACTTTCCTGCAATACTCGCGAGCCTGAGTCAGGAAGAGAAAAACGTAGCGGCGACGAACCTTCCCAACTTGTGGGTGAAGAGAACAAAGACTGCTCCGATGAATCCGAACTTCATGTTGTCGTACGGCGGCTCGACCGATTTGTTCGATAATCCCTTGGGTTACGTTGCGGCGCTTTCGTATCGCAGCAGTTATCACCGCACGGAAGTCAAACGGGCAGACTATGACGATGCGGGACTCCGGTATGACTACACAGGGCTTATGAGTTCGTATGCGGTGTTGTGGGGGGGCGTGGCGAACGTCAGTTACAAAGCAGGAACGCATAACAAGTTCAGCTTCAAGACCCTTTACAGCCAGGCCGGTGAAGATGAAGTCGTCTCACTTGCAGGTTTCAACAACTTGACGCAGAACGACGACCTGCTGACGGGCTTCAAGTATGTGTCGCGCAGTGCATTGTCCGCACAACTCTCGGGCGAACATGTTCTGGAGGATGTTGGAGACCTTGCAGTGAATTGGATCGCTGCGTACGGCCGTGCAACCCGCTGCGAACCTGATCTGAGGCGGATGATCTATGCGCGGTCCCGTGAAATTCCTAACGCACACTATGAAGCACAGATTCCGTTCAACGACAGCTCGCCTGAAAGCGCGAGCCGGTTCTATGGAAACCTCCGTGATGATTCGCGTTCGGCTTCGGTGAATCTTGCTCTGCCGCTCTTTGGCGCGAAGGTCAAGTTCGGCGGCAGTGTCGTGGAGTTGCGGCGCGACTTCGCGGCGCGGCAATTCGTGTACACGATGCCTGTGTACAATCCATACCTCACGCGCTCCGCGCTCGACACCCTCTTCATTCCATCCCATCTCGGCGGACCCGACGGGTTGCAGTTTGCCGAGTACGGCGATCGTCGTAATCGCTACAATGCGGCACAGCACCTCTATGCTTCGTATGTGATGCTGGATCTTCCGTTTACTGTGGGTGAAACCAACTGGCGCGTCGTTGTCGGCGCTCGTCTCGAAAGTTCCGAGCAGGTGCTCAATTCGGGCAATCTTCAGAACGAAGATGTGCGCGTTGCCTATAAAAAGGTCGATCTGCTTCCGTCATTGAATCTGACGTATGTGATAACGGAAACGATGAATCTTCGCCTGGCATACAGTCAAACAGTCAACCGGCCGGAGTTTCGTGAGCTTGCTCCGTTTGCATTCTATGATTTCAGCACGCAGCTCACAACGTACGGTAACCCTCACGTGCGTCGTGCACTCGTTCGGAATTATGACCTTCGGTGGGAGTCTTTTCCCAATCCCGGTGAGGTGTTTTCCGTCAGCTACTTTCACAAGAACATCAGCGATGCGATCGAGCAGGTGGTGGTTTCAACGGTCGCCCTTGCAGGGGAACGGACGTTTGCAAACGCCCCGACGGCGTCCAATCACGGTCTCGAGATCGAGCTGAGGAAGTCGTTGGGTTTTCTCGGCAGTGCATTCAATGATGTCGCGATCATGCTGAACTACTCGCGCATCTTCTCGAAGGTGCAGGTGGGCGATCGAGCGCGAACGCTTCAGGGACAGTCTCCCTATGCCATCAACGCGGGCTTGTACATAACGCTGCCGAAGTCGGGGACGTCGATCAACCTGCTGTATAACCGTTTCGGCGAGCGCATCACGGAGGTTGCGACAGTCTTTACGCTGGATGTGAAGGAGCAGTCGCGTGATGCGCTCGATGTGACGATCACGCAGGCTCTTTTTCAGACGCTCGAGTTAAAGTTCGCTGGCCGTGACGTGCTCGCCCAAGAACAACGTTTCATGCAAGGAAACGAGCTCGTCAGAGCGAACAGGCGTGGTGCGACGTACTCCCTCGGACTGACTTTGAAACTCTAAACCCTTGAAGTGTTTTCCCGATGCTTCAATCATAACCAATAACAAACACATAACCAATAACAAACATGGAGAGAGTAATGAAGAAAACCGTTTTGCTTCTTGCCACAATGGTGCTTTCGGGTGTTGCGGTAACCTATTGCCAACTACCTGAAGCGATCTTGTCGGGCGATATTGTCGGAACACGCACGTTGTCGCGTGATACGGCGTATGTGCTGCAAGGATTCGTCAACGTGCGAGCAGGAGGGATCATCCGCATTCCTGCGGGTACGTTGATCTACGGCGACAGTGCTTCGCGTGGAACCTTGATTATCAATAGGGGTGGGAAGATTTGGGCGAACGGTCAACCGTCGCTCCCGATTGTCTTCACGAGCAAGAAGCCGCGCGGGCAACGGAAGGCGGGAGATTGGGGCGGTGTGATTCTTTGCGGTATCGCCGGAACGAACTTGCCGGGTGATTCGGCAGCCATCGAAGGCGCAGGCAACATTTTTGGTCCGGGTGCGTCCTTCACGCGTAACGATCAAGACAGCAGCGGTGTTCTGCGGTACGTGCGTATCGAATTTGCGGGTATACCGTTTACGCCGAATAACGAAATCAACGGCTTGACCATGGGCGCCGTCGGCAGCAGGACGGTGATCGAATACGTGCAGGTGAGTTTCGCCAACGACGATTCCTTCGAGTGGTTCGGCGGAACGGTAAACGGAAAATACCTGATCGCATATAAGGGCTTGGATGACGATTTCGACACCGACAACGGGTACCGTGGGAAGCTGCAGTTTCTGCTTGGCGTGCGCGACCCGAACATTGCTGACGTCAGTCAAAGCAACGGATTAGAAGCGGACAACGATGCGGCTGGTACGCCGGCAACGCCGAGATCCAATCCAACGATGTCGAATCTCACTTCGATCGGTCCTGCGGTGGACTCGAACGCCGTCGTCAATTCGTTCTATCGGCGAGCGGCTCACCTTCGACGGAACACAGCGTACGGCATCTTCAACTCGATCTTGATGGGGTGGCCCGTTGGGTTGTTTATCGACGGGGCAGGCTCGGCTGGCGCTGCACAGAGTAATGAGTTGCAGGTGCGGAATACGGTCCTCGCTGGGCAGCAATCACAACTTCTCACGACGAACGCGTCGGGGTTCAATATCGTGTCGTGGTACAACACGGCTGGTTGGGGAAACACGACCTATCCGCTTCCTGCAAACGTTCAACTCACAGCTCCTTTTGCGGCAGGCAATGCGATCAATCCGCTGCCGACACCTTCGTCTGCGATGCTCAGCGGTGCTTCATTTCTCGGTCGGCTCGAGGGCGATCCGTTCTTTACAGTCGTTTCTTACCGAGGCGCTTTCGGCAGCCAGCGATGGGACCTGCCGTGGGCGGAATACGATCCGCAGAATCGCGATTACACCGGCGGCGTGCTTGCCGTTCGCGAGGGTGCCGAGCAGCCCACCAGCTTCCAGCTCCACCAGAATTATCCTAATCCCTTCAACCCGACTACGCATATTCGATATAGTCTGCTGCAATCAGGCGAAGTGACGTTGAAGGTTTTCGATCTGTTGGGACGAGAGGTCGCCACGCTGGTGAACGGTTCGATGCCCGCGGGTGTGTATGAGACGACCTTCGATGCGTCGATGCTCAGTTCCGGAATCTACTTCTATCGTTTGGTGAGCAGTGCCGGCGTTCAGACTCGGAAGATGATGCTGACCCGCTGATCTCACAATCCAGTCCACCAAAAAGAGGAAGTCCCGCCAATCTGTCAATGCAATCCTTCCTCCAGATTCCATCCACTCCTTGATGGGATGGAAAAGAGGCTCCCGCAGCGCCTGACCCCGTTGCGGAGAGCCTCGACCATTTTGCGCTCAATGCACAGGGGAGACGTTCTTTAACTCTTAACAGTCTCTTAACATTGCCTTTACATTTCACAGGAGAGTTTTTCATAATTTGAGTCAGTCAAGGAGGTCATCCATACTCACACTTTCGAGGGTCAGACGAGAAGCTGTTCTGAAACGGCACCACCCTCCTCGCTTGCCCTCGCATGTATCACATGTATCAATAACCAAGAGGACAACGACCATGAGAAATATTATTTGGAGTATCGTCGGTTTTTGGCTTGCGACAAGCGCCGCCCTTTACGGTGAGGTGAAGATTACCGTCAAAGGATCGGACACGATGGTGATTCTCGCTCAGCGGTGGGCTGAGCGATACATGGCTAAACACAAGGACGTGGTAATTCAGGTAACGGGCGGAGGTTCGGGCACCGGCATTTCCGCATTGATCAATGGGACAACGGACATCTGCAACTCGTCTCGTCCCATCAAGCCGGAGGAACGCGACCTCCTGCAGAAGCGGTGGGGCTCGCGCGGGGTCGAGATCAAGTGTGCCATGGACGGCCTTGCCGTGTACGTCAACGAAAAGAATCCCGTGAAGGAGTTGACGATGCAACAACTGAAGGACATTTATCAGGGCAAGATTACGAACTGGAAGGAGGTCGGCGGACCCGACAAGCACATCATCCTCTACAGTCGGGAGAACAATTCCGGTACGTACGTGTATTTCAAAGATCATGTGTTGAATGGTGAGGACTTTGCCTCATCGGCGCAGAACATGCCGGGGACGGCCGCCGTGGTGAATGCTGTTGCGCGTGATGCTGCCGGCATCGGGTACGGCGGAGCGGCTTATGGAAAAGGTATTTGCGAGCTTGCCCTCAAAGCAGATGCTCAATCGCCGGCGTACAAACCGACGATGGAGAACATCCGCAGCGGCAAGTATCCCATCAGTCGCTTCCTCTATATGTACCTACGAGCGAAACCGACCGGTGCGCTGAAGGATTATATCGATTGGATTTTGAGCAGTGAAGGGCAGGCAGTTGTGAAGGAAGTCGATTACTTCCCGATTCGTTGATCGTGCAAAGGGAAAACGACAAAGCTGTTGCGCTCGAAGGTGTGATTCCCCCGCAACGCGCAAACGAGCTTGTTGTGCCGACGGTGCTGACGCCGGAACAGCTGAAGAAGAGGTTTCGGCTCGGCGAGTTCGTGGTGGAGAAGTTCATCACGGGCGTTGCGTTCATAGCGCTTGCCACGATCGTGTTGATTTTTGTTTTCGTCTTTCGAGAAGCTACGCCGTTGTTCCTGGAGACGCATGAGTCAACGGAAAGCGTTGCCAACACGGTGGAAGAAGAGACGTACGGGGACGAACACTTGGGAGAAGCGTTGCGGGAGCTGGATCAGCGCAACAAACAGATCTCCGCCGCAATCGAGGGCACATCAGACCGCGCAACGCTCGACAATCTGCTTTCTACGACGTGGCAACCTGTCGGTGCGACGCCGAAGTACGGCATCGTGCCGTTGGTGGTGGGTTCGTTCAAAGTAACTGTCGTCGCGTTGTTGTTTGCAGCGCCGTTAGGGATTTTGGCTGCACTCTTCACGTCGGCATTCGCGCCGCGGTGGTCGCGGGAATTCATCAAACCCGCGATCGAGCTGTTGGCGGGTTTCCCCTCGGTCGTGATCGGCTTCTTCGCGCTCGTCACGTTGGCGACGCTCATGCAGCAGGTTTTCGGATACACGTATCGCTTGAACGCTCTCGTCGGCGGCGTGGCGATGGGTCTTGCTGTTGTTCCCATCATCTACACCGTTGCGGAAGACGCACTGAATGCTGTGCCGAAGTTCATGAAGGAAGCGAGTCTTGCCTTGGGTGCGTCGCCGTGGCAAACCGCGGTGTTCGTTACATTGCCGGCAGCGACGCCCGGTGTGTTTGCGGCTTTGCTGTTAGGCTTTGGGCGCGCATTCGGTGAGACGATGATCGTGCTGATGGCGACAGGCAACGCTGCGCTGGTCTCGCTGAGCATCGTCGAACCCGTGCGTACCATGTCCGCCACGATCGGAGCGGAGATGGCAGAAGTCGTCTTCGGTGAAACGCACTACCACGTGTTGTTTCTGCTCGGTGCGCTGCTGTTCGTCTTCACGTTTGCGCTCAATGCCATTGCTGAAGTGTACGTACGCCAGCGGTTGCTCAAACGATTTCGGGGTGGATGATGAAGAGTGCAAGAACTCGCCGCATCATGGGATCGCTTGTGATCGGATCAAGTGCACTCGCTGCAGTCACGATCATCGTCATGATGATGGTCTTGATTCTCAGTATCGTGAGCGGAGCGTGGGGGACGTTGAGCTGGGAGTTCTTGACATCGCCGCCGACCGAGGGGATGACAGCCGGCGGCATTTTTCCGGCGCTGGTGGGCACCGTGTTGCTTGTGCTGCTGATGTCGCTTGCAGGCGTTCCGGCAGGAGCGATCACCGCAGTGTATCTTAGCGAGTATGCGAACCAGAAATCTCTCATCGCTCGTTCTATTCGCTTTGCGGTCAACACCCTCGCAGGCGTGCCTTCGATTGTGTTCGGGTTGTTCGGGCTTGGCTTTTTTGTCCAGTTTGTCGGCGCGGGGATGGATCGAGCGCTGAGCGGCGGCGGAGCCTTGCGGTGGGCGCAGCCGAATATTCTGTGGGCGAGTCTGACGATGGCATTGCTGACCCTTCCCGTGGTGATCGTTTCGGTCGAAGAAGCGATTCGGAACGTACCGCAAGAACTGCGTGCGGCAAGTCTTGCTTTAGGCGCAACCCGCTGGCAAACGGTGTGGAAGGTTGTCCTACCCAATTCCATGACGGGCATCTTGACGGGGACAATCCTCGCGATCAGTCGTGGAGCAGGGGAAGTTGCGCCGATATTGTTCACCGGTGCGGCGTATTTTCTCCCTCAACTCCCCGACTCGCTTTCCAGTCAGTTTATGCATCTGGGCTATCATATTTATATTATGTCCACACAATCGACGAACGTTGAAGCAACGAAGGGGATTCAATACGCGACGACGCTGGTACTGTTGCTGTTGACGTTCACGCTGAATTTTTCCGCGATTCTTCTGCGCTCGCGCGTGCGCTCGCTGCAACTTCAGTGAGTGCGACACATGACAGCACCAGAAACAAAAATCATCACCGACAATCTCAGTTTGCTCTACGGGACGAAACAGGCGCTGCGGAACATCAGCATGAGCATCCCCGCCAACCGAGTTACGGCGCTGATCGGGCCATCGGGCTGTGGGAAGTCCACGTTCCTCCGCTCGCTCAATCGCATGAACGATCTGATCGACAACGTGGCGATTAGCGGCAAAGTCTTGATTGACAACGTCGATATCTACGCCGACAGTGTGGATGTGGTGGAGCTTCGCAAGAGGGTTGGGATGATCTTTCAAAAATCGAATCCGTTTCCGAAATCGATCTACGAAAATGTCGCGTATGGACCACGCATCAACGGCATCCGCGACAAGAAACAGTTGGACGAGATCGTCGAACGTTCGCTCCGACGTGCGGCGCTGTGGGACGAGGTGAAAGATGATTTGCGAAAAAGCGGACTGGCTCTCTCCGGCGGGCAGCAGCAGCGATTGTGTATTGCGCGTGCCTTGGCGGTGGACCCCGAAATCTTGCTGATGGATGAGCCGGCCAGTGCGCTCGACCCCATTGCGACGGCAAAGATCGAGGAACTCATTTACGAGTTGAAAGCGAACTACACAATCGTTATCGTAACACATAACATGCAGCAAGCCGCACGCGTCAGTGACTTTACGGCATTCTTTTATATGGGTGAGTTGATCGAGTTTGACGGGACAAAACGGTTGTTCACCACGCCATCAAAGAAGCACACCGAAGAGTACATTACCGGCCGGTTTGGCTAAAGAGCTGAAAGGATTGTTATGCAGCGACACTTTTTGCAAGAATTGGAAACGCTCAAAACCAATCTCATCAAGATGGCGAGCTTTGCCGAAGATGCCATTGCCGAAGCCATTCGCGCAGTCCTCGAGCACAACAAGGAACTTGCCGAGTCGGTCATCGCGAAGGAACAGCGCATCAACTCGTTGGAGATCGAGATTGACGATGCGGTGATCGACTTGCTTGCCCTGCAACAGCCGGTCGCGACCGATTTGCGATTCATTATCGCTGCATCGAAAATCAACAACGATTTGGAACGCATCGGCGATCATGCCGTGAACATTGCGCAATCGGCAATCAAATGCGCGGAGAGCGCGACGCTGCAACCTCTTCCCCATATTCCCAAGATGGCGGAGATTACGCAGACCATGCTGCGCAACGCCATCGACGCGTTTATCCGGCTCGATACTGCTTTGGCGCACCAAGTACTGAAGAGTGATGATCTGATCGACGATTTGAACAAGAAGATCGTAGCCGATTTGGTGGAGGTGATGCAGCGAGACATACCGCGCATCAACGAGGCATTGGAGTTGATCCGCGTGAGTCGTAATCTTGAACGCGTTGCCGACTTGGCGACGAACATTGCCGAAGAAGTCATCTTTACGGCTGAAGCGCGTGTGGTAAAGCATCGCGCACCCGATCGGCAATAACCAAGACGCGTACCAGCTTTCCACAGTTTTTCCCTCCGATGCCGCTTGCTCCGTATGTGTTAGCGAAACGGTTTAGAGAATCGAAGCCATGAGACATGCCGTGTTCGTCACCGGAGGAACCGGCTATATCGGCAGCAGGTTGATACCCGCGCTGCACGCGCGCGGTCATTTCGTGCAAGCGTTAGTGTGTCGTGGGTCCGAACACAAGCTGCCTGGGGGATGCGCAGCGATCGTTGGCAATGCTCTCGACGCGTCGACGTTCGTTCGGCAGATCGCTCCGGCCGATGTGTTCGTCCACCTTGTCGGTGTTGCACACTCCAGTCCCACGAAAGCTGAAGCGTTCAAACGCATCGACCTTGTTTCGGTGCAACAGGCTGTGCGGGCGGCAAAAGAGAACAACATCGCGCACGTTGTGTATCTCAGCGTCGCGCATCCGGCGCCCATCATGAAACAGTACATCGCTGTGCGCATGGAAGCCGAGCGCCTCATCCGGGAAAGCGGGATGAGCGCCACGTTCGTTCGGCCATGGTACGTGTTGGGACCGGGTCATCGGTGGGCATACACACTCAAGCCGTTCTCCTGGCTTGCCGAGCGAGTGCCGGCGTTGCGCGAGCAGGCGTTGCGGCTCGGACTCGTGACGCTCGGTCAGCTCGTGAGCGCTCTCGTGAGGGCAGTCGAACATCCACCTCCCCATATGCGCGTTATCGAAGCGCAAGAGATACGAAGCGCCCCGTCCCTCGGCATCCAGGCATGAGTGCTTTCCTTGCTGCGGATTCCCGTTCGTCTCAGTACAACGCTCTGCTGAACTCTCGACGAAATCGCTTGGTGACGTCGTGTTCTTCTCCCAGGATTTTGAAGATGGCGACGCAGGCTTTGCGTGCGCCGTCCTCGTCGTAGTAGCGGTTATTGCGAATCACCTGAATGAAGCCTTCAAGCGCACCCACAACGTCGTTATCTGCCAAACGAGCGATCGCGGAAAGATAGGTTTGCTTCACGTCGTCTTCGGGCAACTGTTCGGGATGCGTCAGCTTTTCCAACAGTGAGGCAAACGTTCGAATCGCGTCCGCGACATCGAACACAGGGGAATCGGCTTCGATGGCGCGGATAAGATGGAGTGCTTTCTGGTGATCGCTGTAGAGATAGGTTTGGGCGAGCAAGACGAGCGCTTTGTGGTTGTTCGGCTCCTCGGCAACGATTCGCTCCAAAATGGGCCGAGCTTCTTTCGCCTTGTTTGCCGACAGGAGCTCTTCTGCGCGCTGCAGTTCGCTGCGGAGTTTGCTGGGAAGGTGCTTCTCCAGCCACTGGCGAACCATCGGTTCGGGCAGTGCGCCGACGAACTCAGCACTCACCGAGCCATCCACGAACAGCTTGACGTTGGGGATGCTGCGGATGTTGTAGCGTGCGGCAATCTCCGGCATCTCTTCGGTGTTGACTTTCGCGAGCTGCCATCGGCCGTCTGCCGAAGTAGCTAAACGTTCCAGCACCGGTCCAAGTATGCGGCACGGACTGCACCACTCCGCCCAAAAATCCACCAGAACGGGAATCTGCTTGCTGCGTTCGATTACTTCCTTTTGAAAATCCTTCACGTCGTACGCCATAGAATCTCCTTCGTCCAAGTGCGAATCTTGTACGAAAGTATTTTGAGTATTTGATGCATGAATGTCAAGGAAAGATTCCTCTTGCATTTCATGTTCGTGCATAATAATTTTTGTATGACAATGACCATGTCATTGTGAGCAGAAAGGAGTGAATGCCATGCCGTCCTACGCATACTATTGCAACGACTGCAAGAAAGAGTTCACCGTGTTCCTCACTATGGCAGAGCACGAGCAAGGACCACCGCCTGCATGTACACACTGCGGCAGCAAGAATGTTACGCCTGAGCTTTCCGCGGCGACGGTCATTACGTCGAAAAAGAGCTAAGGCGATCGCGCCAAGCTGCGTGATGTGTGGGTTGCATGTGGGAGGAAAAACTCATTAGTTCATCGTGCGCGAAATCAGCGAGTCGGGATTTCTTTTCTCGAAAGCATCTTTACTAAAGGCGAACGAAAGGCGAACGATGAACCAACCCTCTGTTGTCCTGTTGCTGACACTTGGAACGGCGCTGAGCGCTGCACAGCAACAAAACGCTGCACGTCTTTCCTCCGGCGATCTTGAACGAGGGAAATATCTTACACATCACGTTGCCATGTGCATCCAGTGCCATACGCCGCGAGGTGCCGACGGCTCGTTGCTGCTGGAGCGCGCTTTCGAAGGCGCTCCGATTCCTGTCGCCAAGCCTGCGCAATGGACTGCATGGGCAGAGTTTGCCCCACGCATTGCAGGATTGCCTCAATACAACGATGATCAGTTCATCACGCTGATGACGATCGGCATCGGACGTGAAGGCAAGCCCCTGCGTGCACCTATGCCGACATTCAGACTGACTCGTGAAGATGCTGAAGCCGTTGCAGCCTATCTTCGCTCGCTGCGATAAGGCTTGCTGATTCAACCGACGTGCGGGCTTTTTGTAGGCAAGCCGACGCGCGCGGGGTGACTGCCTTGCCCGCGTGCGTGTCCCGTTTTGCATTCATGCACATCTCACATCATCACATCGAGGGAAAACCACACATGGACACTGGCATTCATTGGTTCTGGCTGATCGTTGCTGCAGGGGGAGGATTCGGCATAGCATGGTTCGCGCGAGCGCAACAGTCCTCGAAAGACGGCCAGGCTGACAACGCTGCGCTCGCCTACAAGCTGCGCCAGCGGGATGAGGAGCTTGCTGCTGCACGAGCAGAGATCACGGTGCATACGACGACGCTCGACTCCCTGCGCAACGAGTTGGCGATGCTCAAGAAGAAGCTTGAAGCGTATGAAGCGGAAAAGAAAGCAAAGCGCGATGGTGCGCGAGCAACCGCTCGTTCCACTCGACCCGTTGCCGCAGCACGTTCACGCAAACGTAAACGGTAAGCCTGTTGCGCAGCTCGCAGTTACATGGCTGCGAGCACGCGCTCTAAGCGCTGTCGCACCTCTTCCGCAATAGGCTTGACCGCCTCGTTATCGAGGAGTTGCGTGATCACCATCGGATCGAAGACGGCGACCGTCGTGCTGCCGTTGTTCTCGTACACGATCACGTTGCAGGGAAGTAGCAACCCGATCTCCTCTTCCGCTTGCAATGCTTTGAAAGCGAACGGGGGATGGCACGCGCCGAGAATGACGTACTTTTTGAAATCGACGTCCAACTTCTTCTTGAGTGTCTCCCGTACGTCGATCGTCGTCAATACGCCGAATCCTTCTTTCTTCAACTCTTCGGTGACTTTCTCGATCGCTTGCTCGAACGGCAGGTGTACGAGTTTCGAAAAGCCGTAGCTCATGATCGGTTCTCACATGATGTGTTTGCTTTCAATATTCTGACCGCGCATGGGAAAATGGATGAGAAACTACCGTGCAATCATCAACTCCAGCAGCGCACCGTAGAGCGTGCTGATCCATGGGTTCGAGGTGAGAGGGCACGCACCGGTTTTGCAACCAATGAAACGGTAGTATACATAGCCGCCTGCCGTGCCCATGGCAACGGGCAAGTACCGAATGATCACCTCAGCCCAGAGAGCTTCCATTCTCCAATACCTCCTTTCAAGTTTCCTGTGGTAAAGCCCAACTTCTTCAGCGTTGCTGCGGCCGACAAGCTCCGACTGCCAGTCGCGCAGTAACAAATGATCTCCTTGTTCCTGTGTTTCTCCAACCCGCCTGCCCGGCGCCGAACCTCGTGCAAGGGAATGTGCAACGATCCTTTGATGGCACCGAGACGCCGCTTGTCCGGCGTGCGCACATCGAGAAGTACCGCAACGTTCTGTTTTACTTTCTCTGCTGCCTCGTGCGGTGTGTACTGCGGGAGCGATCGGAGAAACAATCGGCGTCGCACGTACAAGAAGAGAATGAGAGCAACGAAAGTATAAAAGAGAACTTGTGTCGCTTCCATTTCTACCGCTTTACTCCAATCCGCACGCGCCGCCGCAGCATGCACCACTGTCGCACGAGGAAGGACCGAGGTCCGTACTCGTGGAACTCGTTACGCCGCTTATTGCCACATGAGAAGCGGACAGTAAGCGGGTGTGATTGGTGGATTGGCACGTCGGGCAAACGACATCGTCCGGCACCTCTCGTACTTTGTGAAAGATATCGTAGGTTGTACCACAATCGTTGCAGCGGTAGTCGTATATTGGCATAGTCGCAGTACTCCTTCTGGCTGTTTCGTTCAACGTATTGGATGCACGCAAGTGTCGATATGGGTCATCGTCCCGTAAGGAAGACGAGGAAGGTGTGCACGGGTGCGATCACCATTGCAGCATCCACCGGTTGGTTGCCTGGTTGTTCCTCCGGCTAAAATTTATGTATTTTGATTCGTCGAAGAAATATGTTTCTATCGTAACATGCGCTTGAATCTTCTCGCTCGCAAAAAGAAAATTGCCGTCATCTTCGGCACGCGCCCGGATACGATCAAACTCGCGCCCATCATTCTCGAACTGCAGAAGGAACGGGCGTATTTCGACGTGGTGACGATCGCTACCGCACAGCATCGTCACATGCTCGACCAGGTCTTGGAGGTGTTCGGCATCGCGCCCGACTACGATCTCGACATCATGCAGGATCGGCAATCCTTGGCGATGCTTACCAGTACGACGCTCTCGGCACTCGATGCCGTGCTGGAGCGTGAAAGTCCGGACATGGTGTTGGTGCAGGGCGACACGACGACGACGTTCGTCGGGAGTCTTGCCGCGTTCTATCGAACCATCCCCGTAGGTCATGTCGAGGCGGGACTGCGTACGAACGACAAGGTGAATCCTTTTCCCGAAGAAATCAACCGTCGCCTAACGAGTGCGATCGCCGATCTGCACTTCGCTCCCACCGAGACAGCCAAGCGCGCGTTGCTGAAAGAACATCATAACCCGCGCAACATTGTCGTCACCGGCAATTCGGTTATTGATGCTCTCAAGATCGCCGTCCAGAAGCACTACGTCTTCAGCGATCCCCGACTTGAAGACGCCATGCGGCGTAAGCGGCGCATCGTGTTGCTGACCATGCATCGGCGGGAGAATTGGGGCGAGCCGATGCGCGGTGCTTGCCGCGCGGTGAAGAAACTTGCAGAACGTTTTCCGGCATTAGTGTTCATTTTTCCGGTCCATCTCAATCCCGTGGTGCGTGAAGTGGTGCAGCCGGAATTGGAGGATGCCGCCAATGTGCACCTCATCGAACCACTGGATTATCGCGACTTCGTCAATCTGATGGCACGCTCGTATCTCATCATCACCGACTCAGGAGGAGTGCAAGAAGAGGCGCCTGCGCTCGGCAAGCCCGTGTTGGTGCTGCGCAAGGTAACCGAGCGTCCTGAGGCGGTACGGTTCGGGACGGTCAAGCTCGTCGGATTGAACGAGCACACAATCTATGCGCACGCCGTGAAGCTGATCGAGAATACACTTTCCTACCAGAAGATGGCGAACGCTACCAACCCCTATGGCGATGGGAAAGCAGCACGACGCACCGTAGCGGTGATCAAGAAATACTTCGGCTTTGCCACAACCACATTGTCCGAGTTTCATCCAAAGAAGTGATGGTAGAGATGGGAGAGGGCAGAGGCGATGACGCAACGTGCGATGCGCCGGGCCGACTTGTGCCGCGCCTGCGTGCCGGCCTACGTTGCGGATTTGTCGAGGAACGTTCTCGCAAACTGGATGAAGTGGAACGCATCGTCGAAGTTGGAGACGATTCCTAGCGAGATGCGCACCGCGCCGGCAGTTTTCCCTTTTGCCGCGACTATACACTGTTCGAACGAGCGGCGCTCTTCTACGTCGGCGCATTCGCGCACGTCAGCCGGCGTCAATCCGAACGCGACCTCACCGGCACCCGGGTTGCAAAAGCATCCGGTGCGAAACGAGATGTGCCGCCGGCACGCTTCCTCTTCGACGGTGTGAAAATTGAACACCGCACCAGATGGATCGTGAAAGTTGAACGCGATCGTTCCGCCGCGGTCGGTGGTGTCTGTCGGTCCATAGAGTTCCACCAACGGTGCACCGTTGGCATGACGAAGTGATTGCAACACCGTGAGCAGCCAGTCCGTCAGCAGTACCACGCGGCGGTGAATCAAATCGATGCCCACCTCGCGCAAGAAGCGCAGACCGATCTCCACTGCCGGCAAGCCGAGATAGTTGATCGTCCCGTCTTCGAACGCACGCTCTCCTTCTGCGAACGCGAAGCGGTCTGCTTGCACGGAAACCACTTCGATGGTGCCACCGGAGAACCACGGGCGACGGAGTTTGCGCAGTGCGCTTCGGCGAGCCAATAAGCAACCGATGCCGGTGGGATAACCGAACATCTTGTAGAACGAAAGCGGAACGAAGTCCGGATGGTAGATGCTCAGATCGAGCGTATTGGTGGGAACGAACGCGGCCGCATCCAACACAACATCCCAGCCATGCTCCTGTGCCCGTTCGATCCATGCGAGCGAATGTCGAACACCGGAAAAGTTGGACTGCGCCGGATAGATAAAAAGGTTGTTGCCCTTCGTGTTCGGCTTGGCGAGATGGTCGAGCAGCACCTCATCGGCGATGCGCAACGCAGGTGCGACAACCGGTACGTATGTAATCGAAGCCCCTTTGGCGCGTGCAAACTCCCGAATGCCGTTGACCGCATTGTGATTGTCGAACGTGAGGAGATAGCGGGAGTGTTCGTCGAAGGGATACGACTCGCCGACGAGTTTGAGCGCACCGCTGGCATTCGGCGTGAAAATAACAACATACTCGTCCGGCGAGCCGTTGAAGTATTCGAGAACGAACCCGCGTGCATGCTCGTCCATCTCCGTCGACGCCAGCGACGAGGGATTGTGCGAGTGCGGATTGCCGAAGACTCCTCGCTGGAGGATGGCAAGATGGTCATGAAGCTGCCGTTCGGCGTACAATCCGCCGCCGGTATAATCCAAATACACTTCATGCAACGCATCGAGCCGGGCGTAGTCGCTGGCGCGGAGTTCGTCCAAGCGTTGCGTTGCGTCGTACTCTGCATGCAACCGACGAAAAGCGAGAAGAGCCTGATTGACGTCCAGGGTGTGAAGTGCGTCGTCCATCGAGCTTTTGCGTGTAGTGCTTGAGAACTGAGGAGCCATGGCGATACAAAGGACCTGCAACGGAGCAACCGAACGTAATATACGAGATTTTGGCGTACATTCTCAAAGCATGGTGGCAAATCGGGCGCGGAGGTCATTTGCCCTTCGCGCGATCGTTCAACGTAGAGGCACCTTTCCACGACTGGGCCGAGTCGGCGTATGTGGGATGTAGTGTAAAGCCAGCTGCACTTTCATCGAGCAATTTGCCGTCTTGCAGCCGAATGTACCGATAGAACGTCCTAGTGTTTTCGGCGTGCCGCGTTTTTCCAGCGCGCGGATTTCTTCTTCGCTAATATCCCAGTACTGCAGACGGCGCTTTGCGCTTTCAACAAGCTCGTCGGCTCCGCTACGCGCTTCGGCAATTGTGCTCTGGCGGAGTTGCTCGCGATAGCGGAGTGCCTGCACGAAAGCGCCTTCCTCGCCCCCCACCATTGTGACTGGTGGTACAAGAGGACCGCTTGTCTGTGGGTTGAACAAGCACGTTGTTGGGTGTGGAGCGTGGTTGCCTGCAGCGAGACGAGTCGATCACACCGTCTCGAAGAATATCCTCACAATACCCATCAGGCTATTGGCGATTTCGATCTCGCCGAAGAGGCAATGCACGATGGGTTCACAAAGGCGGTAGACGATAGAATAGAGAACAGTATGGCTGAGGAGATATTCAGATACCTACGATCAGGCTTCTTCAACAATGGTGCGAACCTAACGAACGATGATCAACTGGCATCTAGCTGTGAGTGGATTCTGAATTTGTACGTCGGGACGCCAGTCCGGTCTAAGAAACAACTCTCCCTGTGGGTGGGGACGCCAGTCCCGACACAAAGCATCGTTACTCTCTCAGAAAATGATCTCACGGCGCGAGTTCGCACGTCTTGAATCGCGGTGGGGGGAGACGTCAAAAGTTTCATGGATGGTTTGTGAGTGAGGCAGTGCGGTGCATGTTATGCGGAAACCGGGGAACAGGCGGAAAAAGGTCGGGAAACGGGGCAAGGCATTTGCTGGGCGAAGTCTGAGTGAAGGAACTTGCTTTTCTCAGGCCGCCTTCATAGATTGCTCGACATCGAAAGCGAATCACTTTCGCTGAACACTTATTCTGGAATAATGGTCGAAGGTGGCAAGCAAGCTCCACGGTCGCCGGAGCCGAAGCTGCTCGACCGAGTACGACTCGCATTGCGGGCACGTCATTACAGCCTGCGGACCGAAGACATCTACCGGATTTGCTACATCCGGGGTCCTGAAGGCATTCTCATTGGGCTTGCCCAACAGATCGGGCCGCCCACAAGTCAAGCGCCAACGCACGACGGACGTACATCATGACAAAGATTCCAAAGAACACGATTTGTATCTGGTACGACCGCGAGGCCGAGGAAGCCGCACGCTTCTACACCTCCGTTTTTCCCGACAGCGAGGTGACGGCGGTGCATCGCTCGCCCATGGACAATCCGGGCAACAAGGCGGGCGACGTGCTGGTTGTCCGTTTCACCGTGTGCGGCATCCCCTGCATTGGGCTGAACGGCGGGCCGAGCTTCCCACATACGGAAGCATTCTCGTTTCAGATCGCCACCCATACGCGGGAAGAAACCGACCGCTACTGGAACGCCATTGTCGGCAATGGAGGTAAGGAAAGCGAATGCGGCTGGTGCAAGGACCGCTGGGGCGTCAACTGGCAGATCATCCCGCGAACTCTGACCGAGGCGCTCGCCGTCGGCGGCGATGAAGCGCG
>PSMW01000010.1:0-45681 GCA_040290295.1 Ignavibacteria bacterium
GCAGAGGTTGTTTGCTTCTCCTTCACGATTTGGATATATTTTTTGCAGATTTTTCCACAAGGTCTCATGCAAAAAACGTATCCGTCGTCCTCAACGACGATCTCATCCGAGCAATCGCTGTATCGCAAGACGGTGCTGGAGAACGGCGTACGCGTGGTGACGGAAAAAATTCCGTACGTGCGCTCCGCATCGCTCGGTCTCTGGGCGGACGTCGGTTCGCGCGATGAAGATGAGACGACCAATGGCATAAGCCACTTCGTCGAGCACATGGTGTTCAAGGGAACGAAGAAGCGCACCGTGCGCGACATTGCTCAGAGCCTCGAATCCCTCGGCGGATACCTCAACGCCTTTACCACGAAAGAACAAACCTGCTTCTACGCCCGCGTCTTAGATATGCACGTGCGTGAAGCGATGGACGTCCTTGCCGATTTGGTCCAAAACCCAACCTTCAAGAAGGACGAACTCGAACGGGAGAAGCTCGTCGTCATCGAAGAGTTGAAGAATGCGGAGGACGATCCGGAGGACATTATTCACGACTACTTCGAGAAAGCACTCTTTCCGAAACACTCGCTGGGCTTCCCGATCATCGGCACGAAGGAGAATGTAGAACGATTCAAGCGCGAAGACCTCTTTGCACACGTCGAGCGGCATTACGTTCCCTCACGTCTCGTGGTGGCTGCTGCCGGCAATGTGGACCACGAGGCGCTCGTCCGACTTGTGGGGGAGTACTTCCGCGACCTCCCCAACCGTTCGAACGGTGTGGGCCGACGTCAAGCGCCGCCGCGGCTTCACCACAATACCTTCTCGGAATATCCTCGGCCCATCAATCAAGCGCATGTGTGCTTGGGAACGGTCGCCTACAGCATCAAACACCGCGATCGCTACCCGCTGATGGTGATGAACGCACTCTTGGGTGAAGGGATGAGTTCTCGACTCTACCAAAACATCCGCGAGCGATACGGTTTTGCGTACAGCGTGTATTCGTTCACCAACTTGCTGAGTGATACCGGCGTCTTCGGTGTGTACATCGGAACCGATAAGAAGAATATCGAGAACTCGATCGAACTCATTCTCAAAGAACTCGAACGACTCAAAACGAAACCGGTGTCCAAAGCGGAGCTTGAGCGTACCAAATCGCAAATCAAAGGCGTGATGATGCTGGGTTTGGAAAACATGTCGGGACGGATGATGCGTCTCGGCAGCAGCGAGTTATACTTCGAGTCGTTCACTTCCCTCGACGCCATCCTCAAGAAGGTGGATGCCGTAACCCCCGAAGCCATCCAACTCGTGGCGAATGACCTGTTCGACGAAGAGCGGTTCTCGACCGTCGTCATCCGTCCTTCGTAATACCGCCGTATGATTACGCTGAACGATCTAAATCCCCACCTCTTAAAAGCGGAGTACGCTGTACGCGGCCCGATCGTTATCCGCGCGCAGCAACTGGAGGAACAAGGTCGCAAGATCATTTACTGCAACATCGGCAATCCACAGGCGCTCAAGCAGAAGCCGTTGTCGTTCATCCGGCAAACGTTGAGCTTGGTGGAGTATCCCGACCTGCTGACCAAACCGGAAGTGCTGCAACTTTACCCACGCGACATCGTGGAGCGCGTGAAGATGATTTTACAAAAGCATCCTCCGGGAACCGGTGCCTACTCGCAGAGTGCAGGTATCCCTTTCATTCGCAAAGCGGTTGCGGAGTTCATCGCCAAGCGCGACGGCATTCCGGCAAGCAGCGATCATATCATTCTCACCGACGGTGCGAGCAAAGGCGTCCAAGCCGCGATCCTGGCACTGCTCAAGCATCCGAACGACGGCTTCATGATCCCGATTCCACAGTATCCGCTCTACAGCGCAACCATCGCGCTCTATGGTGGACGGCAGATCGAATACTACTTGGACGAAGAAAACAATTGGCAGTTGAACGCGGCGGCACTCGAAGAGGCCATCGAGCATGCTCGTGTGGAAGGGATTCATCCGGTGGCGATCGCGGTGATCAACCCGGGCAACCCCACCGGCAGCGTGCTCACCTACGAGAATATTCAGATGGTGATTCGCTTCGCTCGACGCCATCGCCTCTCGATCATGGCAGATGAAGTGTATCAGGAGAATGTGTATGACCCGCAGAGCAAGTTTTATTCGTTCGCGAAGGTTATGCACGATATGCGGGAGGAGGAGGTGACCTTGTTCAGTTTCCATTCTGTGTCGAAAGGATTTTTGGGAGAATGCGGTCATCGCGGTGGCTACATGGAGTTCCGCAACATCCCAAACGATGTGCTGGCAGAATTGATAAAGCAACAGAGCATCAGCTTGTGCGCGAACCTGAGCGGACAGATCAGTACGTACATAATGGTGGCGCCGCCGCAACCCGGCGATGAAAGCTACGAAACCTATATCGCGGAGAAGAACGCCGTGCTGTCGTCGTTGAAAAAGAAATCCGAAACCCTCTACGAGCACATCAACAGGATCGAGGGGATGCGTCTGGCGTTGCCGCAGGGTGCAATGTACGCATTCGTTCGATTCGAACTTCCGCCCGAACCGGGCGTGGATACCGCAAGCATGAGTCCGGAAGAGCGGCGCAAGTACGAGCAACAGCGCGATGAGCAGTACTGTCTCGATTTGTTGGAAGAGACCGGCATCTGCGTCGTTCCCGGCTCGGGATTCGGACAGCAGCCCGGTACGTTCCACTTCCGCACAACATTTCTTCCGCCACAAGAAGAGATCGAAGAGTTGGTGAAGAAGCTGAAGGACTTTCATGAAAAATACATACGCTCGGCACGGGTGATGGCATAGGCGCATGATCTCTCGTTTCGAACACTCTCACGTAGGAGCAGGAATGGCAAAGATTACGATTGACGGCAAGATATTCGAAGCCGATCCCAAACACACCATCATCCAAGTCGCACGCGACAACGGCATCGAGATTCCGCATTTCTGCTGGCATCCGCGCCTCTCGATTGCGGGTAATTGCCGCATGTGTTTGGTTGAAGTGGAAAAGATGCCCAAACTCGCCATCGCATGCGCAACCCAGGTAATGGACGGGATGGTGGTACACACGGCAAGTCCGAAAGTCATCAATGCCCGTGAAGCCGTCATGGAGTTTCTCCTCATCAATCATCCACTGGATTGCCCCATCTGCGACGAAGCGGGTGAGTGCAAGTTGCAAGATTACGCATACGAGTACAGCATCGGCTACAGTCGGTTCGACGAAGAGAAGGTGCACAAACCGAAGCGCGTGGCGTTAGGACCACACGTTATGCTGGACATGGAGCGGTGCATCATGTGCTCGCGGTGCATTCGCTTCTGTGACGAGATTGCAAAGAAGCCGCAACTGACGTTCACCCAACGCGGCACGCACGTCGAACTGACGACGTTTCCCGGCGAGCAGTTGGACAATCCCTACTCAATGAACGTGATCGACATTTGCCCGGTGGGAGCGCTCACGTCTCGCGACTTCCGTTTCAAGGCGCGCGTCTGGGAAATGTCATCGACGGAAACGATATGTCCGGGCTGTGCACGCGGATGTAACATGTACTCGTGGGTGCGCAACAACGAGATCCTTCGTCAAACTCCGCGCTACAATCCTGAAGTGAACGACTACTGGATGTGCGACTGGGGGCGACTCGAAACGTTCAAGCACGTCAATGTTGCCAATCGCATCAAGTCGCCGATGATGAAGAAGGAAGGCGTGCTCGCCGAGGTAGGATGGGACGAAGCCATTGCCCGTGTTGCAGGTGAGCTTCGAGCCTTCCGCAAGTCCGAAATTGCCGTTATCGGCTCGGCATACGACACCAATGAGGACAACTACCTGCTCCAGAAGTTTGCCGTGGAGGTTCTCGGAACGAAAAACATCGACTTCCAGCGTCATATCAAACCGGGCGACGAGGACGATCTGCTCATTCGCGCCGACAAAACGCCGAACGCGCTCGGCGCGGTCACGGTTGGCGTCCATCCGCGGGAAGGAGGATTGTCGTTCGACGGCATCATCAAAGCGATCAAGGCAGGACATATCAAGGCGCTTGTCGTTGCCGACGATAATATCGCCGACGATCCTGCTGTTGCCGAGGCGCTCGCGCGGCTGGATTTTCTTGTCGTCATCTTCTCGTTCGAATGCGCCATCACGCGCATGGCAGATGTGCTGTTCCCCGCCTCGACCTTTGCGGAGAAGCACGGCACGTTCACCAATTTCCAAGGACGCGTGCAACGCATTCGACCTTCGGTGGCGACCCTCGAGCAAGATCGCGCTCTCGACGGGTTTGCGATGAGCCGTCTCGACAAGTTCGGCACGCCCTTCGACCGCTGGGCAAAGGGCACAAAACGCGATGCGCGCCCGACGTGGCGCATCGTTGCCGGCATCGCCACCCTGATGGGAGCGAAGTTCCGATACAACACGGCGGAGGACGTGTTCAACGACATCGCAGCGCACGCCGACGCGTTCAAAGGCATGTCCTATCGTACGCTCGGCAACAAAGGATTGCTCATGAAGCAGCGTACATCCACTCCCGTTACCGCTTAGAAGAATATGGAACTGCTGATCGTCTCGTTTCTGAAAGTTGTCATCGTCATGCTGACGGTCCTGACCGTCGTTGCCAATCTTGTGTACGTGGAGCGGCGCGTCAGCGCGTTCATTCAAAACCGTATCGGTCCCAATCGCGTCGGGCCTTGGGGCTTACTGCAATCGCCTGCCGACGTCCTGAAACTCTTCATCAAGGAAGACATTGTGCCGGCACAGGCACATCGGTTCATTCATACCCTGGCGCCGGTGATTTCGATTTCGGTCGCGATGGTCACGATTGCTGTCGTTCCATTCGGCGATACGATCGAGTTATTCGGGCGCGAAATCAAGCTGATGATTGCCGACGTCAACATCGGCATTCTCTACATCCTTGCGCTCACCTCGCTGGGCGTGTATGGCATTACGCTCAGCGGATGGTCGTCCAACAACAAGTACTCGTTGCTCGGCGGATTGCGTTCGTCGGCGCAACTGATCAGCTACGAGCTTTCGATGGGACTCTCTATCATTGGCGTCATTATGCTTGCAGGTACGTTGGAGTTGGACAAGATTGTCGAGTCACAAGCAGGAGGAATGTGGTATCTCTGGCGTACCCCGATCGGCTTCATCACGTTTGTCGTGGCATCGTTCGCCGAGACGAATCGTTTGCCGTTCGATCTCCCCGAAGCGGAGCCGGAACTCGTCGGCGGATACCATACCGAGTATTCGGGGATGAAGTTTGGAGCGTTCTTCTTGGCAGAATACTCCAACATGATCACCTCGAGCGCGCTCATCGTGACGCTTTTCTTGGGCGGATGGCATCTTCCGGGCATCCACGTGTTCGGACTTTCTCCGTTTTGGACAAGCGTGGTGCAGATCATCACCTTCGTTGCAAAAGTGGGGGTTATGTTGTTCTTTTACATGTGGATTCGATGGACGATTCCGCGCTTCCGCTACGACCAACTGATGAATTTGGGCTGGAAGGTGATGCTGCCGTTGGCGCTGTTGAATGTATTTCTAACCGGCGTGCTGCACTTTTTCTTTCCTACCATTTGGTAAAGCACTGAATCGAGGACCTCATGATGGAGCCAACGAACGGACGACCGAAGACAACAAAACAGGCGCTGCAAGTACGGCGCAAGGATCTCTCCTTCCTCCAACGGACATACATCCCCGAGATTGTCAAGGGAATGATCCTCACATTCAAACAGATGCTGCGTCCGAAATTCACGCGCCAGTATCCGGAGGAGCGATTCAATCCCCAACCGTCGTATCGGGGGCGGCCGGTGTTGGTCGAGCAAAACGGTGTCGAGCGCTGCGTTGCGTGCGGGTTGTGTGCGCGCGTCTGCCCCGCATTGGCAATCGACGTGCAGGCTTCCGAAACAGAACTCGAGAAAGAACGCTATCCCGTCAGCTTCGAGATCAATATGCTGCGCTGCATCTTTTGCGGGTTCTGCGAAGAGGTGTGCCCTGAAGAGGCAATCGTGATGAGCGACGAGTACGAATTGGTGTTTACTCATCCCGAAGAAGCCATCTACGGCAAAGAGAAGTTGTTGATGTCCGCTGAGCGACTCAAGACACGATTGGAGTTTTTGCGTTCGACGCGATAACGACATCCACGTCTCGCGACGCCGGATCGTCTTATACGCGATGAAACAGCTTCGCTTGAAGTTCGGTGTTCCCTCTGCGCTCACGTCAGATCAAATGTGGTTGTTGGTTTGTTTCTCATCGCGGTGATGGTGCGGTGATGGTCGGTTTCGATTGTCTGCTGGAGAATGTTATGTGAGGCCGATGAGATCTGCACCGGCGACCGAATCTTCATCAACACGCCCGCCGCCCCCCCCTCGTTATCGAGCGTTCCCTCGCCGGAGAGAATACCCGCAGAGTCAGCCTCCGGACGCTCGCTTCTCCGAAAGCGAAGATCCGCATTTTGGAAATCAACGAGTTTTTTGGTTAATTGTACCTGCCTTTTGAGGATTTTTGCCCCATCGATGGATGCACTCTGGTTCGAGATTGTCGGCGTGTTGATACTCGTTGCGCTTGTGGGGTTTCTTTCTGCGAGCGAAGTGGCTGTGCTTGCCACGCGCAAGAGCCGGATGCAGGAGCTTGCCGATAGCGGCAATCGCCGTGCATTCGTGGTGCTGAACTTTCAGACCAATCCCGAACGGTTCCTTGCGACAATCCACGCTGGGGTGCTCTTTTCGATCACTCTCGCGTCTGCGATCGGCGGCATCATGGGTTTTCAACACCTCGTACCCGCCTTCCAAGGGAGCTCGACGCAATGGGTGAGCGAAGGCGCCCATTGGATTGCGCTCGGCTTGATTGCCACGAGCATCTCGTTTCTCTTGGTGGTCTTTGGTGAACTTGTTTCCAAATCACTCGCCCTGCGCTTTCCCGAACAAGTCGCGCTGCGCGTCGCCCTACCGATCCAACTGTTGGCAACCATCTTCCGCCTGCCGATCCGCCTCCTGACTGCAGCGAGCAACGTGTTCCTCAAATTGTTCCGAGACCAAACCTCGTTCACCGAGTCGCGGATCTCCGAAGAGGAATTCAAACTCATGCTCGAAGAAGGAACGAAAACAGGAGTGATCGACAAGACCGAGCATGAACTGATCGAAAGCATATTCGAATTCACCGATACGACGGCAAAAGAGGTCATGATTCCCCGACCCGATGTTGTTGCTCTCGACATCAGCATGCCAAGGGAAGTGGCAGTGCGCAAAGTGTTGGAGGAAGGCTACTCGCGCATGCCTGTCTATAAGGAAACGATCGACAACATTGTGGGGATCGTTTACGCAAAAGATATCCTCGGGTTGTTGGAACACAAGAACCTCATCATCATCCACGACATCTTGCGGCCCGCGTATTTCGTTCCCGAAACCAAAAAAATCAGTCAGCTCATGCGGGAGATGCAACAGCAAAAGCTCCACATGGCTGTGGTGTTCGACGAGTTCGGCGGCACTGCCGGCATCATTACGATGGAAGACATTCTCGAAGAGATTGTGGGTGAGATTCACGATGAGTATGACGAAGAGATCAAGGATGTCGAATCAGCAGCGGACGGATCGTTCCTCGTCAACGCCCGGATGTCGGTGCACGATTTCAATGAACGCTTCAACGCCCAACTTCCCCTCACCGATGAGTACGACACGATCAGCGGGTTTCTCCAGAAACACACAGGCCGGATACCGGAACTGAACGAACAGATTCGATACGAGAATCTTTCGTTCACTGTCGTCAAGAAGAGCCAACGAAGGATTCGGTTGGTGCTTGTGAAAAAGGTCGAGGAGTCGGTCCCTTCGCCGGCGGAAACTCCTGCGTGAGGTAGAAGCAGCCATCCATGCATATCTATCTGTTTTCCCCCATCCGCTATGAGAGTCTGCATCAACGCCCGCAGAAGCTCGCCGAACAGTTTCTTGCCAAGGGTGTGCGCGTGACGTTCGTTCAACCGACAGGATTTCGAGATCTGCGCTACGAACAACGACCGTGCTTGTTCGTCCTGCAGAGCATCTTCTTTCATCTCGCAGGAGTGTTGTTGTCCATGCTCTCGATTCATCCTCGCCGGCGCAAACCAAAGCGCGGCGTTGGCGAACTCGAGGTCGTCTCACTTCCTGTCACGCTTCCTCACAACCGTTTCAATGCGCCGTTCCTGGAGGCTTGGAACGCTGCCGTGTTCCGTTACATCTTGCTCTCTCGCATTCTTGCCGATGACGGCGAAGCGCCCGTTGCGTTCGTCGAGCATCCCTTTTGGGGGAAAGTGGTGAAGCGAACCGACTTCCGCATAATCTGCTACGATTGCCTCGACGATCTATCCCTGTTTGCAGGCAACGCTTCGCTCGAACGGTTTACGCGTTACGAATCGAGACTCATTGAACTTGCCGATACGCTCATCGTGACCGCGGAAAAGTTGGAACAGCAACTTCGAGTGCGGACAACCAAAGGCATCTGTCGCATCCCCAACGGCGTGGACTATGAATGGTTTCAGGAACAAGCGCAGCGTGCAGAGGTCCCGCCGGAATGCGCAGCCCTGCCCCGACCAATCGTTGGGTATGTGGGGATGATTGCTGGATGGATGGATTATGATATGGTCGCGACCGTTGCCCAAAAACTTACGCATGTCGCGTTCGTGTTCGTTGGTCCTCTCGAGGACTCATCAAGACTCACCCAACTTGCTCGCGTGCCGAACATTCACTGGATCAACCGGAAGCCGTACGCCGACATCCCGTCGTTCATTCAATCCTTCGATGCGTGCATCATTCCTTTCCGCGCCGGCGCAATCGCCGCAACGACGAATCCTGTGAAAGTGTTTGAGTATTTCGCTCTCGGTAAACCGGTGGTGACGACGGAATTGGAAGAGCTGAAAACTTTTGTACGAGAAGGCTTGTTGCACATGGCTGCCTCACCGGAGGAATTTGCCCAAGCGCTTGTTGCTTCGCTACACGAAGACGACCCAACACTCCGCCAGCGGCGACAGGAGACTGCTCGCTTGCATTGCTGGCGCCGCCACGCCGAGAGCATTCTGGACGCCATCGAACATGCGAGGGGGACCGCGTCATGCTGAGGCGCTTCATTGCTGGCGCAAGCTACGGAGTTCTCGCAGGCATCGCAGGAAAGATACTGTTCTCGCTCAGCTCGATCGTCGTCGCCAGGGTGCTCGGTGCACATGATTATGGCGTGTATGTGAACGTCATGGCTTTCGTCAACGTGCTGAGTATTGTGTGCTTGTTCGGCATACATACGGCGTTCTCCGCGTTCGTCCCTCATTACGTGCAGACGAACCCGGCGCACGTCCGCTCGGTGATCGTTGCAGGATTCAGCCTTGTAGCATTTGTGTTGTTAGCCGTCGGCGTCGGTGTTCTGGTGAGCGCCGAGCATATTGCCGCACTCGTCTATGATGAACACATCGCCGGTGCGATACTGCGCTTTGCGCTCATTATCTTGTGTGGGATTGTTCTGAACACTGCGGCGATGGCGGTGGTGTACGGCTTCCAAGAGTTTCGGCAGTACGCTCTACTCACGATTGCTTCTTCCGCGCTGGTGATGCTGCTTGCCGTGATCGGCGCGTTCACCTTCGGTGTTCAGGGCGTGATTGTCGGGAGCGGCGTTGCGTACGTGTTCAGTGCAAGCATCGTGGGGATCGTCATCGAGCCGCGCATCGAGCGGCTTGCACAAGGGAGTGTGGGCGGCTGGAAAGAGTCGTTACGGGAAATACTACGCTTCGCGGTTCCGACGTTTCTTTCGGGCATCTTTGTGGCGCCTGCGTACTGGATAGGCAACTTCCTCATGACGCAAGCAGGCGATACAAGTAGTTCGGGTTACTTCGGCGTTGCGAGTGCACTTGCCCAGGTAGTGCTCTTCGTTCCCACAACCCTCGCTGCCCCTCTTATTCCAATCTTGTCGGAAGTCCATGCGCAAGGAGAGGAGGGTCGGTTCGCTTCGCTCGTTTTGAAGAATGTCCGACTCGTCTGGCTTGCCACGTTGCCGCTGGCAGCATCGTTTGGGATCGCAGCGTTCGCCGTCGTGACGATGGTGTACGGCGCCTCGTACGCTCCTGCGGTGAAGAGTTTTATGATTCTGTTGGGAGTCAATACCCTTATCGCCGTAGAAGGCGTTTTAGGGAATGTTTTGATTGCGAAGAAACAAATGTGGGGTTCGTTTGTCGCGAATCTTTTGTGGTTCTCTGTCTTTATCATTCTTGCGCTCCTCTTCGTGCGAAGGGGAGGACATGTCGAGTTTGCGTTTTCGTTGTTGTGTGCCTACGGCATCTTCGGCGTCGTCATCGCGATGATGCTGCGACGGCACGTGAAGTTCGACGGTGCATCGCGCGCAGTCCTTCCGCTCGCGCTCTTGACGCTGATCGTCTTCTCCGTGCTGTGGTGGATGGGCAACGCGGCGTGGCATACCGGGGTGAAAATTGTCGCAGCACTCCTTTTCTCGACGCTCCTGGGAGTGATTGAATGGCAATGGTTCGTATCGCCCGACGAGCGTGCGTTGGCGAGAGAAGCTATCCATAACGTATTGGGAAAGTATTTTGGGAGAAGTGAACATATCGGCTGACGAGAAAGTCGTTCAGCAGACCTTCGAAGAGTTCTGGCGTTCGCAAGGCGATCTGCCGCAGATGGAAGACGTCGGCTACGACATCGTCGAGCTTATCGAAGAAGAATGTGCGCCGCTGTATGGACTCCGATTCCTCGAAGCAGGATCGGGCACCGGACGCATATCGCTGCATCTTGCCAAACAGGGTGCGGATGTCGTGTTGCTCGATACATCGGCGACGGCGCTCGCGTTGAGCCGATCGTTTTTCGAAAAGGCGGGCATGCACGGAAGTTTTGTTCAGGCAAGCGCCTTCGCCCTTCCGTTTGCCGACAGCTCGTTCGATGTCGTTTGGAACACGGGATTGATCGAACACTTCCTCTTCGATGATCAAGTCAAGATTCTTTCGGAAATGGTGAGAGTGCTGAAGTCGGGGGGGAAACTCCTCACGTTCAATCCTTCGAGCGCTGGATGGTTGTACAGGTTGGGGAAGTGTATTCTTGAACGAACAGGCCGATGGCATTACGGGCGCGAAATTCCCATCGCCACGCTTGCGCCACACTGCCGCATGCTGAGTATTCGGCTCGTCAAAGAATGGAGCACCGCGTTTGACATCCAATTCTATTACTTCGGCAAATATGGTTTGCCGATTCAACGATTCATACGCCGGCGCGATCGCCTGCGGCGATTTCTTTCTCGACGATTCGGCGGCTACCTTCTCGTTTCGATCATCGAGAAGCGAGGGGCAGGATAAATGCCTAACGCCACGCCGATCCATATCGCATTGTTTTCGACGACGCCGTACGCCTTTCTGATGCAAAGGCCGCAGCAGTTGGCGCAAGCCCTCGTTCGTGCCGGATGTACGGTGGCATTCGTCAATCCTGTGCGTAATCCTATCTCTGCGCTTGTGCATCGCTTGTGGCAAAGTCTATGGCATACACCAGAGCCAGTTGGGTACGGTGCCGTGGATGTCATCACGCTCGATCAATATCAAATTCCGATCGCGCGCATTCCGATTCTGCCGTACAACACCACAGCCGAGCGTATTAAACGTTCGCTCGACGTTCGACTCGACGCGTTCTTCGAGCGTCCGGGTACACACGTTGCGCTGCTCGAAACACCGCTGTGGATTCGCTCCCTTCCGTTCGAACGGTTCGACCTCCTGTGCTATGATTGCATCGATGAGTGGGAGATTATCAGCGCGGGAGAACCGGAAGAGCACAAAGCAGATCAACGAGAGACGGTGGGGCGTGCCGGCGCGATTTTCTATACTGCAGAAAACCTCCGGCGTGAGCTGGAAGAACTGGCGCCGAAGGTTCCTCTCATCAAGATACCGAACGGAGTGGATTACGACTGGTTTCAGTCTCGGACGGCGCAGACAAACACATTTCGCAGAGCCGACCCCTCAAGACTTGTCGTGGGCTATATCGGAGCGGTGTATGATTGGATCGATCTCGGCTTGTTGATAAATCTTGCTCGCCTTCGACCCTCGATGAAGTTTGTTCTTGTCGGTCCACTCTCGCGGACGAACAGAAAGTTGCTCGCTGGGGCGCCGCGCAATCTCGTTGCCGTCGGCGCTGTGCCGTACAGCGAAGTGCCGATGCGTGTGCAGCAGTTCGATGTGTGTCTCATCCCGTTCAAAAATATCTCTGTCGCGCACACCACCGATCCTATCAAGCTGTACGAGTACTTTGCCCTTGGGAAGCCTGTTGTAGCTACGCCGATGCACGAGTTGAAGGTGTACGAAGCAGAAGGTTTGTTGAAATTTGCCGATACGCCCGAAGCCTTTGCGCAGGCAATTGAAGAGGCTGCTGGTTCGGACACGGAAGTGCTCTGTGAAAAAAGAAGAGCAGTTGCTCGAAGGAACTCGTGGGGCGATCGCGCCGCTCGAATGCTGCAAGCAATTCGCGAACAACTAGAGTGAAACCCCATGCATCAACCGACGATGGTCAGCATAATCATTGTCCATTACAACGGTTTAATGCTTTTGCGCCGTTGCCTTGCAAGCGTGTTCGCGCAGCCGTATCGTCCCATCGAGGTCATCGTCGTTGACAACGCGTCGAGTGACGGAAGCGTTGAGATGGTGAAGAACGAATTTCCCGCAGCACGGGTGATTGCCTTGAATCGGAATACAGGGTTTGCTGAAGGAAACAATATCGGGGTTCGCGAAGCAGTGGGGGAGTACCTGGTTCTTCTCAACAACGACACGGAGGTCGATGCGCAGTGGCTTCCTCCGTTACTCGATCTGATGCAACAACCACGCGTGGCGATTGCCGCTTCGAAGGTTCTCACGGACGGTGTGCCCCAGGCGTTCTACGAGATGAACGGCACGATCAACTATCTCGGGTACAATATCATGCGGCAATTCACCGATCTCTCGATGGTGTTCTATGCCGGCGGAACGTCGTTGATGTTCAGACGCAGCATTGCCGGCGAGCCGTTCCTCGATGAGTATTTTCTTTACCATGAGGATGTGTATTTGTCGTGGCGGATGCGTCTGCGGGGATTCGAGGTTCGCATGGCGCAGGCTTCGCTGGTTCACCATCGGGGCAGCCAGACGACGAGACGCGAAGCGTCGGCGCTGATCACGTTTTATCAGACGAGAAATCGTGTGCTGAACCTCCTCATCCTTTACGAGGCTTCGACGTTGCTGAAACTTCTGCCCATGCTTCTTGCCGATGTGCTTGCTACAGCAATGCGTGCGGCGTTCAGTGTCTCATGGTCGTTTTCCGGCGTGATGCGTGCATACGCATGGATAGCGACACACCTCGGATGGCTACGGGCACGGCGAAAGGAGGAACAAGCAGCGAGGCGTGTATCGGATGCCGACATTCTGAAGTTGATGAGCGCCGATGTCGTCGATGCGACACGCTCGGCGCCGATGCTTCGACCGCTGAACATCCTTTCGCGCACGTATGCACAAGGAGTGAGGTTGCCCTTTTATGGTTGACCTTTCGATTGTGATCGTGAGTTGGAACAGCCGGCTCGATCTTATGCGTTGCCTCGGGTCGCTGAAGACATCCCACCCATCCGTAGCATATGAGGTTGTCGTTGTCGACAATGCTTCGAGCGATGAAACAGTAGCGTTCTTGAAACAAACCTATCCCGACGTCCATGTGATCGTCAATGAGCACAATCGCGGCTTTGCCGCAGCGAACAACCAAGCCTTCGGCGTTGTAAGGGGCCGCTACATCCTTCTGCTCAATCCAGATACGCTCGTGCACGATGGAGCACTCGATGCACTCGTGGCGTTCATGGACACACACACCGACGCCGGGGCTGCAGGGCCGATCTTGTGCAACAAAGATGGTTCGTTGCAGTACACGGGCGTCCGCTTTCCTCGCGTGGGGGACCTCCTCGTCGAATCGCTGTTCCTTGATCAAATCTTTCCTCGATCACGCATCTTCGGGAGACACAAAGAGACCTACGCCGATGTTCATTCTGTGCGCAGCGTTGACTTCGTCCAAGGCTCGTGCATGATCGTTCGTTCAGACATTGTGCGAAGCGTTGGGGGACTCGATGAAAACTTCTTCCTCTACTTCGAAGAGGTTGATTGGTGCAAACGGATGCAGGATGCAGGTTACCGCGTGTACGTCGTTCCATGGGCGAGGATAACGCATCTTGCGAATGTGGAGATAGGACATTACAATGAACACCGTGTCGTTCACTACCACCGAAGTCTGCTGCGATTGTTTCAGAAGCATCATGGGTTCGTCGATCGAGTATTGCTGCGCGCTGTGCTGGCACTGCGTTCGATCATCCGCATTTTGGTGTGGTCGGTGATGGCACTCGTTCGTCCGTCGCTTCGGTCGAAAAGCATTTCGGCAATGAGAGGGTATGTGCGAACGCTCGGCTTACTCCTTCGCAGAAAGGAACCGGTGCATGTTTGACCTACGCCTTTCGATTGTCATACCGACGAGAAATCATCTGCCGTTGTTGAAGCGACTCTTGGATTCCATTGCAGCGCAATCATTGCCTTCGAGCGCTTACGAAATCATCGTTGTCGATGACGGTTCGACGGATGGGACAGAGGCGTTCTTGAGCGAAGAGGGACGGGCTTCGTCGTTGTGTTACGTGAAAGTGCATCGACAAGGTCCGCCGCGGGCACGCAATACCGGGATTGAGCGTGCGCGAGCGCCCATCGTAGCGTGTTTGGATGATGATGTACGATTGCGTGAGGATTGCTTCGAGCGAGCGTTGCCGTACTTCGACGATCCGGCGGTCGGCGTGGTTGAAGCAACACTCTTGATCGAGGGGGAAGGACGACCACTGCAACTCTATGCTTCGGATCAGGGGTTCGTTACGGCGGCGATCTTTTTCCGTAAGAATGCTCTCGAGAATGTGGGCGGCTTCGATCCGGAATTCTTCGATCCGGATACAGGCTTGTTCTTTCGGGATGATGCGGATATCGGATTCAGAATTCTCGAAGCGGGATACAATGCCCTTCAGCCGCTGGATGTCGTCGCGTGGCATCCTGTACAATTCGCAACTATCGAACGAAGCTTTTCACATGTCAAACGATACATGTTCGATCCGCTGTTGTATCGCAAGCATCCCGAACTGTTCCGCCGGTACATCGAACGCAAACGGGTTGGACCGTTCTCCTTCGCTCGTCCTATGCATTACGGGTGCTTGGCGTTCGCCAGCTCTCTGGGGGCGGCTGCCGGATTTGCCCTTGCGGAGAAAACATTCGGTGTCGTGGCGAGCATGATCGTTGCGCTCATGTCCTATCTGGTTGTCCGATACAAATTCGAAGGGTGGTCGGCGCTGAAAGTTTGGAGCGTCCGAGAATCCGTTGCATACGCAGTGCTTCCGTTCTGGTATCTGCGATGGTTCTTTCGTGGGCTTCGGAGGTTCGGAGGATGGAAATCTCTTTTCTGAAAGGTGAACGATGAAACTCGGCATCCTCGGCGGCACATTCGATCCGCCCCATGTTGGTCACGTCATCGCAGCGGACGAGGTGCGCTCGGCGCTCGACCTCGATCTGATCTACTTCATCCCGGCAGCACGGTCTCCGCACAAACGCGATCGCAAATTGGCTTCCGCCTCCGAGCGCCTGACGCTTGTCGGACTTGCCACGTTGTTCGATCGCGACTTTCTCGTATCCGACATCGAGATCAGGCGGCGGGGGGTTTCCTACACGGTGGATACACTCGAAGCGCTCCGATCTCTGCATGCGCGCGATGAACTCTTTTTCCTGATTGGAATGGATAACGTGCTCTCGTTCCATACATGGAAATCGCCGCATCGCATCCTCGAGTTGGCGACGGTTGTGGCGATGACGCGTCCGGGCTATCACCGCGCGGAGCAGAAGAAAATTCCACGCTGGATGAAAAGGCGAACCATCGTATGCCCGGTTCCGGAAATAGGCGTCTCTTCGAGCGACATTCGCCGGAGAATTCGCGAGGCAAAACCGTTTCGCCACATGGTGCCGGAACTGGTGTACGACTACATTACTTTGCGCGGCTTGTATGTTTGTGCGAAAAGTCCCCGCCCCGGTAGTGTCGATAGATCTTCATCGTCAGCGTGAAGGAGTACAGCGTACCGGCAAACAATGCTGCAAGTGCAACGTACGCGAACACCATCGTTCGATCCTTTCGCTATTGTGATGAGAAAGCCACACCGGGTTGGGCTGAACGAAGGGGGACGGGCAGAAATTGTTCGTTGCGATCTGAGTATGTTGACCGGTGCGGTCGTGGAGTGTTTCGTGCAAAAGATACGATGCGATTCACGCTCGAGGCGTGCGTGATACCACGCCTGCCGCGTAAAGATTTTGCGACTAGCGCTCGTGTCGTCGAATTATCGGTGCGAAGATAGGAACATCTTTCATCTCAAGAATCTGACCTTTGAAAAGTGTGAGCTTTTGACTATTTTTTGACTGCCTTCTCGGTCCAGTGTCATCGCCCTCGTAGCTCAGCATGGATAGAGCAGCAGTTTCCTAAACTGTTGGTCGGCAGTTCGAATCTGCCCGAGGGCACTCAGGTGGACGTAGGTGATTAAGCTCCAATTTTCAATTCTTGAATTCCATTTTCGAGATTTGAACCTTAGAGTTTCTTTCGAGCTTGAGTATTGGAGCCTACCCAAGTATGGGATTGCAAGTTCACTCGTTGACTGATGTTGCTTTTCTTTGTATGTTGAGTCGTGGCCTACGTGATTTCACCGAGGCTCACGAACCGTCCATCTCAAGGGGACGCCAATGTGTTGGCGAGGCACTCCAGCAATCCTTGATTGTCCCGAAAATACTCGAATCCAAAATCACGTGATTGTCGAACGTTTTGTAACAGGTATGAGCACGAGAGGGCAGACTATGGAAAGAGGCTTGCGACGATTTCTTTTTGTGTTGATGGTGACGATGTCTTTTGGGACAGGCGGCGCGTTGGCGCAGATAGCAACCAAGGTTCAAGTGGAAACAAAAGCCGATGGCACCGGCTCCATAGTCCCCGCGCAGAACCTCGCTTCGGGAGATACACTTACTGTGTATGCTATCAGCCGAACAGCGACTGGAATCTTCGTAGCGAACGTGGCTGCTAATGCGTGGAGTCTCGATTCACTAACGGGCGGCGTCGTCGGGGCGGACCTTGTGCCAAGTCCCGACATGAAAAGTGCGAAACTGATAGGTCGCTTGGTCGGTTCTGCCATTATTCGTGCAACCTCAGGATCGCTGACGCAGGTACCTTCTGGGAGGATCACGATAGTGCCAGGACCTGCAGCGCGATTGCGTATCTCGCAGCAACCTTCGTCAACGGTAACAGCGGGGATCGTCTTTCCGCAACAGCCCATCGTGCGGATTGAGGATGCCCAAGGTAACCTCGTCACGAGCAATAACACAACGACCGTCACGGCAACGCGCCTATTAGGCAGTGGAACACTCCAGGGGACTACCGCTCGTGTTGCATCCGGCGGCATCGTGACGTTCACCGATCTCAAACACAACGTTGCCGGCACGATCAACATTGGCTTCACGAGTTCACCGGCACTCACGCCCGATACCTCCACCAATATTACGGTCAATCCGGGTGCGGCGGCGAGGCTCGTTTTTGTCCAACAACCAACAAACGATACGGCAGGAACAATCATAACTCCGGCGATAACGGTGCAGGTGCAAGATACGTTGGGAAACAACGTTGGTGGTGTTCGTTCCGTGATGATGGCGCTGCACTCGGGTACAGGAGTGCTGAGCGGTACGACAACCCTCAATTCGAACACGTCGGGCTTGGCTGCGTTTTCGAATCTGAGCATCAATCTCGCCGGCACAAAACAATTGAAGGCAACGAGTGCAGGATTAGACTCGGCAGTGAGTGTCCCGTTCGTTATCACGCATGCAGCGGCTTCGCGATTGGCAATCCAAATTCAACCTTCTGCAACTGCGACAGCAGGAGTGGTATTCGCGCAACAGCCGGTCGTGCGCATCGAGGATCAGTTTGGCAATCTCGTTACGTCGGACAATTCGACAACCGTGACGGCGCGGCGCAGTGCAGGATCGGGAACGCTTCAAGGGGATACATCGAAGACTGCCGTTGCGGGAATGGTGAGTTTTACGAATCTCAGCCACATTGTGGCGAACACGATATCCATTCAGTTCATCAGCCCGCCGCTGACGTCGTTAACCTCCAACAATATCGTTGTCAGTCCGGCTGCTCCAAAGAAACTCGTCTTTGTGCAGCAACCGACGAACACCGCATCGGGAGCTGCAATTACTCCACCCGTTACTGTCCAAATGCAAGATACCTTTAGCAACAACGTGTTGCAGAGCGGCGTGTCGGTGCAGATGACGCTCAGTTCCGGCACCGGGACATTGAGTGGTACAACGACACAAACCACGAACACCGCGGGGCTGGCAACATTCAGCAACCTGAGTGTCAATCTCGTCGGGCAGAAGGTGTTGACAGCATCGAGCGCAGGGTTGACTTCAGCGATAAGTAATGTATTTACGATCAGTCCGGGTCCTCCTGCTTCAGTCGTTCCGGGAGTAGGGACTCCGCAGACTGCAACGGTGAACACGGCATTCACCACGCGGTTCGAGGCGATTGTGCGCGATGCAGCAGGGAATCTCGTTCCAGCAATTTCCGTAAAATTCAAAGCTCCAAGCTCTGGTGCACGCGGGAAATTTACGGGCGGGCTTGATTCCGTTTTCGTTTCGACTGATACGAATGGTGTGGCTCGAGCACCGGTGTTCACGGCAAATACCATCGCAGGTTCCTATGTTGTGAACGCGACGGTTGCCGGCGTTGCTCCTCCTGCGGTCTTTTCTCTCACCAATACTCCCGGTCCGGCGCGACAGATCGCGGCTACAGCAGGAACCCCGCAAAGCACGCAAATCAGTACAGCATTCGGTACTCGCTTCAAGGTTACGGTATCGGATACCTTTGGCAATCCGTTGAGCAATCAGTTAGTGCGTTTCACGAAACCGCCGCAGAGTCAGGCAAGCGGTACGTTTGTTCAAAACGAAGATAGTGCGTTTACGGATGTGAGTGGAGTTGCGACAGCCGCCATTTTCGTTGCCAACCCGATAGCCGGCACCTACAACGTGACTGCTTCTGCACAGGGTCCGCCAACGCCGGCGACGTTCGTCCTTACGAACCTTCCCGGTCCTCCGGCGCAGATTACCGCCACGCAAGGCACTCCTCAGTCTCAACAGGTTGGGCTGCCGTTCGCAACCAATCTTCAAGTAAGAGTGCAGGACGTTGCGAACAACGCCATCAGTGGGGTATTGGTAAAATTTTCGCGGCCCGGTTCAGGTGCCAGTGGAACTTTTGCTGGGGGTATCGATACTGTTCGGACAGGGACGACAGGATTAGCGACAGCACCGACATTCACCGCCAACTCTATCGCGGGGAATTACACAGTCTTCGGCAAAGTGTTTACAGGGACCGACACGATTGCTGCGCCATTTGCCCTCACCAACTTACCCGGTCCTCCGGGCAGCATCAGCATTCAGGCTGGGGACAGCCAAGCGACAACAGTGAACACCAATTTCCCAACGAACCTGCGAGTAGTGGTGCGCGATGCAAGCGGGAATCCCGTTCCCGATACGACTGTAACGTTCATTGCTCCAACGAGCGGTCCCAGTGGCAAGTTTGGTACGAGTAGGACCGCGCTCGTGAGAACCAATTCGAGCGGTATTGCGACTGCACCAACATTTACCGCCGATACGCTTGCTGGAGGTCCCTACATTGTGTCTGCTTCGGTACCTGGCGCTTCGACGCCCGCTCAATTCCGACTCACGAACAATCCAGGACCAGCTTCGAGAATAACGGTCGAAGCCGGAGGTGTCCAAAGCGCGACGATTGGATCAGCGTTCGCGATTCGATTCAAAGCAAAAGTCACAGACCAATTTCGCAATCCCCTTCAAGGGAGAGTCGTGACGTGGACTCGCCCGACTTCGGGCCCGACAGGAACATTCGATGGTAATGTGAATACGGGTACAACAGACTCCTCGGGCGTCGCGACAGCACAACAGTTTACAACAAACTTGATTGCCGGCAGCTATCTTGTGAAAGCTTCAACGCCCGGTGTGGCAGACTCTGCCGTTTTTTCGTTGACGAATTTGCCGGGTAATCCTTTTTCCATCACGGTAACGGGAGGAAGTGGACAGAGCGCTGTGGTCAACACACTCTTTGGGCAAGTACTGCAAGCCACGGTGCGAGACCAGTCGGGAAACCTAGTGCCGAATGCTGTCGTGACGTTCACGGCGCCAGTGACGCTGATTGATGCAAGCGGGGGATTTGCCAACGACTCGACAACCTATACCCTAACGACAAACACTTCTGGCATTGCCTCGACCACTGTTCGAGCAAATACGAAGGCCGGAATATGGACAGCCGAAGCACATGTGTCGGGTGTTGCATCGCCGGCTTTGTTTACGTTGACGAATCGAGCAGGGACGCCGAGAACTGTGAGTGCAACTGGTGGTGGATCGCAACAGGCGACCGTACGAAGAACATATGGCAGTCCGCTTCAAGCGACGGTGCGAGATACGTTCGGCAATCCTGTGCCGAGTATCTTAGTGCGGTTCGATCGACCGCCACAAACAGTTCCGAGCGTGACATTTGCCGGAGGTGTTGATACCGCACGGACGAATGCAAGTGGCATCGCCACGTCCGTTACGTTTACGGCAAATACGCGAGCCGGATCGTTCCTTGTGAAGGGTGTTGTCGCGGGTGCGGATACCGCCTTTTATTCACTCACGAACTTGGCAGACGAACCATTCACAATCCTTCCCACGGGAGGAACGGGGCAGATCACGACGGTCAATACGCCTTTCCCAGAGCGCTTGACGGTCGTTGTCAAGGATACGTTCGATAATCCTGTTCCCAACAGAACCGTAACCTATCTTCTTCCGACAAGCGGTCCGAGCGGGACGTTCGCAGGAGGGGTCAACATTGCCAGTACGAATGCTCAAGGGGTTGCACAGTCGAACGTGCTGACAGCGAATGGTACGGCAGGAAATTTTACTGTGAACGCGACGGTCACGGGCGCCGCTGCTCCCGCGCAGTTCTTTCTCACGAATAGGCCGGGTGCGCCACGAAGCGTCGTTCCGATTCAAGGTATCTCAATGAGCACGCAGGTTGCAACACCTTTTCCCGATACGATGAAAGCGCTGGTGCGCGATTCCACGAACAATCCCGTGCCGAACGTGCTCGTGACGTTCACTCCACCCAGCTCAGGACCGAGCGGTGGTTTCGAAGGCAGTACTCAAGTGTTGACGGGTCCGAACGGCGTTGCGGTCGCTTCAAGATTCACTGCAAACAACATTGCAGGGCAGTATCAAGTAACAGCGAGCGTTCCTAATGTGAATCCCCCTGCGCGGTTCACGCTCACCAATAATCCGGGACCGCCGAGAGCAATTGCCGTGCATGGCTTTGCTCAGCAGTCGACAGTGGTCGGCACGACATTCCCGTTGCCGCTGCAAGCCCTTGTTACGGACAACTTCGGCAATCCGGTGCCCGGGCGCGTTGTGACGTTTACTTCTCCTAGCACGGGTGCGAGTTGCAATTTCCCTACCAGCGGTGTAGGGACCGCAACGACAGATTCGAACGGCATCGCCACGATCGTCGCTTCTGCCAATACGATGAGCGGCCAATACCAGGTGAGCGCGACAGTAACTGGAGCGCAATCGCCCGCAACGTACACCTTGACGAACCTCGCAGCGCCACCTGCAACGGTGCTGATCCTTGATGGATCGGGTCAGAGTGCGCAAGTCGGGACGCAGTTCCCGAATCGGTTGCGTGTGAGAGTGAGCGACGCGTACAACAATTTTGCATCGAATGTTCTTGTTCGCTTCACGCCACCGCAAAGCGGAGCGAGCGGGACTTTTCAAAATGGCATCGATACAGTACGAACAGATCAGAATGGTGTTGCCGTCTCACTGCCCTTTACTGCAAACAATATCGCCGGAGGTCCTTACGTCGTGACTGCGACGGCGGTAGGTGGAACGAACCCTTCCGCGAATTTCAGTCTCACCAACACCAGCGGGCCGCCCGGGCGAATTAGTATTCTCAATGGCAACAACCAGTCTGTTCAGGTGACGCAACCTTTTCCGGTTCGGCTTCGGGTACGCGTGGTTGACTCTGACAGCAATGTTGTGCCCAATACGCCCGTGCGATTTGCTGCGCCGGGTGGGGGCCCGACAGGCACGTTCCAAGGAGCAGGAACCGCCATCGATGTCAACACGGACAACTCAGGTATCGCAGAGGCTCCTGTCTTTACCGCCAACACTGTTGCGGGCCGGTATCTTGTGAGTGCGTCAGCACCGAATGTGAATGTGCCTGTTCAATTCTCGATGGAAAATAGACCCGGACGAGCGTTGCACGTGCGTTCTATCGCGGGCAGTGGCCAAGAGACGCAGGTGGGCACATCATTTCCCAACCTCCTCCAAGCCGATGTGCGTGATACATTCTTCAATCCGATCATGAACGCGCTCGTGCGTTGGGTGGTGCCGCCACAAACCCAACCAAGCGGGACGTTCTTTGCGGGGAGAGATAGTGCCAGGACTGATTCGAACGGCGTAGCAACTTCAGCCGTGTTTGTTGCAAACATCCGTGCTGGGCAATACGAAGTGAAGGGAGTCTCCCCTGGTGTTGCCGATACGGCTCGGTATAGTTTGCGCAACCTACCTGGCGCACCGCAGAGCATTACAGCGGTGGATGGCAACCTTCAATCGACGAGAGTCAACCAACCGTTCCCGTCGTTTTTGCGTGTGCTGGTCGAAGATGGAGCGCGTAACGGCGTCCCGGGCATACGTGTGCGCTTCTTGTCTCCCGACTCCAGCCAGCCGAGCGGACGATTCGAGAACGGTATTGACACCGCGCGCACTGATGACTTCGGGTTTGCAACTTCAGCGCGTTACTACGCCAATCGGCGTGCAGGTAGTTTCGTGGTGCGCGCGTCGGTTGATGGGGTTCAACAAACTGCTGCGTTCAATCTGACGAACCAAGCAACGAATCCGGCGTTTCTTCTTGCAACGCAAGGCACACAGCAGTCTCAGCGCGTCAACGAACTGTTCCCGATTCGTTTCCAAGCAAGCGTGAAGGACACATTTAACAATCCGCTGCCGAATGCTGTCGTGACGTTCCTTCCGCCTTCGAGCGGACCCGGAGGGTTCTTCGAGGGAAGCAACTCCGTTGTGACGAACGACAGCGGGTTGGCGACGGCGAATCCTTTTAGGGCAAACAACATCGCCGGAAGCTATCGCGTGCGCGCAGTTGTGCAGAGCTTGAGCGACACAGTGAACTATTTCCTGACCAACACCACCGGTGCACCGGGCACGTTGACGATTGTTTCGAGAGTCAACGACACCACGGTCGTGGGCTCGACGTTTAATGATTCGATGCGCGTGCGAGTCACCGATAGCTTCGGCAACCCCGTCAGCGGTGTTGAGCTTACGTTCAGGGCTCCTTCGACTGGAGCAACCGGAACTTTTGCTGGAGGTTCTACTACCCGCACCGTGCAGACGGATGGGAGCGGCATTGCGTCGGCCGGCGTGTTCAGAGCCAATACGATTGCCGGTTCTTATACGGTCACTGCTTCGAATCCGACCATCGGATCGCAGGCAACGTTCAATCTCACAAATCTCACCGGTCCGTTGAACTCGTTCCTCGTCGAGGCGGAGAACGGGGGACAAATTGGGCCGCAGTTGGCGATGGTTCCGTTCAGCATTCGCATTTCCGCACGCGATCAATTCAGCAACCTCGTTGCGAGTTACGCGGGGACCGTCACCATCACGTCGAATGGAACGCTGTTCGCTGGTGGTGGTATGACCTCGCCGTTCAACGCGGGACAATTGACGCACCGTATCACCATGAGAAATGCCGGAAGCAACTTGCGCATCACTGCGACAAGAACATCCGGCGGGACACAAGCGGGGAGCAGTAATCTTTTCCAAGTGAACAATCCGGTGCCGCGCATCGTGAGCGTCTCGCCTCCCATCGGCAATTTGCTCGACACTTTGGTGCTGACGATCCGAGGCTCGAATTTTATCGATAGCATCGTGACCAGTCTGAATATGGGCACGAACATTACCGTGAACTCACTCAGCGTGGACGACACCACACAGTTGCGTGCAACGGTAACGATCAGCGTTACGGCCGATACCGGTGTACGAGCCATTTCGGTGAGCAACGCACAACCCGGCGGCGGTCCCTCCAATCCGCTTGCATTCCGCGTACAAGTGCCGCTACCGCTTCCGCCGATTCTGAGTGGTCCGCCCGACTCGAGTCGAATCTACTCGCCATCGGCCACATTGAGTTGGTCGAGCGCGCCGTTGGCGATCGCGTACCGATTGCAAGTAGCGACGGATGTCGGCTTCAACAATATCGTGTATGAAGATTCGACACTCACCACAACGTCCGTTATACTGAGCCCGCCGATCTTGCAACATGGGGTGACGTACTTCTGGCGGGTGCGTGCGACGAACCCACGCGGCACGGGCGAGTATTCGCGGATCAAAATGTTCAGCGTGCAGCCGCTCTATCCGAGCACGTTCACACTCAACACGTCGATCTCCTACCCGACGCGGGGAGCACCCGGCGAGTACTTGGCGAGCGATTATCGGTTGGTCGGCTTCCCGGGCGAGCCGTTCCGCAACAACATTCGGCTCGACCAACTCCTCTCGGGAACACAGAACGTGGATTGGGTGGTGTATCGCGATAATGGTGCGGCGCAGAATTTCTTCGTGGCGTACAACGCGAACGATCCCGCGTTCAATCTGCTTCCCGGGAGGGCGTTCTGGGTCCTGCGCCGCGGTCCATGGACGATAAGCAACGTTTCCGTTCCATCTTCGCCGTTGGACACAACGAACTTCTCCGTCAGCATCGCACTGCAGAGAGGTTGGAATATCATCAGCAATCCGTACGCAGTCTCGGTGCCGTGGAGTGCAGTCCGTACACTCAACGGCATCATCGAACCGATCTACGGCTTTACGGGTGCGTTCTCGCTTGCCAACTCCATGGAGCCGTACGCGGGGTATTACTTCTTTAACACCGACAGCCTCGCAACGCTTAAAATTCCTTATGGTGCGTCCGCCTCCGCTTCGCCACTGGGCAAGGGAACCGTGGCGACGAAAGAAGGAGAGTGGAAGGTGGATATCGCCTTCGACGCGCGAGGAATTATCGACAATGCGGTGTCGTTCGGCGTATTGCAGAGCGCTTCACAAGGCCGTGACCCGTTCGAGTTCCATAAGCCACGTTCGTTTGGTGAGATTCCTTCCATCACCTTTGTCAGACCGTCGTGGGATCGCCATTATAGCGGCTTTGCAAATGATTTCCGTCCAGCAGTGGAGCAGATCGAGACGTGGGAATTCGAGGTTCGTGCACCGTTCCGCGACAATCTCAAGCTCACGTTCGATGGAATAGCCGCGATCCCGCAGCAGTGGAGCGTCTTCCTCATCGATGAGCAGGAAGCTCGGTACGCCGACTTGCGGAGAGAGCCTGTGTACACATTCAAGCTTCCCACGGGCAGCAAGACAATGAAAGTTGTTGTCGGAACGGAAGAAGAAGTGCGCGAAGCATTGAGTGCTGTGCTGCCGAAAGAATTCTCTCTCGGCAACAACTTCCCGAATCCGTTCAATCCTTCGACAACGATCCCGATCGCCCTGCCTCGAACGGCGGATGTCGCGGTAAAGCTTTATACTATCCTCGGCGAGGAGGTGCGAACAGTGTTCAGCGGTACGCTGAAGCCGGGACGCTACTTCCTTGTGTGGGATGGAACGAACGACAGCGGCGTGCCTGTTGCGACGGGTGTATATCTCGCTCGCTTCACGACCAATGCGGGCAAAGCGTTCACAGGCAAGTTGTTGTTGATGAAATAGCATGGAACGAGAGTACATCCAGAACGAGGAGGGTCATCGTGAATAGAATATCCACAGCGGTTGGTGCCGTAAGAAAAGCCGGCCTCCTGCTGCTTATCGGAGCGTTCAGCGTGTACACCACGGATGTGCCCATGGCATTCGCGGGAGACGACAAGTTGGTGTCGAACGTTCGAGTCAGCAAGCAGGGCAGGATCAACGTGTTCATCGAGTACGATCTCGCGGGCGACCCTGACGAATTATACACCGTTTCACTCCGTGTGAAGCTTGCCTCCGATACGTCGTTCACCTATACGCCGCTGAATGTCATCGGCGACATCGGTGCGAACGTGCGGCCGGGAAAGAATCGGCGCATCAGTTGGCGAACGTCCGACGAATACATTCCGGCGCTGGACAAGCCCGATGTGCAATTTGTGGTGAGTGCTGTGGCTCCACGGAGCGGACCGGGTTCGGAGCTGTACATTGCTGGAGGCGCCGGTGTCCTCGGACTTGCGCTTGCGATCATTCTCCTTTCATCCAACAAAGCTGAACAAGAGCCTGTTCGTTCATTTCCGCTTCCGCCCGGACGCCCTCGATAGTTGACGCTCCATGCAACACGATGATCACTGCGAGCCGCCACCACCTCGGTCTCAACAAGAACGAAGGTCGGCGGCTCGATAATGCACATCTTTTCATTCCAAAATAGAAGAAGGAGGTGAATCCTCGCTATGCGATTGAGTACCGGATTTGTTCCTACCGTAAAAGAAACGCCGAACGATGCTATCATCCCAAGCCATCAACTTATGATACGCGCCGGTATGGTGCGTTTGCTTTCGGCAGGCATCTATGCTTGGCTCCCCCTCGGTTATCGTGTCATGAAGAAAGTTGTTCGTATCGTGCAGGAAGAGATGGACGCGATCGGAGGCCAAGAATTTCACCTACCGGCACTGAACCCCATCGAGTTGTGGGAGGAGACGGGGCGTGTCAAGGATTTCGGCGACAACCTCTTCCATGTCAAGAATCGTCCGCTGGTGCTCGCACCGACTCACGAAGAAGTGATTTGTTGGATTGCGAAGAACCATATTGCATCGTATAAGGACATGCCTCAAATCTGGTATCAGATCCAGACCAAATTTCGGAACGAACCGCGACCTCGGTCCGGCGTGTTACGTGGCAGGCAGTTTCTCATGAAGGATAGCTACAGCCTCGATACCACGTGGGACGCGCTCGACAAGTCGTACGACCTCCATGCTGAAGCATACAAAAAAATCTTCACGCGCTGCGGGCTCAAGTTTTTCATCGTTGGGGCGTCGAGCGGTGCAATGGGAGGGACGGGCTCACAGGAGTTCATGCTCGAATCGGAGTCGGGTGAGGATACCATCGCCCTCGCCGAAGACAACAGCTACGCGGCAAACATCGAGGTAGCAACGTCGCTCGTTCCGAAGGCTGTCCGCCACCCCGAAAGCAAACCGCTCCAAGAAATTCACACGCCAAAAGTCAAGACGATCGACGAACTGGCCGCCTTCCTCAAGGTCGACCACAGCAAGCTCGCGAAATCCGTTGTGTATTGGGCAGATCAAACGCCGGTCTTGGTGCTGATGATGGGCAATGATGAACTGAATGAATCCAAGCTTGCTGCCCTTCTGAAGGCGAACGTGCGACCCATCGAACCCGACAATTTGCGTGCGTTAACAGGTGCTGATGCCGGGTCTATCGGGCCTGTAGGACTGAAGGGCTTCAAGATCATTGCGGACAAGCGACTCGAAGGCGCGAACGGATTGATCAGCGGCGCAAACAAAAACGACTATCACTTGATGAACATCGATCTCGAACGGGATTGCACCATCGACGGCTATTACGATCTGCGAACGGTTCAAGCAGGTGAGCTTGCACCCAACGGAAAAGCAAAGCTTCGCATCGTGCGTGGCATCGAACTGGGGCATATCTTCAAGCTCGGCACGAAATACTCCGATGCTCTCAGCGCGACCTATCTCGATGAAAAGGGACAAGCCAAACCGATCATCATGGGAAGCTACGGCATCGGCATCGAACGCATCATCGCTTGCCACATCGAACAGAACCATGACGAGAACGGCATTGTGTGGGACAAAGCGATCGCTCCCTACCACGTCCATCTTATTGCTGTGAGCATGAAGACTCAGGAGGTAGTCGCATTGTCGGAGCACCTCTACTCCCAAATGCTCGGAGCAGGAATCGAAGTGATGTATGACGAGCGCGCCTCCACAAGCCCCGGATTCAAGTTCAAAGATGCCGACCTCCTGGGTATGCCGTTGCAGGTGATCGTAGGAGAGAAGAACCGTTCGAAGGGCAAAGTCGAAATCAAGCTCAGGAAAACCGGTGAGCGTATGCTTGTGGCGCCGGATCAGGTGATTGCCTCAGTGAAAGAGCTTCTGTCATAACCTCTAACCTTTAGGATACAAAAGGATTATCTCTCCTACCTCAAGAGAATGCTTGGCGCGGTTCTGTGTTGATATTTCCCCAAGAAGTTGTGAATAACTTTACAGTCTCGATGTGTACATTAGGTCTGCAAGACCGTGCAAAAGTCAACAGGTAATCATCAGGGAGGATGCATCAGAGCAATGTCGGAGTACGTTCATCTCCACAACCACACCCACTACAGCCTTTTGGACGGAGCATTGACCATCGATGCGCTCGTGAGGGCTGCCGTGGAGAACAAGATGCCGGCAGTCGGGTTGACGGATCACGGCGTCATGTTCGGAGCGATGGAGTTCTACAAGAAGGCGCTCAAGGCAGGCATCAAACCGATCGTAGGGATGGAAGCCTACATCGTTACGAAAGGGAGTCGAAAAGACAAGACGATGCAGGTGACGGAGTCCGGCGGAAAACGCGGCGCGTACCACCACATGCTTCTTCTTGCCAAAAATCTTCAGGGCTACAAGAATCTTATCAAGCTCTCCACGCTGGGGCACACGGAGGGTTTCTATTACAAGCCGCGCATCGACACGGAATTGCTGCGACAGTATCGAGAGGGCTTGATCGGAACGTCGGCATGTGCCGGCGGTGTGGTGAACGCGCATTTGGCGAACAACGAGGATCGAGAGGCATACGAAGCCGCGGAAATCTACAAAGCTATTCTCGGCGACGATTTTTACATCGAGATTCAAAACCATGGCATTGAGCGCGAAGCGAATATTCGTGCAAAGGCACCGAAGTTGGCGCGTGAACTTGGTCTGAAATTGATCTGCTCGAACGACGTGCACTATTTGAAGCGCGAACACGCCATCGCTCACAACATTATGCTCCTCATTCCGGAAGCGACCTCAACGAGCACGTACGACTACAGACAGCTTCGCTACCACACCGACCAGGTGTATTTCAAGTCCACCAAAGAGATGGTGGAACTTTTCAGAGACTTTCCCGACGCGTTGCGATCGACAATGGAGGTTGTGGAAAAATGCAACCTCGAATTGGATCTGAAGACGAACTACATGCCGCGCTTTCCCATTCCCCCAGATGCAGGTGTGCATACGCTGGAGGAGTACTTCGAGAAACTTGTCCGTGAAGGGTTTGCCCGCCGCTATCCGGAACCGAACGATGAGTTGCGCCGGCGGCTGGAACACGAAATCGGCGTGATCAAGAAGATGGGGTACGCCGGCTACTTTTTGGTTGTTCAGGATTTTATCGCCGCTGCGCGAGCCATGGGTGTTGCGGTCGGTCCGGGCCGCGGGAGTGCTGCTGGCAGCGTCGTGTCGTACGCACTCGGCATCACGAACGTTGACCCCGTGAAGTACGACCTGCTTTTCGAACGCTTCCTCAACCCTGACCGCGTCAGCATGCCCGATATCGATGTGGACTTTTCTGATGCGAACCGCGCGAAGGTGATCCAGTACGTGCGAGAAAAGTATGGCGAGGAATCGGTTTCGCAGATCATCACCTTCAGTACGCTGTCCTCACGCCAAGTCCTCAAGGATGTCGGTCGTGTGCTGGGCATCCCGCTCAGTACTATCGATTCGATCACCAAGCAAATCCCTTCCGAGTTGGGCAAGGTGCGGCCGCTTCAGGATGCGCTCGATTCGATCCCTGACTTGAAATGGGTGAAGGAGAGCACCGATCCCAAAATCCGGACGCTGATCGAGACGTCGTTGGTTTTGGAGGGAATGAACCGCGGTGCCAGTATGCACGCTGCCGGCGTCGTCATTGCTCCCGGAGACCTCAGCGATTACGTTCCACTGTACAAGACTCCCCAAACGGAAGTCATGACGCAGTACAATATGAAGGACTTGGAAGCAGCAGGATTGTTGAAGATGGACTTCTTGGGGCTGCGAACGCTGACGGTCATCGAAAACACCCTCGAGCTGATCAAGCAGAATTACGGAGTCGAGATCGACATCGATACGTTGCCCGAAGATGACCAGAAAACCTTCGAGCTGTTTGCGCGTGGCGATACCGTTGCCGTCTTCCAATTCGAAAGCAACGGCATGCAGGATTGGCTTCGCACGTTGAAACCGACATGCATCAGCGATCTGGTTGCGATGAACGCGTTGTACCGCCCCGGCCCAATGGAGATGATCGGTGAGTTCATCGAGCGGAAACATGGCCGGCAAGACATCCGCTACCCCCATCCGAAGATGGAAAGCATCCTGAAAGAGACCTACGGCATCATCGTCTATCAGGAGCAAGTGATGAAGATCGCGACCGAGGTTGCCGGTTTCACGCTTGCCAAAGCGGACCTCATGCGTCGCGCGATGGGGAAGAAGAACAAAGACGAGATGGCGAAACTCAAGAGCGAGTTCATCGAGGGCGCGGTGCACCTGGGCACCGAACGGAAACTCGCCGGAGAGATTTTCGACTTGATCGAAAAGTTTGCCTCCTACGGTTTCAACAAGTCGCACAGCGTCGCCTACTCCGTGGTAGCGTACCAGACGGCATACCTGAAAGCACACTACCCGGCAGAATACATGGCGGCAACGCTGTCGTCGGAAATCGGCGACACGGATCGCATTGTCTTGCTCATCAACGAGTGCCGCAGGATGGGCTTGCGGGTGCTGCTACCCGACGTGAACGAATCGGGAAGGGATTTTCACGTTATCAACGGCAACATTCGGTTCGGTCTGTGTGCAATCAAAGGCGTCGGCGAGGGCGCGGTCAATTCCATTCTCGCATCACGGGAAACACACGGCAAGTTCGAAAATCTCTTCGACTTCTGCCGCCGAGTCGATTTGCGCGCAGTGAACAAGAAATGCCTCGAAAGTCTCGTTCAAGCAGGAGCTTTCGATTCGATGGGTGGCCACAGAGCGATGTATTTTGAGAACATTGAGCGCGCAGCAACGTACGGAGTGGCATATCAGCAGGACCAAGCAAGCGGTCAACCAACTCTCTTCGATAGTGGCTCGTCGCGGCATCAACCGGTCGCGTATCCCTCGTTGGCACAGGTTGAACCCTGGTCGGAACACGAGCAACTGATGCGCGAAAAGAATGTGCTCGGTTTTTACCTGTCGGGTCATCCTCTCGACACGTTCGTGCAAGAGGTGCAGGAATTGTCCACGGTTCGCTTCGGCGATCTGTCCCGCTTCAAGAGCGGAAGTACCGTGCGGGCATGCGGCATCGTTACGAGCATCAAACGCATCCTCGACAAGCGAGGCAACTCCATGGCGTTCATCGGGCTGGAAGACTTTACCGGTCGTGCAGAGTGTGTCGTGTTTGCCGATCCCTTCGCGAAGTTCCAGCAATTTCTCACCCCCGATGCGCTCGTGATGGTGGTAGGAAAAGCAGAACTGAACGGGGACACGTTGAAGATTCTCGTCAATGAGGTATATCCGCTGGCTAAGGTGCGGGAGAAATTCACGAAGAGCATCATCCTTTCGATCGACATCAAGGACATTACGGAAAATACGATCCTTGAGTTGAAGAAATTGTTGGAGTCGAATCGAGGGAACTGCGCGTGTTACTTCGATGTTGTTGAAGCTGACCGACATAGAACATTTCAGTCGAGAACGTACACCGTGGATCCGTCCGAGGAATTCTTGGAACAAGTCAAGAAGATTCTCGGACCTCACAATGTACGTCTCTCACCAGAACAGTCTCTAGGCTCATGAGAGGAAATGAACAAACCATGAATCCCATTGAAATTACCGATGCAAACTTCGAGCAAGAGGTTTTGAAATCCGACAAGCCTGTGTTGATCGACTTTTGGGCGGTGTGGTGCGGGCCGTGCAAGATGATTGCCCCCGTCGTGGAAGAACTTGCGCGAGAGTACGACGGCAAGTTGAAGGTTGGGAAAATAGATGTGGACAACAACCCGGAGGTTGCAATGCGCTTTGGCATCCGGAGCATTCCCACGCTCATGATCTTCAAAAACGGTCAGGTGGTCGAGCAGATCATCGGTGCAGTGCCGAAGCGGCAAGTGGTAGAAAAACTCCTCTCCCATCTCAGCATCAACTGACGCCATCCCGGCCGGTTCCTCGCCGAAGCGGTCCCAAGATCGTTCAGCCCGTCTCGTGAAAAGGGAGACGGGCTTGGTCGTGTTGGTCCACGATTCCGCTTTCGTCTTCTGTTCAGCTTCTCCCACGGTGCAGTAATGCTTTTCTTATACCGAGTGCTTGCATCAAGGCTTCGCGTTCGGCATCCGATAGCTCTCTCCATTCTCCCGGCAGAAGCTGTCCGAGCGTCAATGTCCCTCGTGCCGTTCGTATGAGTCGCAACGTCGGATGTCCAACGGCGGCTGTCATTTTTCGTACTTGCCTGTTCCGTCCTTCCCGCAACGTGATGGTGAGCCACGTTGTTGGTACCTGCTTTCTGAACCGTATGGGAACCGGGCGAGGGGGTAACCGGGGTTCCTCAGGCAGAAGTTGGACTTCAGCCGGTTTGGTTTTTATCCCTTCGATAACGATACCGTTCCGCAATTTCTCCAATGTAGCGTTCTCCGGTACGCCTTCCACTTGCACGAAGTACGTGCGTGGATGCGCGAAGCGTGGGTCGGTGAGCCGGTGTTTGACGTATCGATCGTTGGTGAGAAGGAGAAGACCTTCGCTGTCGAGGTCGAGCCTTCCGGCAGGGTACACGTCGGGTGGGAAAGGTCCAAAATCGCGCAAGGAGCGATGACCGTGCTCAGGGGTAAACTGCGAGAGCACCCCGTACGGCTTGTAAAAGAGTATGTAGCGCAATGTGGAATGGAGGAGTGTCGGCACACTGCAAGGTAGCGAAACCCGGCCGCAGCGTCAAGACTTGACAAAGACGGGTGCAGATGTTATATTGAATTTGTATATTTCAAATTCAAACTATAAATGACAACAACGGTGCACTATGGGAAGAAGGCGGGCCGAGCGCTCTCGTTGTGGGTGAAGCTCGCGCGCGCTTTTGCCGTCTTCTCGAAAGCTTCAGACGCTGATATCGCGCGCTATGGCCTTACGCAGGCGCAATTCGGTGTGGTCGAATGTCTCGGTCATCTCGGACCAATGACTCTCGGACAGTTATGCAAGAAGAAGCTTGTCAGCGGCGGGAACATGACGGTGGTTGTGGACAACTTAGAGAAACTCGGATTGGTCGAGCGTGTCCAGAGCCTCGACGATCGGCGAGCGATTGTCGTCCAGTTGACGAAGAAGGGCAAAATCCTTTTCAGGAAGATATTCCCCCAACATGCTCAACACATTGCCTCGCTCGTTTCTGCCTTGTCGGACAAGGAACAAGAGGAACTCGCCCGACTGCTGAAGAAATTGGGCTTATCGGTTCAGCAACGACTGTAAGGTGAAAGGGAGTTGATTCAAATGCAAAATGTACTCGACGATGGACATCCGCAACAACGCCAGCGCGCCCGTGCATTGCCGCTGCATGAGCTTCTTGCCCGACGGCGGAGTCCGAAGGCGTTTCTCAACAAGCCGCTCGAGCCGGAAATCCTGTCGAGCTTATTCGAGGCAACGCGCTGGTCGCCTTCAAGTCGCAACGAGCAACCGTGGCGCTTCATCGTTGCAAGCAAGGAACCAGCGAATGACTATGACCGTTTATTCGATGTCCTGAACGAGGCAAATAAAGCGTGGGCACATACCGCTCCTGTGTTTGCCGCAGTAGTCGCAAAGATGACCTTCGATCGTGACGGGCGTCCTAATCGTGCTGCATTGTTCGACGTTGGCGGAGCGGTTGCCGCTCTTACCGCCCAAGCGGTTTCCTTAGGCTTACAGGTGCACCCGATGGGAGGATTCGATAGTGCGCGGCTAAAAGCTGTGTGCCGTATTCCCGACGGTTACGAACCGATCGTGATGCTTGCGATCGGATACCCAGACGAGAAAGCATTGCTCAAAGAAGGTCGCGTGCGGAACCAAGTATCCTCGTTCGTGTTTCAAGGGATGTGAGGGAACGAAATGAAGCTGTACGAATCTTGACGAAAAGGAGGAAGCATGCACGACTTCATGATTGCGATGAGGCTACCGGCAACGTTGACGGAACGCTTTCTTTCCCTCATCCCTCAACAACGGAAACAGATTGATCGGCTGCTCGGCGAAGGGCGCCCGACGAGCTTCAGCCTTGCCAGTGATCGTTCGCAATGCTGGGCAACAATGCTCGCCGAGTCGGAAGGAGAAGTGCACGCGATACTCGAAAGCTTCCCGTTGAGAGAATTCATGCATGTGCAAGTCCGCAAGCTGGCATTTTCGGAGAACGCGCCAAGGGTGTTTGCACACATCTCACTGAATTGATGCCGCAGACGGACTCGGGTGTACATTTCGTAGAAGAAAATAAGAGGCAGAACGCTACTGCCTTTGTCATCCATCATCAACCATAACAATAACAGGAGGTAGCACGATATGAAACGACTGCTCAGTCTGGTTCTTGTCGCACTGTTCGCGCTCTCTCTCGTACACGCGCAGGGGAGCTGGTCGGTGGACAAGAATCATAGCCAGATTCTCTTCACTGTCAGTCACATGGTGTTCTCTGAAGTGACGGGAACATTTCGTGACTTCGATGTGAAGTTCGAAAGTTCGAAGGATGATTTCACCGATGCCAGGATCGTTGCGACGATCAAGGCAAGCAGTATCGACACCCAGAATGAGCGGCGTGATGGCCACTTGAAATCGGATGAGTTCCTGAACGCCGAAAAGTATCCTGAGATAACGTTCAAGAGCACAAAGGTGGAGAAGGTGAGTGAGGATACCTACAAAATTGCAGGCGAACTAACGATCCGCAACGTCACCAAGCCTGTGGTGCTGAATGCCAAGTTCGGCGGTTTGATCGACGATCCGTGGGGGAACAAGAAAATTGCCTTCAAAGCAACCACCACGATTGACCGATTCGACTTCGGCGTTGCGTGGAACAAGACGCTGGAGACCGGTGGGCTTATTGCTGGCCGCGAAGTGCACGTGACACTCCTGATGCAATTCGCCCGGCCAAAGCAGTAAGGGTAACGCGTGTGAAAGGGAAGCTCCCTGCCGCAACACATATTCAGTTTGCGCATTTGCGTGTCGCTGATGTGAACCGCATATGCACGTTTTACGCAGGGGAACTCGGTCTCCGTGTTGTTGGGGAACGGGAAAACAGGGCTGCCTTGTCCGCAACAGGGCGGCCCCCTGTTCTTTTGCAGTTGACAGAGGATCGGCACGCGCCTCCACGTCCGCCAAACGTGCCCGGCTTGTTTCACATCGCAATTCGCTTTGCGAATCGTGGTATGCTGGCCTCAGCCGTGCTGAAGCTTTTGCGGCGAGGCTACCCGCTGCAGGGTGCAGCCGACCATGCGGTAAGCGAAGCGATCTATCTTGCCGATCCTGAAGGCAACGGCGTTGAGTTGTACGCGGATCGACCGCGCACTCTCTGGCGCCCCCGTGGAGGAGGTGTGGTGATGGTGACCGAATACTTGGACTTGAACGGTTTGTTGGCGGAAGCAGAACGCGTTGATGCCTCGGAAGTTGATATGGGCATAGACATTGGGCATGTTCACTTGAGCGTCAGCGATTTGGCGAAGGCGCAGCAATTCTATGCAGCGACGTTAGGATTCGACGTAACGACACGTTCGTATCCTGGTGCGTTGTTTCTAGCCGCTGGTGGTTATCATCATCATATAGGTCTCAACACGTGGTACTCGCGAGGCAGATCGAAGAATCATACCGATAGCTTGGGATTGATCGCGTTCGGTATTGCGGTGCCGGAGAGCGGATGGAGCGATGTGCGTGAGAGGATTGTGGCATCGTCGGTGACGATCCTCGAGCAATCACCATCGTCGTTGCTGCTTCAAGATAACGACGGGATCGGTGTGGAATTGCGGCGTGTTCCCGATTCACCTTAGACCGCTTTATCGCGTTTCTCTTCCGACAGCCTTTCGTCTGTGCTACCCCCAGGGGCCAATTTCCACTTGCATATCTCGCCGGATTCGCTACCTTGAGCGTAACACTTTCATGGGGAAAACCTCGGCATAGGAACGTTTTTTCCCAAACGTGGGAAGGATTCGCACACTCTGCATTCCTGTTTCGAGATTTTTGTTTGGAGAACGCCGTTGGGGGCGGGCACACAAGTTGCCAGCTTCAAGGCAAGCAGGATTCTTCTCGGGTGCGAAGTCATGGGCATGCAACGTCGCCGAGGAGACGTCATCCATTCAATTTTCACTCTCACAGCACATGAGGTTCAGCCTTGAAGAAGACTCGAAAACGTTTTGATACCTCGCGCCTTCACGGTCGTGATTTCCTATCCGTTGATGACTTTTCGATTCAGGAGATCAAGCTCCTGCTCGACCTTGCCGCAGATATGAAGAAGCGACCCAAGAAGTATAGCGCCGCTCTGAAGGGAAAAACCCTCGCACTCATTTTCGAGAAGCCGTCGCTTCGCACGCGCACGACCTTTACAGTGGCGATCGATTCCCTCGGCGGCAATTGCGTTGACTATCCTCCGGGCGATATCGGGTTGGGGAAACGTGAATCGGTGTATGACGTAGCGAAAAATCTTGAACGCATGGTACACGGCGTAATGATCCGAACATTCGGTCAGGATATCGTTACGTCGTTCGCACAGTATGCCTCCATTCCCGTCATCAATGGGTTGACGGACTTCGAGCATCCGTGTCAAGCCATGGCGGATGTTTTCACGATTCTCGAGCACAAGAAGAACATCAAGAAATTGAAAATCTCGTACATCGGCGACGGCAACAACGTTGCTCATTCCTTGTTGTTGATGGCGGGGAAGTGGGGGACGACGTTCTGCATTGCAACGCCGAGCGCGTACGCTCCGTCGACAGCCGTCGTGGCGCGTGCACGAGAGTTGGCAACACAGTATGGAGGTGGGATTATCGTTACCAACGATCCGATGGAAGCTGCCCGCGACGCCGATGTGATCTACACCGACACGTGGGCGAGCATGGGGCAAGAACACGAAGCAGAAGCACGACGAGCCGTGTTCAAACCGTATCAAGTGAATCGAGAGCTGTTCTCGCACGCCAAGCCCGATGCGCTCTTCATGCATTGTTTGCCCGCGCACCGTGGTGAAGAAGTGACGGATGAGATTATCGATTCGCCCAACTCAATCGTGTTCGAAGAGGCAGAGAATCGCTTGCACGTGCAAAAGGCCATTGTGTATGCGCTGTTGGGAGATTAAAGTGTCGTCGGGGATACCGCTATGTCCAAACTCATTCTTGTTGCAGTAGGGGGGAATGCCCTCGTACGAGCAGGTGAAAATGCGACAGCCGAGTTGCAGTTTCAAAACGCGATGGTAACTGCCACGACGGTGGTTCGGCTCATCAAAGCCGGACACCGTGTCGTGCTCACGCACGGCAACGGTCCGCAAGTAGGAGCCGCACTCATGCGATCGAAACTTGCCGCCCGCCATGCCTACCGCATGCCGTTGGATGCCTGCGTCGCTGTGACGCAGGGTGAGATCGGCTACTCTTTGCAATATGCCATGTGGCAAATGATGCAGAAGATGCACGTGTATGTGCCCGTCGTGTCGCTCATTAGGCAAGTACGTGTGGACAAAGACGACCCTGCTTTCCTCCATCACTCCAAACCCATCGGTCCTTTTATACCAAAGAGGAAGCCGAGCGGTATCGACACTTGTTGAAGTGGGAGATGGTGGAGGACTCGCACGGATACCGGCGTGTGGTGTCTTCGCCGGCACCCAAGGAGATTGTCGAACTGGATGCCATCCGCGCATGCGTCGATCGCGGACTCGTCGTGATTGCCGGAGGTGGTGGCGGAATTCCGATCTTTAACGATCACGTGACGGAAAAGGGAGTCGAAGCGGTCATCGACAAAGACCTTACTTCTTCGCTTCTCGCCTCACGCCTCAACGCCGATGTGTTCGCCATCGCAACGGAAGTCGAGTATGTGTATGTAGATTACCAAAAGCCGACGCAACGACGGCTGGCAGCAATGACAGTCGAGGAGTGTAAGCGTTACTACAACGAGGGACAGTTTCCCGAAGGAAGTATGGGTCCGAAGGTGCAAGCGGTTTTGCAGTTTCTCGAACGGGGCGGTCATCATGCCATCATTACCGACATCGAACATTTGTACAATGCGATCGAAGGAACTGCCGGGACACACGTTCTAGCAAGGAAAGAAGGTCTTCGTATCATGTAAATCTTCATTTGTGAAACTTGTGAGGATCAGGGAGTACGTATGGCGAGAATCAGAGTCATCATCATGGGGGCAGCAGGGAGGGACTTTCATAACTTCAACACCGTTTTTCGCGACAACAAGCAATACGAAGTCGTAGCATTCACCGCAACGCAGATCCCGAACATCGACGGCCGAAAATATCCCGCGAAGCTTGCAGGGAAACTCTATCCGAAGGGAATTCCAATCTACGCAGAGGAAGAGCTCGCAGGGTTGATCGAGCAGTTGAAGGTGGATGAAGTCGTGTTCTCATACTCGGATGTCTCGTTCAATTACGTCATGCAGAAAGCTTCGCTCGCCATGGTGCACGGCGCGGACTTCAAAGTGCTGGGCACAAGGCACACCATGCTCAAAGCGCGTGTTCCGGTGGTGGCGGTGGTGGCAGTACGCACGGGGTCGGGCAAGAGCCAAACATCGCGGAAAGTCTGCAGCTATCTTCGCTCACAAGGCAGGCGTGTCGTCGCCGTGCGTCATCCCATGCCGTACGGCGATTTGGTGAAGCAACGAGTGCAACGCTTCGCGTCCATTGCCGATCTCAAGAAACACAGGTGTACAGTCGAAGAAATGGAGGAATACGAGCCGCACATTGCCGAGGGGGGTGTGGTATATGCCGGTGTTGACTACGAGGAAATTCTACGCAAGGCAGAGAAAGAAGCGGAGATCATCGTATGGGATGAGGGGAACAACGATATGCCGTTCTTCAAACCCGACCTGACGATCACGGTGGTCGATCCGCATCGTATCGGACATGAGGTGACGTACTATCCGGGCGAGTCCAACGTGCGCTTAGCTCATGTGGTTGTGGTGAACAAAGTGGACTCTGCGCCGCCGGAAAATGTTGCAACGGTCATCCAGAACGTTTCGCAGTTGAATCCCAAAGCGTTGATCATCGAGGCGCATTCACGCATTGAAGTGGAAGATGAAAGCGTTATCCGCGGGAAAAGCGTCTTAGTGGTGGAGGATGGTCCCACACTGACGCATGGAGAAATGTCGTACGGTGCGGGCACGCTCGGTGCAAAACGGTTCGGCGCGCGAGAAATTGTCGACCCGCGCCCGTATGCGGTGCGGTCCATCAAGACAACGTTCGAAAAATATCCCAATACCGGTCCCTTGTTGCCTGCGATGGGGTACGGCGATATGCAAATGCGCGATCTCGAAGCCACGATCAACAACACGCCGTGCGATGCGGTGGTTATCGGAACGCCGATTGACTTACGGCGCGTCATCACGATCAAGAAGCCGACGGCGCGCGTGCGCTATTCGCTGGAAGAACGCACGAAGCCTGATCTCGAAGACAGCTTGCACAAGTTCTTGCACAAGGAAAGGGGCTTGATGTTCCATCGGCGATAACGATAGGGTGACGAACTCTCGCTGAGCTGGCGATCCATCTTCCGCAACGCGCCGCATCGAAATGTTTTCTTCACGAACAACATGGCACCGATTGCCGAATCCACTTTCCCGCATGCTTGCAGAGCTGCGCCGGCAAGGAAGAGAGATTTGTGACCTGACGGCTTCCAATCCCACCGAAGAAGGATTTGCTTATCCGTCGGAAGCAATTCTCGAAGCGTTGACGTCGCATGAGGTGCTGCGCTACACTCCCGATCCGTTCGGTTTGTTACAAGCACGAGAGGCGGTAGAGCAATACTACGCTTCCAAGAACATCACCCGTCGTGCTTCGGAGATTGTCCTTACTGCCGGTACCAGTGAGGCGTACGCGTGGCTCTTCACGCTGCTGTGTGATGCGGGGGAGAACATTCTTGTGCCTGCACCATCATATCCGCTGTTCGATTACCTTGCCCGACTTCACGACGTCGAAGTCCGTGCTTATCCACTCCGCTATGATGGGGAATGGCACATTGCGTGGGAGAGTGTCGAGCAGGCTCTGACGAAACAAACAAGAGCAATCGTTCTCGTCAGTCCACATAATCCGACAGGAATGTTCTTGAAGCGTGAGGAGCTTGCGCGACTCAACCGCATTGCGGCGCAGCATCGGCTCGCGTTGATCGTGGATGAAGTATTTGCAGAATATGGCTGCGGAAACGATGACCGTCGAGTGACGAGCACAGCGGCAAATGATGTTGTGCTGACCTTTACGCTCAACGGCATTTCAAAACTCTGCGGGCTACCGCAGATGAAGCTCGGGTGGATCGTCGTTAGCGGTCCGCCGTCGCTCCGAGAAGAGGCGTTACACCGACTCGAGATCGTGGCGGATACGTTCCTTTCGGTGAACACGCCTGCACAAGTGGCATTGCCGCGGCTGTTGCAACTGGGTGAACGAGTACGAGCGGCAATCCAGCAGCGACTCCGCGATAATCGTGTACACCTTGAGCAGGTGTTCTCCGCGAGCTCGCCTCTCTCTTTACTCAGCAGTGAAGGCGGGTGGTATGCTGTTCTGAAGATTCCGCGAACAAAAATGGAGGAGGAATGGGCGATGAAACTTCTCTCGGAAGAAGGCGTTCTTGTCTATCCCGGCTACTTCTTTGATTTTGTCGAGAACGGCTATTTGGTTGTAAGTCTCCTGACCAGAGCGGAAAGTTTTCGGGAAGGGATTGACGCCATCGGGGCTGTCATCTCACCATGACATGCCAACTGTCGCGTACCGAGTCGAACCTGACACGGGGAGGCCGTCGGCTCACACTGATTGCCGACGAACCACAATTGCGACACTCAACCAGTTGCATGCGCGTTCAGTTGGTTTGAGCATAGCGCATCCAATTCTCGTCGTGAAGTTCGTTGCGGTGCGTGGAATGTACAAGCTCGTAATCGCCGGTTTCCTGTTTGCGCACGAAGACGAAAATGACACCACCCTGAATGCTGTGATACGACCAGATCTCAAAAGGACGTGTGCCGGCTTCGCTCGGATGACGCTCAATATCGTCGGGAGGTCCAAACACGATATAAACTCTCCCGCGATCGGTTTTGTAGCCATCGGTTGCCATCATCTTGAACTGGCGATTGGCAACCGAAACTCGTTGGAGGTAATGTTCGCGCAAGCCTAATGGTCGTTTCCCCCAGAATTCGTTCAGGAAGGTTCGCTTAGCCGCGACGCCTTGCAACGCGTTGTACTGCGATTTTTCTGCGTCTGAAGATTCCCACCGAGCCCACTGGAATTCACGATCGAGTTCCTCTTCGGTCATGGAAACGAATACGCCTCGTGCCAATGCAGGATCGAGACTCAGCAAGGACGAGTCCATCCCAAGGGCTTCGTTATAGACGTAAAACTTTTTTGCAGAAGATGTCAATACGCGTTGTGCAGAGTCCAGAATTGCCAACACAAGAGTGTACGTGCCGGTTCGGAGACTCGAGACATCGAACTGGTCTACAAGAACAGCCGACTCGGCGGAGCGTTTTCGTGGCCGTTCACGAGAAATGATTTCTTTGCCAACGGCGTTATGGATCGACGCGCGTAGGAGATAGTCGCTCCGATCCTGACTCTCGAGTACGTTGTATAGCTCGGCATAGTAAAAACAACTTTGCTCGTTGCCGTACACACCCTCAGCATTAGGGATGACCTCGAGTGTGTTTTTGTAGAAGGGCGATCCTCGTTCACCCTTGCGAATCTTCGAGGAGAACTCGATATCGCTCAACACTATGTGTGTTGTCGGAGGAAGCTTAATCGACAGGCGTTGCAGCGTGCTGTCACGCCTGTCGGGTTTGTTGACATCCTTTGCAACAACTTTGAGAGTGTACTCTCCTTCGGGAAGCAACATGTTGGAGAGGCTGACGAGATTCATCGCACTAAGGCGGAGGTCGGTCGTTCGGTGCGGCATGAGCAGACGATCGGCTGCGAAGATCGAGTCTTTGCGATGGACTGTCATGAGAAGCTCGACACCCGCCTTGTAGCCTACACTGTCGGGTAGGTAGGTCAACATGCGCTGCGGGATGGAGTAGTACACCTCAACATACACGTTCGAGTCGTCGCCTCGAAAGCGAGCAAAGTCCACAGCAATCCGGAAGGATTCCTGCGGAGGAGAAGGCTGGCTGAACGCTATCGACGTACAACACACCAACAGCACAGACGCAAAATCACGTTTCCAAGAAAGCATCTCGTTATCTCCGAATGAGTCGAGGGTAGAAGATCCACGAAAAATCTACGGAAGGGGGAAAGGAATAGCAACAAACAGCTTGAGCGCGAATGGTTTCTGCAGCGATGTCTTATTCTCCCAGTACTTTGACGATGACGCGCTTACGACGTTGTCCGTCGAACTCCGCGTAGTAAATTTGTTGCCATGGCCCGAAGTCGAGTTTGCCGTCGGTAATGGGCACGATCACTTCATGATGAATCAGCAGGCTTTTGAGATGTGCGTCGCCGTTGGTCTCACCCGTGCGGTGATGCCGGTAATGAGGATTAAACGGAGCGAGCTTTTCCAACCATTCATCGATGTCTTGGATCAGTCCCGATTCCGCATCGTTCACGTACACCCCCGCCGTAATATGCATCGCCGAGACAAGTACCATGCCCTCTCTCACGCCGCTCTTACGAACGATATCGGCGACTGTATCGGTGATATTGATATATTCTCGGTGTTGCTTGGTATTGAACCAGAGATACTCGGTGTACGATTTCATAGCCGATCCTCAGGCTGTTCCGAGCAACCGCTTCGCGGCGGCGACCAGTTCCGCGGTGACATACGGTTTTGGCATGAACTCGTCCGCGCCGGCTTGCATCACTTCCTCTCGCACGTTGTTCCGTCCAAAGCCGCTTGCACCGATAATCTTCACAGATGGTTTGAGCTTACGCGCTCGCTCGATCAACTCCACCCCGCCCATCTTGGGAAGTCCAAGATCCGTGACCAACAGGTCGATCTCGTCGGCACGAGCGACGAAGGTATCCCAAGCCGACTGTCCGTCGAAAGCTTGAAGGACGATGACATTTTCGGCTTGCAGGATCAGCGTAAGAAGATTGTTGATGTCGATCTCATCTTCCGAGATCAGGACTACCGGTTGTCGTTGCATCTCCAAGATGGTGATCGGTGACGGGAAGCGGAGACGTCTTGAACGTCGGTTTCAATATAAAGATTGTGTGCCTGAACAGCAATCGGAGAGAGCAGAGGATAGAGCGCGAAGAGAGCCCGCACGAGAAGGCGTACATAGTTGGCTTGCTGCGCTGCGAAGATGAGCCAAGGTCATCGTTGGAAGGACACAAGCTTCAGAGATTAGCTTCTGCGCAGAGCTAACGTATCATCGACCATGCGTTGCGTAACCGGATGGCGTGGCTCGGAACAGATTGCTCGAGCGTTGCCTTGTTCGATGACTTTGCCCTGATGAAGGACCGCGATTCGATCGCACAGGTGAGCAGCAACGGTGAGATCGTGCGTGATAAGCAAGAGGGAAAGATGTTCTCTGTTCTTGATGTCCTTGATGAGCTGGATGATCTGCTGTTGTGTCAGGATGTCGAGAGCAGATGTCGGTTCGTCGAGAATCAACAATCGCGGTTGCGCGCCGAGAGCTCGAGCGATTGCTACACGTTGACGCTGTCCGCCGCTGAGTTGCGATGGGAGCCTCCCGAGAAGTTCTTCAGAAAGCCCAACGGCATCGAGCAACGTGCCCAGCGTCTGTTCCGGCTCAGGTGCCCCTGCATGCAAGCGTGCTTCGATGCCTTCCATGAGCGTGTCTCGTATGTTCATGTAGGGGTCGAGCGAAGCACCGCCTGCTTGGAAGACCATTTGAATTTCTGGATGTATCAGCCGTTGTGTTGAGAGACGCGGAAAGAGTTGCTGCGAATCGAACATCACTCGACCGCTGTCGGGTTCGTGGAGTCCGATGATGCATCGTCCCAGCGTCGATTTCCCGGACCCGCTCTGCCCAATGATTCCAAGTACCTCCCCCGTTCGCACGGTCAAGCTGACATTCTCCAGCACTGTGCGCGTGCGATGGGAGAACCATCGATTTCGACTAGCACGCACTGATGCACACAAGCTCTCTACGGCGAGGAGGGACGTTCCGTTCATCGGTCAAGACGAAGAGATGGTACGGTCTAGTGGGTTGGTAATGCACGCTGCAGCAATGAGCTGACGTGAGTATGGATGTTGTGGATAATGAAAGAGCGTATCGACTTGTGCTCGTTCGATGATAGCACCGTCTTTCAAAACGGCGATGTCGTCGGCGTAGAGTCGAGCAATACCGATATCGTGTGTAACAAGAATCATCGCCATGCTGAAGTGTTTGCGTAATGAAAGAAGCAAGTCAAGTAACTGTCTGCGCAGCGACGGATCGAGTGCGCTTGTCGGCTCATCGGCGATCAGCAATTTCGGACGAGAGAGCAGAGCCATCGCGATCATGACTCGTTGCGCCATCCCTACGCTCAGTTGGAATGGATAGCGATGAGCAACTTCTTCAGGTTGCAATCCGACCCTCTCAAGCAAGTCCTCCACCACCTTTTCGTCGGAATGTTCATCAGCGGCAAGACTCATCTGGCGTTCGATGGTTGCTATGGGATTCAAGGTGAGGGTTGGCTCTTGGAAAATGTAGCGGACGAGGCTTGTTCTGATCTGGCAAAGAGTTCTCTCGCCACACGCAAGGACGTTTTTTCCCAAGAGATTTACTTCACCTTCGATGAAGACCTCGGACTCTTGAGGGAAGAGATTCGTGAGCCCCCTTATGAGTGTTGTCTTGCCGCTTCCGCTCGAACCAACTATTGCCATGCATTTGTTCGCTTCGAGGTCGAACGACACATTCCTAATGACAGGTGATCGGTCTTCATTACCTCCAAAAGAGACATGGAGATTTTTAACTGTGAGCAATGGTTGAGTCATGTCGTGGACTTTTATCTTCAGATAGGTTCGTGCATTCTCCCACCTTCCGCTGTGATGAGGCTCTGCAACACTGAGAAATTGCAAAATCTAAGCGGTATTGCGTACTTTCCAGAAAGCGTTTCGTAAATAATTGCTAAAGGCTACGCAAAATCCATTGATAGTGCTGGACGTTTATTCTATGTTTTCCTGCGAAAGGAGGGACGCAAAGGCTAAGGCGCATTGTTCACCAACCTAATTCACTGATGTCTCAATAGTGAAGGAAGTCCCCCATGACAAAAACCAAATTCATATTGGTGATCTCGGCGATCCTGTTGTTCGCTGGGGTCGCCATCAGCCAGGAGAATGTGGAACAGGCATTTCGCGTTCGACTCGCAGATAACTCCGTCTGTGTCGTTCAATCAGGGTCTGCAATCGAAAGCAACGAGCTTGCAGCCCAAACTGTCCAACATGTAGCCTTACGTTCCGCATCGCAGGTAGAAGCGCTTGGCAGCATCTACGGATTCGGACGTTCTGCGTCTCAGGTAGAAGCGCTTGGCAGCATCTACGGATTCGGACGTT
>PSMW01000010.1:45691-105894 GCA_040290295.1 Ignavibacteria bacterium
GGACGTTCTGCGTCTCAGGTAGAAGCGCTTGGCAGCATCTACGGATTCGGACGTTCTGCGTCTCAGGTAGAAGCGCTTGGCAGCATCTACGGATTCGGACGTTAACGATTCATTCATGCTCAAGCTTTAGTCTTCAACCTTCCTTTCATCAAGGGGAGCCCAAGTTCGACGTTAGTTTTGCTAGGTGTGCATGGGGAACCCTCAAGCCTTCAATGCTTCTGTATTGAAGGCTTTTTTGTATTCTGTTGGAAATCCTTTTATGAATTCTCTTCGAGGAGTGCGTGCGAAAGCTTTTTCTCTCCTGTTGCGTAGCGCTATTGTTCCAGGCAGCGTTTGCAGAAACGCCGATACAAATCCGGTGGTTTGAGACAGAAAGCAAACACTTCAGGATCGTCTATCGGGAAGGGCACGCCCATCTCGTTTATCATATTGTTCGGTCAGCCGAGAACGCACTCGAGCGGCTGCGCGAATTGTTTGCCTACACACCGCAAGATAAGATCGTCATTAACACCTATGACGTGAACGACTATGGTGCAGGCAGCGCAACAACGGTTCCTCGCAATTATATCTGGCTCGACCTGGCACCAATGGAGCCGGGCTACGAAAACATTCCGTACAACGAACGAATCCAATGGCTGCTGAATCACGAATTGGTGCATATTGTGGTGAACGATCTTGCCACGAACGTAGAGGCGTTCAATCGCTCGATCTTCGCTAAGGTCGCGCCTGAACAGGTACAACCCCTTTCCATTCTTTACAGTGTTCTTACCAACTACAGTCGCTACACTCCCCGATGGCATCAAGAAGGTATCGCCGTGTTCTTGGAAACATGGTTGAGCGGCGGATTTGGCCGAACCCTTGGCAACTTCGACGAGATGTATTTCCGTGCTCTCGTCCATGAAGGCAAAGCCTTCCCCTCCGACAATCTTCTCGAGACCCAAGTTGCTCACAATTCATTTCTCGTTGAGACCATGTACTACCTCTTTGGTGAAAGATTTGTCACTCACCTCGCATTGCGCTATGGTCCCGAAAGAGTATTGCAATGGTACACCGCTTCTGCAAGCGATGTGTACAAGAGTTTCAAGCAGAAGTTCGAGCACGTCTTCGGCGAGGAGTTCGATACGGCGTGGGAACGGTTTGTCGAGGAGGAAAAGTTGTTCCAAGAGTCCAATCTCTCATGTCTCGGTGCTGAGCCTCTCACGCCCATCGTGCGTCTTGCGGACAGCCCTATCGGTGCAGTGACGCATCCCCATGCAAGTTTATCGGGCGATACGCTGTATTGGGGTGAACATCGCGCCCACCATCTTGCTGATATTTGTCGATTCGTCCGAACGACCCGCAGTGCCAAGGAACTTTCGACGCTCCCTACACCAAGCATGTATCAAGTCGCGTCGACTGCCTTCGATCCTTCGGTGGGCAAACTGTTCTACACAACCAAAAACAACCAACTCTATCGCGATCTCTGGATGCTGGATGTCCATTCGAACGAGCGGAGACTGCTTTTCGAAAATGCTCGCATCGGGCATCTTACCGTTTCCTCCTTGACGCATGAGCTGTGGGGAGTTCGTCATGCAGGCGGAGCTTCGTGGTTGGTGCACTCAGCCTTTCCGTACGACTCGGTTTCGCACCTCCTGTACTTTAATGTGGGAGAAGAGGTTCAGGGACTTGCAGTGAACGACAGCGGAACCTTGCTTGCTGTGGTTCTCCATAAGCCCAACGGCGATCAATCCATCCTCGTCGTGCCGACTGAACCCATCAAGAACGGCACGCGCGCGGCGTTCACAACCATCACCGACAAGGGTTCACCCGAAAATCCAAGTTGGGGGAGAGATGGAAGGACGTTGTACTGGAACGCATTCACCAACGGGGTCTCCAACATTTACAAGACTTCGCTCGATACTCTCCGGATCGTTCCAGTCTCACACACTCTGGTAGGCCTGTTCAAACCGATTGAACTGACAAAGGACTCACTCTTTGCATTCGAGTTTTCGACTGATGGATTTGTCCCCGTGCTGATTCCTAACGCGGAGGCGCGGCGTTTGCCGGCGATTCAGTATTTGGGCCAGCGTGTGTACGAAGCCTATCCTCACATCGGCAAGTGGGTGGTGAACCGTACCCCGACAGTTGCCGATAGCTTGCCACCCCTGATGCAAACAGAGTATGCCGGCATGAATCATCTGAAAATAGTGTCGTTCATTCCTGTCATCACGGGGTTCCAGTCAAAAAAAGTGTTAGGACTCTTTGCGCATGTGTCCGATCCCATCCTGAATCACGACCTCATCATCGAGGCGGGACTTTCACCTTTTCACGAGAAGCGACAGCCGCTCCAATTCCATTTAAAAATGAAGTACGACTATCAAAAGGAATTTGAATTCGGATGGGAACTCAACGGTCCCGATTTCTACGATCTCTTCAACAAACGCAAACGGGGAATGTTAGGCAGCAAGATTCGGCTTGCCAACACTCATTACTGGATATATGACAATCCTCAGAAGATGAAACAGCAATCGGAATTCGCTTTCTATACGGGAGTGGAGTACATCAACGACAATCTTGTGCGAGTTTCAACGCCGGACTTTTTCGTGGCGCAGACTGCACTGAACTCCCAAAGTCTTCGCCGCACGATCGGCAGCAGTGATTTCGAAAGCGGAAACGAGTACAGCATCACGACCATGTACTTCGGTTCCGATCCTCGTGCGCCGAAGACCGGCTTCCAGTTGTACGCCGAATGGGACCATTTCACTCCATACATTGTCCCACACAACGTTTTGCATTTCAAGATCGCGGCCGGGTATCATAACGCGAATTCAAGACTCAGCCAATCGAGGTTCTTTTTTGGCGGCTTTGGGAATCGGACGCTGGAGAATGTGGATGCAAAGCAATTTCGCAAAGTCTTCCGCTTTCCGGGCATACCCATCTACAGTCTTGGGGTTGATCGATTTGCAAAGCTGATGGTGGAAAACAATTTTCCTCCTGTTCGCTTCGGCGAGGTCTCGTTCGGACAGCACTTCATGAATCACTTGGATGCATCGGTCTTTACCAACGTATTGGTCACCAATACCCATCGGTGGTTCAGCATCGACGTCGGTGCTCAAGCGAACATCGTCTTCAAACATTGGTCGAATCTTGAATCGACACTTTCTGCCGGTGCAGCGCGCGCGTGGTCGATGGGCAATCCATCCGACGAGTGGTTCATCTCATTCAAGCTCCTTCGGAATTTTTAATCGACCAGTCGATGCTGAGCGCGTACCTCCGAACGACAGCAGCATCCGCGTGACGAAGCATACACATGGTTGACAAACCTTCCCTGTCTGGCTATATTTAGCTGTCCTTTTTGTCTAACAGGGGAGTATGAAACTTTCTCGAGCAACGCGATGGCTGCTCGCCATTGCCTTTGCTTGTGCAATCTTTTGGGGATGTAACCGTAAACACCAAGCGGATGAAGCGACGGTCACGATCGCCATCGAAGGTGACGTTTTGTCGTTCAACCCGTTGTTCACCGACGACCTCGTCTCCGCGGAAATTGCCCAGCTGCTGTTCCCTCGCCTGGTAGAGCCTGAGTTCGATTACACTCGGGGACTCCTCAGTTTTTCGCCCTTCCTTGCTTCTTCGTGGGAGTTTTCACGCGATAGTTCCGAGATTACCTTTCATCTTCGCCGCGATGCAGTATGGTCGGATGGCGTGCGCGTGACTGCGCGCGATGTGCAGTTTTCCTTCGAGTTGTATGCCGACACGGTTGTTGCCAGCGTCCGGCAAGGCGTGACGCAACACCTACGCCGGGACCGGGGACGAGTGAATGTTGCCACGAGCGTTGTACCGACCAATGATTCGACGATCGTTTTTCGATTCGAAAAGGCGGCAGCAACCCATCTCTTCGATCTCGGAGTGCCGTTGATTCCTCATCACGTGTTGGACACAGTGCCGCGGGCACATCTACGCTCGCACCGCTTCAATACCAGTCCCATCACGTCCGGTCCTTTCTGGCTCGAGCGCCGCGTGCCGCTGCAGCAAATAGTTCTTCGAGCAAACCGTAACGGCTGGTGCGGTATTACGCCGAAGGTTGCTCGTCTCGTGTTCAAGGTTTTGCCCGAGCATCGAACGCGCATAGCGCAGCTCGCATCGGGGGAAGTCGATCTCGTCACCGGATTGCGCCTCGAAGATGCAGAGCCTTTGTCGAGGGAGGAACGAGTTGCGCTCGTCTCGACGGTTGGGAGAGACTACGATTTCATCGGCTGGAATAATATCGATCCGCAAGCGTATCGAGCTTCGCAAGGGAAAGTCATCACACCACATCCTCTCTTCGGTTCGAAGAACGTGCGACGAGCGTTGACGATGGCAATCGACCGCACAGCGATCGTTCGTGCCTATTTGGGAAAGCATGGGCAGGAAGCCTTTGGGGGGATTTCTCCCTTGTTCGCCTGGGCGTACAACGATACGTTGAAACCATTACCTTTCGATCCACAACGCGCTGTTCGTTTGTTGGAGATGGAGGGCTGGCACGACGCAGACGGCGACGGTGTTCTCGACAAAGCTGGAAAGAAGTTTGCGTTCACGCTCAAGATTGCCTCGGGCAATCAACTGCGCGACGTTATCGCTACTGTTGTGCAACAGCAACTCAAAAATGTGAAAATCGACATGAACATCGAGCGCGTCGAGCGCTCGACATTTTGGAACGATCTCATCGAACGAAGGTACGACGCGTGGATCGCAGGCTTCCGTTTGCCCTTGCAGTTACAACTTGATGTATGGTGGCATTCCGATTTACAACGCTCGCCGTTCAATCTTGTCGGCTTCCGCCATCCTCGTGTCGATGAGATCCTCGAACGCGTGCGATCGTTGAATCGACAAGAGGACGGAGCAGAGTTATGGAGAGAATTTCAGGCTCTCGTCCACGATGAACAACCCTACACGTTTCTGTTTTGGATCAGCGACCTTGTTGCTGTGAACAAGCGAGTAAAAGGCACCCATATCGGCATCTTCGGAGCGACACACAAAGCTTGGGAGTGGTACGTAGAGTGAAGCGCATTTCAATTTCGTTCATCCATGTGATTCAACGGTGTTCAATTCGTTACCGACATATATTCTTCGTCGTTTAGGGGAGATCTTACCATTACTGTTCGGGTTGTTGACGGTTGTTTTCTTTCTTGCCAGACTGATGCCCGGCGATGCAACCGATGCACTCATCTCGCCAACGATTCCTGCCTCGGTGCGCGAGCAGCTACGCGAGCAATTCGGACTCGATCGCCCTCTCGTCGATCAATACGTTTCATGGATACGTTCGGCGCTCAGGGGCGATCTGGGTGTTTCTTTCACGCGTGCTGAGCCAGTAACCACAGTCATTGCTGGCGTCTTGCCGAATACTCTCGTTCTCGGCGGTGCAGCGCTCCTGATCGAGGTGGTCTTAGGAGTGCTTTTGGCGCTTCCGGTTCTTTGGCTACACGGGACGAGGCGCGAACAACTCTTGTCGCGTTTGCTCTTGGGGGTGTATGCCATTCCGTCCTTTTGGATCGGGATGATTTTGCTGATGGTGTTTTCCTATTGGTTGGGTTGGTTCCCATCTTCGCAAATGTACTCATCGGATCAATACGGATCATTCTCGAATTTGATTGCCCATCTCGTCCTGCCCGCGCTCACCATCGCGATTCCCGCAGCAGCAGCGCTGGCGCGTTACATGCGATCGAGCCTGCAGAATGTGCAGCGACAGGAGTTCGTCCTCTTTGCCCGAAGCCTGGGTTTGCCCCGCACAAAGATTGTTCGTTCCTACATTTTGCCGAATGCTGCATCGCCACTCATCGCTTTAGCAGGAGTGGAGTTCGGCGTTCTGATGACGGGTGTTCTCGTGACCGAGACGCTGTACTCTTGGCCCGGCATGGGGCAACTTACCGTACATGCCATTTTTGCTCGCGACTATCCTCTCATTATGGGGTGTGTCCTGGTAGCTGGGGTGGTCGTCGCAATCGGTAACCTGGCGGCGGATGTGGCGAACGCGATACTCGATCCACGCCTTCGCTTTACACGATGAGAAACACATGACACGAGCGAGTTCTCCCATAGCGCTGATTGGCCTTGCGATCTATCTACTCCTCACCTTCATGCGATACGAGGTGATCGGGGCGAGCCTTATCTCGATGGCAACGTGGGGTGCAATGCTTCTCGTCGATCCGTTTTCTGCAGGAGAGAAATGGCAGTTCGAATTGGTTGAGTATTGGATAGCGGCGGTCATTTGGGTGGCAGGCGGACTGCATTTGGTACGCTCACTCGTTCGTCGTCCGAACGGACGCCAACGATTGCGGACTGCAGAAGCTTTGCTCATCGGTATAGGCTTCGCGGCGCTCACGGCTCCTTTTGTTGCGCCTGTCAGTCCTGTGGTCCAAGGCGATCTGTTGACAACGCGACTGCTGCCTCCAGTGTCGTTCGGAATCTGCATCACGACAACAGAACCGCTCGATACCCTTCACAGCGGAGGTTGGATTGCGGATGCGTTTGCCGCATCTTCGCGCATTCTGGTTCATCGATCTGAAAAAGTTTTTGCCCGTGCTGATGGATCGTCGTTGCATGGTGAGGGACATTCGATTGCACGCCCCATCGTTTTTCTGTTCGGTACGGATGACAGTGGACGCGACGTTTTCAGCAGAGTGATCTTCGGTGCGCGCGTGTCGATGGCTATCGGTTTGGCGGCAGCGCTCGGCTCGGTGCTCATCGGGGCGTCCATGGGGTTCGCGGCAGGCTTGGGCGGGCGTGTCCTCGATACCATCCTGATGCGCTTCACGGACCTCATGCTTTCGATTCCCAGTTTGTTTCTGGTTGTCGGAGCCCTGGCGTTCCTCCCATCCTCTCTCGTCACCGTGATTCTCATGCTCGCGTGGACGGGATGGATGGGCATAGCCCGACTCGTTCGCGCGGAAGTCCTTCGCCTGCGTGAGCAGGAATTTGTTCTCGCAGCAAGGCTTCTTGGTCACTCATCGCTGCGAATCCTCTTTCGCCATATCGTCCCTCATGTGAAAGACCTGCTGCTGACAGCAGCGATGTTGCAGTTTGCAGGAGCTGTGCTTGCGGAAGCGTCGTTGAGCTTTTTGGGACTTGGTGTGCAACCGCCGACACCGAGTTGGGGTAACCTGCTCGGGCAGGCGTTGGCGTACATTCGTAACGGATGGTGGTTGAGCATTTTCCCGGGTGGAGTGCTTGCCGCAGTACTCATTGCTTTGTTCCATGTCGCTGAACGTCGAACGGGAGCCTCTCTGTGATCAACTATCGATTCAAGATTATCAACAAGTTGGGCGAGGGAGGAAGCGGTGAGGTCTTCGAGGTCGAGGATACGCTGCGAGACAATCAACGGCTCGCGATGAAGGTGCTTCACAGCATCGATCACACAGGGGAAGCAACTGAAGAAGCGTTTCGCAACGAGATCACGCGCCTGCTCGAGTTGTCGCACCCTAATCTTATCCGCATTTTCGATTTCGGCACGATACGGCACGCAAGTGAGGATCGCTTCCTGCGGAGAAAATTCTTTACGATGGAGTTTCTCAGCGGTACCGATACGCTGACGTGGATTGCCCATCGTGTGGAACGAGAGCGTCGAGAAGAGATGCTCGAGCTGTTAATGTTGCAAACGCTCAGCGTGCTTGCGTACGTGCATCGTGAAGGGATCATCCATTGCGATGTCAAGCCGCAGAACTTGCTGTTGGCAGACGAAAGTGAAGCGGAGGAGTTGCCCGTGGTCAAGCTTATGGACTTTGGATTCAGTTCGAAGTACAACGACGTGCTTGATCACCCCATACGCGGCACCTTGGAATACACCGCACCGGAACTGTTGAGTGGCGAGACATTCGATCATCGCATTGATTTGTACTCCCTTGGTGCCACGTTCTTTCACCTGCTGGAAGGCAGATGTGCGTTCGAAGCGCGTCACCCGATCGAGCTTGCAAAAAAGATCGTGAGTGAGGAGGTGTCTTATGCATCGGACTCTCCGTTGCAAAGTGTCATACGCGGGCTTATGGAGAAGGTGCCCGCACGCCGTTTCCCGACGGCGGAGGCTGCAGCGCGAGCGCTTGTCGAAAAAAGACCTACCCTCGTTCCCATCTTCGAATCCTACTTTGGGTTCGCGCGCCGTCCCAAGTTTGTCGGTAGAAAGAAAGAGTTGAAGACGCTGTGCGACGCGATCGGTGTCTTGAAGGGTGGGTCCTTCAATGACCAACCTACCGCAGTGGTCATCACGGGACCTGAAGGAATCGGCAAGACCTCATTGCTTCGCGAAGCAGTGAAATCCGCGCGCTTCAATGATGTGCCGGTGTATGAAATGACACCCCTTTCGCGCGATGTACCGTTCAACGCGATTGCTGCGATCGTTCCTTTTCTTTCGAGCGATGTACGGTCACACTCAGAACAAGGAAATGACCTCGTGCATCGATATACACCGACGTTGGGTTTGACCGCGCCCGAAGGGATCCGCTTCGGGGCATGGGGGGAGCAACGAGATCTGTTTGTGGAAATTCTCTCACGGTTTCTCGATGAGTGCAGCGCCGTCTTTCCGTACGTGATCGTTGCGGACAAGGTGAATGCTGTTGACGAGGAATCTCTGCGTGTTTTGCGTATGGTGTTGAGAGAAGCTCCGCGTGGAAGATTGCTCGTCCTGGCTGCAGAAGCGGGAGAAACATCGACGGCATTAGCCTCCGAGTACGCTTTGCACATGACTCTTCGTGAACTCGATGCCCGGGACGTTGCAACGATGAGTGAATCGGTGATGGGTTCCGTTCCAGCGATCGAGCAAGTAGGCTCAGCGCTGTTCGCGCTCTACGGCGGCACGCCGATCATCGTGGTCGAAGCGTTGAATGCGCTCCTGCATCTCATACCTGTCGAAGAGCTGCAACACGTGGAGTCTGCGCAGGTCCTTATCCAGAAACTGAACTCGACGTTGCCGAAGGATATCGACGAATTTCTTCTGGCGCGATTCCGCAGGCTGAGTACCGAGCGCCAACTTCTCCTTAGGGTCCTCGCTTGTTTTCAATATCCCGTCTCGTTGGAGGTGCTCTACCACATTCTACCCTTTCATCCCGCACGCTTGAATGGCCATGTCCGATTCCTACGTCTCGATGGATTTCTCGGTAGTGCGGACACCGATCGGGTTGTGTACATCCGGCTCCGCAGGTTGAAAGAGGCAATCTATGCCATGACCGGTGCGGAACGGGTGGACCTTCACATGATGATCAGTACGACGCTTGAAGAGAAGTTTGCACAGCATGACTTCATGATGCTCCAAGAGCTGGCATATCAACATGCGGCGGCGGCACTTCCCGCGAAAGCGGCATTGTGGTACGAACGAGCTGCGGACGCAGGCGCCGAACAATATGTTCTCCAACGTTCGCTGCAGTTGATAGAGGAAGCGATACGACAAGCACAACAAGCCGGGCTTGACGAATCGTTGCGGCGGTTGAAGGTCAAGATGGTGACGCTGTTCTATCGCGCAGCGATGTATCGAGAAGCCGTCGAATGGGGAACGCGAGTCGTGCAGGAACAAGACATCAAACCTGCGCGCCGAGCAACGGTCTTCAAGTACATGGGTATGGCACTTTCACGTCTGGGCGATACCGAGAAGGCAGAGGAGTATATCAATCTGGTCTTGCAAGTCTCGGGCGATAGGGCTAAACAGTTAGAATTACGTCAGGAGCTTGTGGGGGTACAGATCGCCGCCGGGCACTTCAAGAAAGCGGAAGAGGAAAGCCTAAAGCAACTCGAGATCGCGCAACAGTTAAGCAATGCTCGTTTGCTCGGCGTGATCTACACCGACCTCGGTATCGTGAATTTCTTTCAGGATCGATTCGACGAAGCGGTGCATTATTTCAGCGAAGCGTTGAAGCAGTATGAACTCGTCAACGAACAGGGGAATGTCGTCAACGCGATCAACAACATCGGCAACGCTTTGAGTGCAAAGGGGGAGTATGCACAAGCAATTGAATACTGGCAACGTGCATTGAAAGCAAGCCTCGACTTCGGAACGTTGAACCAGCAGGCGCAGATTTACAGTAATCTTGGTATCGCATACGTGCACCTGAAGGATTATCGACTCGCCAAAAAATATTATGACAAAGCAATCGAATTATGCAAAAGGACGGGATCGACAGTAAATCTTGCTGCTGTCTTAACAAATCTGGGTGAGCTCCATTTTGCCGAAGGCGAATATGAGAACGCTCTTCATACCTGGCGAGAAGCAAAACAGGTCGCGGAGATGATTCATCATCCTTATTTGACCTCTGAAATTGCCTTGCACTTTGTCGAACTGTATTCACGCCTTGGAGATACAAAAGAAATGGAGGCGCATGCTCTGGTGGCTTCGAGGCTCATCCAAGATCAGAAGCTAGATTTCTTGCTCCCCAAATTATGGTATCTCCATGGCCTTTGCGAGCTAAGGAAAGAAGATCATACGGCTGCTAGGCATGCGTTTCGGCGCGTGCTGGACTCGCCCGTAAGTGGGAGTAAACAAGACCTTACGTTGCTTGCCGCGATCCGGTATGCTGAATCCCTTTTTCAAGGAGGGGATGGACACCAGGCGGTTGAAAAACTCTACGCGCTACGGAAGAGCTTCGATCCCCAAAAGTTTCCCGCGATTGCGGCTGAACTTGAGTATGTCCTCGGTGTTATTGCAAGCGTGAAGCCCGACCTTGTCAATGAAAAGGCGATTATGTTTTTTAAGCGTGGCATGGATGCTATCGCGAAGGAGCCGGTGACCGAAACCACCTGGAAACTTGCCTACGCCCTGGCACATGAATATTACGAGCGCGGGCAACTGGAGAAGGCACGCGAATTTCTGGTCAAGACGCGGATTGTCCTCCAGTTCTTCCTGTCTCATTTTAAGTCGCAAGAACTCCGAGAGCGCTATCTCTTGGATGAGCACAAGGACAAAGTCTTCGCGACCATTGAATCCATTTTAGGTCATTAGGCTAGCCAGGGTATCCTTCAGACCTTCGAGAAAAAAAACAGACTACAGCTTTCATGGGTGCCCGAAGGCAAGAATATCCGACAAGTGGAGATTGTTGCCAACGAACCGATCGAGGCACCTCCGAGCATCTCACTCCGCGAAGTGATTCTCTTCATTCGCTTCCGCACTCATCCTATCAAGACTCGATCCGAAAGGATCGTACATGGGAGTCGCTTTCTGTAGCGAGTTGCCCGGTTTGTTGCAACATCTTCAACCGCTTTCTACATTTTATTATCCGCATTCACCGATTGATTTGCTGAATTCCGTCTTGATTCTCCGATCCGTCACTGTGGCACGAAGATAGCTGAAATGCTGTTGCCCGTATCGTACGGTATCCCCCCACACTGTCGGTACCGGCAGCCTGGTACTCATATTTTTCCCTTTACGATCTACAAGAATAGAGGAAGCATGCTTACGTCTATTCGAAGTGCAATGCATTCAGTGATTCTTGTGACGGTTTTGGTGGTGAGTGCGCTCATAGGTTGCCAGAATCACGAAAGAGGGTCAACGATACTCGAAGAGCCGACACAGGCTTCGCAGACGAACCAACGTGTTGCGACGACGATGCCTTCGAAGAATCCTGTTCTCGATTCCCTTATCGGAGTCTCTGCGGCGATCGTCGAACCCCTTGTAGGAGCAACAATCGATGTCGGTGGGTGTTCATTCCGCATTCCTCCACGTGCAATCGGCACTCCAACGTTCATCAGTTTCGCTATATCGAAAGGTAATCCACCTGCTGGTCTGCACAACATGCCGAAGCGTCTCTTCCGGTTTCATCCAGAGGGGCTTATCTTTCTCCAGAACTGCGAATTGGTTGTGCCTTTCAGTGCCTTGGAACTTGGATCGATCGATCCTTCGACTCTGAGCTGCTGGTACTACAATCCTGTCACCCGAACGTACGAGCCAGAGCCGACCGTTGTCGATCTACAGGCGCAGCGGTATGTCGTTCAGATCAGGCACTTCTCGATCTATGGATTTGGTAGGGCGCAATAGATCCGACGTGACACCAGATGTAAACTGAACGCCAACGTGTGCCGATACCTTGAAGGCACAACTCAGGAGCCAACACATACATGAATCTCGATGAATTGTTTAGCCGAGAAATCTCGGCACACCCAACGGAAATAGCCGAAGCGAAGACGTGTACCTCCAGCACGCACGATCTCGGCACAATCCTGAATATCGTTCGGAAAATTAACACCTCTCTCGAATTGCGAGAGGTACTCGAGTTGGTGACAGACGAAGCGATTCGTATCGCTAAAGCCGATCGCGGATTTTTGATGCTTGTTTTGTCTCAAGGAAAGCTGGAGTTCGTGGTAGGCCGCAACGCGAACGGTCAATCGCTCGAAGCGGATAATTTTCGGGTAAGTGCGAGCGTCTTGGAAGATGTCTTTACCACGGGAGAATCCCTTTGTATCGAGAATGCGCTCAACGATGAACGATTCGAGCGCCGGCAAAGTATCATGAGTTTGGAACTCCAAACGATCATCTGCAGTCCTTTGCAAACACACGATGAGAAGATCGGCGTTATCTATGTGGACAGCAAATATATCCAAGCGGTGGACAAGCAGGATATTCTGAGTCTGTTCGAGATTCTGGCGGGCCAGGCAGCGATCGCCATCAAAAATGCTCGGTTGTACGATAACCTGAAGCGGACGTACGAAGAGTTGAAACAAGCCAACGAGCATATTATCCAGTCTGAACGTATGGCAATGATGGGAGAGCTTGCCGCAGAGGTGAGCCATGAGTTGAAGAATCTCGTTGCGGTTGTGTTGCTCAACTTAGAACTCATGCAGCGCAACGCCGGCAAGGTGTCGTTGAATGAAATCAATACATTGATCGAGCGGACAATTGCGGGTGTGAGAAAGATCGAGGGATTCTCCAAGAGTTTGCTGACCCGCCGCAGAGCTTCTGCGAAACTTGTTCCAAGTAGTTTGAACAAGGTTGTGGTTGATTTTGCCGAGTTTCTCCGGTTCTTGCCAAAATTCAAACGGAACGACGTCCAGGTCGTTCTCGGCAAAGAGCTTCCTCCTGTTGAGTTGGATGTTGACCAAGTCCACCAGGTGCTTCTGAATTTAGTGAACAACAGCGTGGAAGCCTTTCCCGCGGCAACACTCACATTGAAGACGGATTTCGACTCGACAGCGAACGTTGTGGTGCTGACGGTGAGCGACAATGGTCCGGGAATCGACGAAACAATTCTGGACAGAATCTTCGTTGAAAAAGTCACGACAAAAGTCGATGGCCACGGATACGGACTTCCGATCTGCAAGCACATCGTCGAAACACATGGCGGAACCATCGCCGCAGAGTCGAAACGAGGGGAGGGGGCGTGCTTTGTCATCACCTTCCCCGTTGCCGCCAAAAACTCTCAAGCTGGTTGACGGGCAATGCACAAATCATCCTGTGATGCGAAAACAGTGGATCGATCGTACGTCCAGTGCGTTTCCATCTGCGAAAAGGGGCTTGTTCGTGACAGCAACGAAGATAGCATTGCCATCGCACACGGTGATGAGCATGGCGTTCCGGCAAAAGGGATGTTGTTGATCGTTGCCGATGGCATGGGAGGCATGGCGCAAGGGGAACGTGCCAGCAGATATGTTACTGCTGAACTTCCCTCCCTCTACTTCTCTGCTTCCAACACGAATCCGGTCGAAGCGCTCGTGAACGCAGTTCACGAAGTGAACGGCCATCTCTATCGGATGGGCAATCGCACGTCTGCCGATCAGATGATGGGGACGACGCTCGTTGCCGTTGTGGTGCTGGGTGAGTGTGTCATCACCGTGAACGTGGGCGATAGTCGAGCGTATCTGCTTCAAGAGGAACGCTTGCTTCAGCTTTCCAGCGATCACACGGTGAGGAGAAGATTCTATCATCCGTTTCGAAAGCACGCAGATACGCTCACACACATTTTGACACAAGCGATCGGGCCTCAACCCAGCGTCACACCTCACATCAGTGTTCATCGTGCCTCGCCCCACGAGCTGATCCTCCTGTGTTCGGACGGCTTGTCGGCCGTACTCTCGGATGCAGAGATAGAACGCACCTTGAGAACCGCATCGTTCGAAGACGCTCTGCCGAGATTGAAGGAAGAAGTGTACCGCAGGGGTGGGGACGACAACCTCTCGGTGATTCTTTCTCGTAGGGTGAAGGAAGGAGTATCCCTTCAGCAACAATCGGTGACGGAGTAGATCATATCAGCCTTCGCGATTCAAGTTCCCTTTCTATTGACCAGACTCCTCTCAAGTGATATTTCAGTCGCGACAGCAGTTGAGAACAGGTGCAACGTTCCGATGAGGTGAAGTCCACATTGCGTCGTATCGCGTATGTCGAGTCCTCCCTGGCCCCTTTCGTCGAGCAAGATAGGTGAATACATCGAAATGTACACTTTGAGGGGTGACTTGTCGCACATACTCCAAGGTCGATTTTGTTGAATGATGTATCAGGTGACCATACGAGCCAACCTGCTTTGCAGAAACGTCACCGGTGGGCGAGTGTTCCGATCATCCTACGGAGATGAACGAGTGGCTGAGAGCGAGATGACACGCCAAGCACTCCAGCCGAGTGTGAACTGATCTGAAGCTGAAAACATGTGAGCAATGAAACTCGACGAACTTGTCAGCAAGAACGAAGGCGTCTTGCATTCGGCCTCTGATGGCGGCTCAGGGCCACACGCGAAGATTCAGGATCTGGAAACGATTCTGAATGTGGTTCGCAAGATCAACACTTCATTGGAGCTGTCCGAAGTGCTTGAGTTGGTGACGGACGAAGCTATTCGCATCGTCCGTGCCGATCGCGGGTTTCTCTTTCTCACCAACGCTCAAGGTGAATTGGAATTTGTCGTTGGGCGGAACGCTCACGGGGAGTCGATTCCTGCTCAGAATCTTCAGGTCAGCAAGAGTGTGCTGGAGGATGTTTTCACGACCGGCGAATCACTCTGCATCGAGAATGCCTTAGCCGACCATCGCTTCGAGCGACGCCAGAGCATCATGGAGTTGGCTCTTCAAACCATTTTGTGCAGTCCGCTCCAAACGCAAGATGACAAAATTGGGGTGATGTATGTGGACAGCAAGCATATTCAAGCGGTGGACAAGACCGAGATACTCTCTTTGTTCGAGATTCTCGCGGGACAAGCAGCCATAGCGATTCGGAACGCGCGGCTGTACGCAAGCTTGAAGAGCACATACGAGGAACTGAAGCAAGCCCATCAGCATATCATTCGCTCCGAACGCATGGCGATGAAAGGAGAATTGGCATCGGAGATCAGTCATGAGCTGAAAAACCTTGTCTCCATTGTTCTGCTTAGTCTCCAACGCTTGCAGATGGAGATTGGCGCCAACTCTTCAGAAGAACTCAATGCGATCATCGACAAAACCATTGCAGGCGTCCGCAAAATCGAGGGCTTTTCGAAAAACCTGCTCTCGCACTCACATTCAACCGTACGATTGCAACCACTCAATCTCAACAAAGTGGTGAGTGATTTCGTCGAGTTCATGAAATTTCTCCCGAAATTCAAGCTGAACCGGATTACGACGGAGTTGGACGAGACGATCCCGTCCATCAACATGGACCTCGACCAGATCCAGCAAGTGCTCTTGAATCTCGTGAACAACATGGTTGAAGCGCGAGCCGATGTCGCGATCCAGTTCGCCACCCAGTTTGATTGGGACGGAAAGGTCGCGTTGCTCATCGTGAGCGACAATGGTCCCGGTATCGAGCCTGATATGCTGAAGAAACTCTTCAGCGAGAAAATCACCACAAAACCCGAGGGGTACGGTTACGGCCTGATCATTTGTAAGCAGATTATCGAGCGCCATGGCGGCTCGATTCGCGTCGAGTCGAGGATAGGAGAAGGGGCGAGGTTCATCATGTCGTTGCCGGTAACGCTGGACGCGCTGTAGAGGGCGCGGACGTCGAATCGACAGATTGGAAGGGCAGCACTGCTGCCCTTTGTCGTTTGCAACCATTGGCGGATAGCAGACGTTGATAAGAGTAAACGACCAAGGAGGTGCGACATGCCTCGCGCAAGACGCTTATGGTTCTCCATTCTTCTGCTTTTCGGCTGTGCCACCACGAAGCTCTTCGATGCTGTTCCGCCCGGTCTCGATCGCCACGCCGTGCCGCAGGTAACCATCGAGATGACGGCGGAACATTTTCACTTTACACCGGAGGAGCTGCACGTGCGTGAAGGAACGCTTGTCGTGCTGAAGGTGAGAGCGCTCGACGGGACGCATGGCTTTGCACTCGGTGCATTCGGCATTGACGTACGACTGGAAGAGCACGAAACGAAGACCATCGAATTCTTTGCGGCGAAGAAAGGAGAGTACACCTTCCGCTGCTCTCACTTCTGCGGTATCGGGCATTTCGGTATGAGTGGCAGGCTCATCATCGAATGAACAATCCCTCCACCACCCCGATGTGCCATGCAAGGAAGATCCCCAATGCAACACTGATGCCGCCCGCTATTGCCCGCATAATCGTGTTGAGTGACCGCGATCGTTGCGCCGTCAATGTAAATGGAAGCCCCAGGATCGTGCTCATCGCCAGCATGCCACCGATCGATCCGATGCCGAACACTGCGATGTAGGCAAGTGCGAGCATGCCGTCGGAAATTGTGGTGAGGATCAGCAACATGAGGGCGGCACTTCCCGCCATACCGTGGACCATGCCGATCAGCAATGATCGCTTGCTCGCAGTAACGTGGTTGAGAGCTTTCTCGAAGAGCTGTTCTGCACGCGATCGGTGATGCGAGGGTGATGTAAGGTGCTCATGTGGCTGGCCCGCCGGGTGTGAATGGAGGTGAAAGTGTTTCTTGTCATGATGCGTGTGAACGTGCATATGGACGGTCTCACCTTTGATAAGTTTCCAAAGCACGTTCAACCCTAAGAGAATCAGCATCGAGGCTACGAGAAACTCCATGCCGAGAGCCATTCTCTCGGGAATCTGGATGCCCAACGCCACCACGGAGCATCCGACGATGAGCAAGGCGATGGTGTGCCCTACCCCCCAAAACAACCCCACAATGGACGTACTGAACATACCTTTCCGTTCACTGATAATCGTCGCAACGGCGATGATATGATCCGCGTCGAGCGCATGCTTGAGACCGAGGAAGAATCCGAGAGCCAGAATCGTGAGTGAGTCCATGGACAGAAGAGGATCGTTGTTGATTGCATCGCTCTCAATGTACCATTCCTCCTGCAAACAAGCCAGATGCTCCGCGACGTATGGCACTGGGCTTTGACGGCACGCCGTTGAGCCGGCGCTTCACCGTTGAGCCATGGACTGAAGACGATTGAGCAACGTATCCACCTCGGGAGCGTGTTGGACTCGCACGTAGGGATTGATGGTAAGCGATTCGCGCAACAACGCTGCGGCTTTATGCAACTCGCCGACCGCATTATAGATCTGTGCAGCGTGGTATTTCATTGTTGCATTCCGCGTTCCCATTCTCAGCGCGCGTTCGATGATGGGCACAGCGTCGTTCGCTCTTCCAGTCCTGAACAACGCCCACGCGTAGGTATCGAGGACGTCTATGTTGTTTGGTCTCGAACGGTATTCTCGTTCAGCTCGTTCGAGCGCCTGCGGGAGATTGATGTTCTGCTCCAAACAAAATGCAGCATACTTTCGATCGACATTCCATCCTTCCTTCTCATGATCAGTAAATTCCTTTAGCACGAGTTGGATTGTCTTCTCGGCGTCTTGGGGCTTTCCTGCTGCGCGATAGACGGTGGCAAGTTGTTCGAGGAATGTATGCTTAGGGGTTGTGTTCCAAGCTTGTTGGAGCAGTGACGCAGCCTCGTCGTATTTTTGCTGAAAGAATCGAACGTGCGCGATGCCGCTCAATGCGAAGGCATAGTGGGGGCGTTCTACGAGGATGCCCTTGAAGATCCATTCGGCGGTATCCAAACTTCCTTCTTGCAGGTAGAGTTTTCCGATTGTGTAGAGTGTCCACGCACGATTTTCCTGACCGTGCACGCCCGCCTCGCTTGCCATCATCATCGCTTGTCGAGCACGTACATGGTCGCCATGAATTTCGCGAAGGTACGACGCTCGCGCGTACGACCGAAGATCGGGACGCAACGCAAGCAGCGAGTCGCAGTATCGCACAGCGGATGCATACTCTCCCATTTCTACCAGTGCATCGATCAGCACGGCATACGTCCCAGAATGATAGGGATTGAGGGAGAGTGCTCTGCGCGCAAGCACGAGCGCTTCGTCGAAGTGATGAAGTGTTGCATACATCGATGCCTTCGTACTCAGTGCTGTAAAGTCATTGGGATCGAGCGAGAGCGCTTTGTCCAACAGCCGTTCTGCTTTCGGAAAGTACTCGTGGTGCAGTGCTGTGACGCGCGCTTCTTGAATGTAGATTTGGGCGAGTTCGATATAGTTCCGAGCCACGTTCGGCTTTCTGTTGATTTCCTCTCGGTAGTAGGCGACTGCTTTCTGCGCGTTGACGTACTCAGAAGCAGCGGTGCCTTGTGCTCCACGCGGCGAAAGGTTCGGCATGTCGTTGGGTGATGGGTTTCCAATGAACATCACGCTTACCACTCCGATTGCTGCGCCGACAAGTATCGCTGTAATGATTGTACGGGCTTTCACCTTCTCACTCCCTATTATTGTTCTGAACGAAATCTCCGGCACGAGTCGGGTGACTGATGCCGGAGAGTGTTGGCATCACTTCACGAGCACTGCTTTCTTGGCAGGGAGAATGGTGTTGTCCACCTCCATGCGGTAGTAGTACACACCGCTCGAGATGTTCTTTGCATCCCACTGCACTGCATAAGTGCCGGGTTGTTGTTGCTCGTTCACAAGGGTTGTGACCTCTTCGCCAAGTGCGTTGAAAACCTTCAACCGCACTCGTCCAGCACTCGAGACGACGTACTTGATGGTGGTCGAAGGATTGAACGGATTCGGATAATTCTGTTCGAGTATGAACCCCTTCGGTACGCCGATGCCGAGTCCTTGCCCCTCAACGCTCAACACCGTCGGTGATGCTGCCGTCAACTGCTTGACATAGTCGTACCCCCGATGGGGATCGGCAAGATAGGGGAACTCGCTCAGCAAGGGGACGTCGTTCTTTGTGGGACCTGCGTTGTACGTCAGCTCGTCGAGCAGTTCGCGGACACTGCATCGTTGAAGGGCAAGCCGACAGCCGCCAACACCAAACCACCGACTGCTTGCAATGCGATGGTGGTGACATCATCCTCCAATCGGCGCCCGTTCGGGAAGCCGTCGAGATGCAGCACACGCTGCGCGATGAGCGTATCCTTGAAAGGTGATGTTGTTAGCGCGATCGCAGCGGCACGGACCAAGCCCATGCGCGCATTGTTGGCGAACTCGGTTGTGTTGCGAGGAGTAACGGGAGTTGCCATGTTGATGCGCAGCATCTCGCCTCCATACAAATCACCGCTCGCGGTTTGCGTAATCGGCAAGAAGTTGTGAATGAACGGCTTGCCCAGCGCGAGCGGTCCTTGCTTGCGCGTGATAGCAAGCTGATAAGGGCGTAGGTTCGGCACACCGAAATAGAATATGGGATAGAGATCGACGCGTCGAGGTTGTCCTTGCGCCACCAACGGTGGTTTCAGTGGAACAGCAAAAGCAGTTCCGCTCAAATCGGGTGGGGGATTGAGTCGAGTGATTGCCCACACTCCATCTCGTGTGTTGCGAAAATCGAAGCCGGGCGTTGTATAGCCGGGGATTATGCCGATCGCGGGATACGATTGTGATTGGATACGCAGGCGTTTCAACGCCGGCACGGCACCGCCGAACTGGCTGTCATCCATATACAATCCCAACTCAGGATTGGAAAAGTATTGGACGAAAGAGGTTTCGGCAGCACTGTACGGCGACGTCGCGTTCCAACGATCTTTCTGGCCAATGGGGATGATCGCTTCATTCGTCAGCGGCATGCCGAGGCGCGACACCTGAACCCACGGTCCGCTATAGCTGGGTGGCCCACCCGTTGGCGAGAGCGTCGTAATTTGCTGGCGGCTCGCCGAAGCCCAGACGCCGATCACGAAATCGGGATCGAAGATATTTGCCGGATTGGGAAAGTTCCCATTCTTCGAAAGAAGATTGATCGGTGCTTGAATCACGATTGCATGGGTATTGAAGCCCGCAACCGCATCGCGAGCGTTGACGGGATTGTTCGGATCGTTGCCATACGCACTGCGTGTCTGTCCGAGGTCGAAGACTCCGCCGAGGTCCACAAAGAACGGATCGTCACGAGGTCCGCAGAAAATGCGTTCCCCCGTCGATGCGTTCGCGATGGCGGCTTGCACGAGCGCTTAATACGAGGTGTTCAATCCGGCAGCGCCTCCGATAGAACGCGGTCCAATGTTGTTTGGCGGCACGATGCCGTTGCTGACGATGGTGGTCCACGAAACGCCACCGTTCGTACTCTTCTCACACACCTAGGTAGTCTTCAGGTTTTGCTGACCCAAGCGGATGTTGAAAAACGTGCTGGGGTCTTGGTTCACCTGCGAGAAAGTGAATCGGTAGGTAATGTCGTCGGTCGCAGAGCCGAGTGCGCCCACCGAGGTATTGTTCTTGATATGAATTTCATATCTGATGCCGGAGCCGAACGTGGCATAGTTGGGTCCACCTTCGGGCAGCTCCAGCGGAATGTACGTTGCGACAATCGTGACCTTGTTCGAGTCGTCCGGCGAACGGAAGACGTAAAGGTCGCAGTTGTCAGCGAGCGGATCGTTGGCGATCAGTGGCGCTTCTCGATGGCTTGATGCATCCGTCTCCTGCACGGAAAAGGAAAACATCAACGCCACCACCAGTGCGCATGCAATCGCACCAAGGAGAAGTTGCTTCATGGTATTGCTCCTTATGAGATGATGTTGAGGTTGATGAAGCGAAGGTTGTGGGACAGTGTTTCTGCCCGCCTTCGTGGTGCTTCCGCGCAGCCGAAGGTTATCCCGTGACGTTCAGCTACGCTTGCAGTGAATGAGGGTGAGATCTCACATTCTCCACGCACTCTATACGAATGGGTCTGTTCATTGGATTGACGCAAGCACCGAAATTGGTCGCTTCAAGGTGAGCGATCCTGCGTCGGTCAATCCAGTGCATGAGGTAATTACGTAGAACTTTTGAACTACTCCATCTTCGCTTCTCGATCAGTAGAGTTGAATGTCAAGATCCTTTTCAATAGATTGCAGACGTTCAAACCACAATTCAACGATACCGGTGGATAAGATCGCGAGCGGGAGTTCGACAGCGACTCAAGAAGATGTCGAACTGCTGCAACGCATAGCCAAGCGCGAGGAAGTTGCCGTCGGTCAGCTCTATGACAGATACGCCAGTTACCTTTTCGCTCTCCTTCTGCGCATCCTGAAAGAGCACGTCGAGGCCGAAGATTCCCTCCAAGAAGTGTTCTTGCGGGTATGGGATCGTGCGGAAACTTATAATGAGTTGCTGGGTCATCCCGTCGTCTGGTTGACTCGTCTGACGCGCAACTTGGCTATCGACAAGTTGCGTTCGAAATTGGCGCATCAACGGAAGGCTGAGGATGAGTTGGGCATGCACGATGAATTGCATGAGGATGATGCTGCGCTCGATCCCGTGAACACCACACAGCAGTCACAGCAGCGGGCGTATATCAATGCAGCACTTGCCGCTTTACCAAAGGAGCAGCGTGTGCTGATCGAGTGCGCGTACTTCGAAGGATTTACACAAACAGAACTTGCCGAGCGTTTCAACGTACCGTTGGGAACGGTGAAGACGCGCATTCGTACCGGGATGACTTCACTCCGTCGTCAGCTCGAGCGTCTGGGCTTCGAGAGCAAAGGGGAACAGACACTTCTATGACACCTGAACAGCTACAAGAACTCACCATACTCTACGCGCTAGGTGCGCTCAATGGCGATGAAGTGCGCGCGTTGCAAAGTTTGCTACAGGCGAACGACCCGGTTGCGATCCGCATGCAGAATCAATGGTTGAGAGTTGTTACCGACGCGGCACTGCACAGCCAAGAACCGATTCCACCACCTACTCACGTCAAGCAGCGATTGATGCGAGCGATCCAGGAGAAACACGCTGCAGAGCGATCGATGGAAGGTCCCGGCATGTCGCACATAGAGCACGCGCACGGCATTGTTTCTGTATTCCCAGAACATGTCGAGTGGCAGAAACATCCCGTGCCCGGGGTCTCATTCAAGGTACTGAGCGAGAACAAGAGGCGTGGGTACGTTACGATGTTGATGAAGGTGGAGCCCGGAACGGTTTTCCCCGAGCATCATCATTCAGGTGACGAAGAATGTTACATCCTGAGAGGGTCGATCATTCTCGACGGCAAAAGACTGGGTGCAGGCGTCTTTCATCATGGAGACGAGAACAGCGAACATGGAACACTGACATCCGACGAAGGCGCCCTGCTGTTGCTTGTGGTCGCACGAGAAGACTACATTCATCCGGTTTCTCCGTAGAGCCTTCTTTATCCCTTCCGTTGCATGCCCCGCTCCGCAAGCCGCCGCGTCCGCGACGGCTTGTTCTTTTCAATGTGACCGAAACTTCATACCTTCTCATCGTCACCATGTCCCTTATTGTGAGAAGCTGATGCAAGCGTCGAAGAAGCCGAATCGCCTCATCAACGAAAAAAGTCCATACCTCCTTCAACACGCATTTAATCCCGTGGACTGGTATCCGTGGGGTGAGGAGGCGTTCGCACGCGCCCGCAACGAAGACAAGCCCATCTTCCTTTCCATCGGCTACTCGACGTGTCACTGGTGCCATGTGATGGAAGAAGAGTCGTTCGAGAACGAGGCAATCGCCGCGTTCCTGAATCAGCACTTCGTCTGTATCAAAGTCGATCGCGAGGAGCGGCCCGATGTGGATCGCGTGTACATGACTGCTCTACAAAGCATGGGGCAGAACGGCGGTTGGCCCATGTCCATGTTCCTGACACCCGACCTCAAGCCGTTCTTCGGCGGGACGTACTTCCCTCCAGAGTCGCGTTACGGACGTGTCGGTTTTGCCGATTTACTGAAGCGTTTGCACGAACTCTGGATCAACGAACGCGAGAAAGTGCTCGACGCTGCTCATGGCGTTATTACCTACCTCCAACAATTGAGCACGGTGACATCGCCCCAGAAATTGTCACCAAACGTTCTGGACGAGTGCTTCGAGCAATTCAGCAAGATGTACGATCCGACGCACGGCGGATTCGGCGGAGCGCCGAAATTTCCCCGGCCGGTGGTTTTCCATTTTTTGCTACGTTGTCATCGACGTACCGGCAGCCCTGAAGCACGAGCCATGCTCGAGAAAACGCTGACAGCGATGGCAACAGGAGGAATGTATGATCACATCGGGGGCGGCTTCCATCGTTATGCTGTCGATGCCCAATGGCGCATCCCACATTTCGAGAAGATGTTGTATGATCAAGCCCAACTCATCGTTTCCTACATCGGAGCGTATCAGTTGACGTGGAAGGAAGCGTACGGAAGAATAGCTCGCGATGTTGCTGAATATGTTCTCCGCGAGCTGAGAGATCCACGAGGTGGCTTCTATTCTGCAGAGGATGCAGATAGCCCGCGACCGGAGCTTCCGAACGAAAAAGGCGAGGGTGCTTTCTATGTTTGGACGATGAAAGAAATCCGTGAAGTCCTTGAGAAGGACCTTGCCGACATCTTTTGTTTCCGTTACGGCGTCGAGGAACAAGGGAACGTTCCCGTGGATCCGCAGCTTGAATTTTCGGGACGCAACATCCTGTATATCGCCCGATCGATTGCCGAAACCGCCAATGCTTTCAACAAGACAGAGCAGGAAGTGGACCGGCTCCTTGATACTGCTCGAAAGCGGCTTTTCGAGGCACGATCACGTCGCCCGAAGCCGCAACTCGATGACAAAATCCTTGCTGGATGGAATGGCTTGATGATCAGCGCGCTCGCTTGTGCCTACCAAATGTTCAATGACCGTCGATATCTCTCCGCGGCGCAGGCGGCTGCAATGTTCCTTCTCCAGCACATGCACAATCCGGCTACGGGAAAATTGTACCGGCGTTATCGTGAAGGAGAAGCGAGATTCGACGCGCACCTGGATGACTATGCGTTTGTCGTTGCCGCGCTTCTTGATTTGTATGAGTCGGATTTCGACCCGCAATGGCTGGAGCAGGCAATCCGGCTTGCAACAGTACAGCAAGAACTTTTTTGGGATGAAGACCAGGGCGGTTTTTTTGAAACGGGGGGAGAAGATTCTTCTGTGTTGGTGCGGATAAAGGAACACTATGACGGTGCAGAGCCTGCAGGGAATTCCGTTGCTGCATGGAACATGTTGCGATTGTATCACATCAGCGGCAACGCTGATTGGCGGAGACGCGCGGAACAAACGTTCGAAGCATTTGCGAGCATCCTGAACAAACAGCCGGCAGTGTTGCCGTACATGGCTTGTGCATACGATTGTGCAATTAGGAAAGTGAAGCAAGTGGTCATTGCCGGCAAGATGACGGACAGTCTCACCCGTGAGATGATGCGTTGTGTGTATAGGGCAGCGCTGCCGCCGAGGGTTCTCATTTTGCTCGATCCGCTCTCACGCGATCGCATCGAACGCATTGCACCGTTCACCCGGCAACTCACTTCGCCTGCATCAAGTGCAGTTGCATATATTTGTGAGGATAATGTTTGTCGGCTTCCGACAACGGAACTTGCTGAGGTTGAACAGCTCCTTAGCGAGTAAGACAAACAGTTCCCGCCGTGAGCACGCAGCAATGCAAGCGGCAAATGCGGATCAATGCTGAGCGGGGTTCGCGTTGGCTTCGCGAACGTTGTCGTACTCTGGCGAGATAAAGCAACAGTTCATGTCGGATCAGACGTTCGACCAATCGGTTACTTCCCTACGCCTCCACGCGTCGTTCAGGCAGCGCGAGCGTTAACTTTAAGCGGGAACTCCTTGAGAAAGACAATCCGCCGCGGCCGATAGCGTGCAGGCAATCCCTTCTCGATGGAGTTATGGAATTTGAGTCAAAGCAGAGTATCGCGCATTTCCGACAGAGTACTTGTCGGCACTTTCGGAATGAAGGTTGGAGAGGGAGTGGCTCAGAAATGAAAAACCCCGGGAAAGCACCCTGGGCTCCATCTCTCGCGAGCAGCCCTCCAACCTGCTTTGTTGGATGAGTCAGGCATCGTTGGCTCCGCGAGCAGGACTCGAACCTGCAACCCTGCGGTTAACAGCCGCATGCTCTACCATTGAGCTATCGCGGAGTAGAATTGCGGGTAAAAATATATCAAATCGAGAGTTCATTGTCAATTCGAGAATCAAGAAGCATGGGCGACAAAATGAATAGATCGAAAAGAAGCTGCCTGTCGTGACAAAAATTCTCATCGTGGACGACGATCCGATCGTTCGTGCGATGTTAAAGGACGTGCTCACGCAAGCCTCCTTTATCGTTCAGTTGGCATCCAACGGAAATGAGGCGTTGGACATTATCTTGAGTTCATCGCCCGATCTCGTCTTGCTGGATATCGAGATGCCGGGCATGAACGGGATCGACGTTCTCAAGAAAATTCGATTGCAGCGCGAGACACGCCGGCTACCGGTCATGTTTCTTACGGGTGCTCCTTTAGATCCAACGCGGACTGTGGAGGTTCTAGAGCTGGATCCCGACGACATCGTTACCAAGGTGATCTCATCAAAAGAGCTCGTTGCTCGGATCCAATGGGTGTTGCGAAGACACGAACTCGATAGGCAGGAGGAGCGGTCTCGTTAGAGGTCTTCTACGTCTCTGACCTTTTTTCTTCCCCGCTTCTTGATCGCATGCAGCTTTTTCTTGTGAACTCGTTTGGTTTGCGAAGCAGTGGTGGGCTCTGTCGGTATTCGGTCGCGTCGGGGTATCAACGCCGTGCGAAGGAGTTGTGCAAACCTCTCCATCACCGTTAGCCGATTCTTCCACTGACTGCGAGACTGCTGCGAAGTGAGATGAAGAATGCCGCTTCGATCGATTCTTTTGCGGAGGACATCAAACACACGCCGTTTATCTTCTTCTGAGAGACTGAGTGAGTTCCCGACGTCGAAGAGCAACTCAACGCGACTCGCGACTTTGTTGACGTTCTGTCCACCCGGACCACCGCTTCGCGCAAACCTGAACGTCAATTCATCGAAAGGGATGTGGACGCGCTCCGTAATGTTGATGAGTTCGAAAGTCTTCTCTGCTGGTGACATTGAATTTTTGCTGCCTTCTCAGTAGAATGTAAGCGGTCATCATCGTGTGCTCAAGCACTTCCCTATGGATCCGAAATCCCTATGACCATTGCACAAAACAAGCATTACACGGTGGTCCTCGATCAGCCTGAAGGCATCGGCACCGCGTGGGTAGTGCGCGTTTACAAAAAAGGGCTGCTCTTCAAGAAGCTGATCAGTTCTGATTGGTTTTTAGACGAGGACCAAGCTCGACAGTTTGCCGAGTCTGTTGTTCAGTCATTACAGAACGGAACAGACATCAACGCCCTCAAGAACCGCAAGCCCGGCTGGACAATGTGCGACACGAATCGGCATCAGTAGCAACTCAACTCCTCCCGCGTATCGCCTACTGCGAGCTTTTTGCTATACGAAATGCCGTCCCATTTCTCTTACGAGAAAAGCAGGTAGATCATCAACTTGATGATGGGACGGGCAATCGCGAACACCACAAACACGAGTGCGACCCCTGCCACGATCAAAACAGTTTGCCGTATTGTTCTTCGGCGAAGTCTCATGCCCCGCCAATTGCAGTCATGGCAGCGATAGTAATGGAGAGGCAATGCACTTCGCAAGACGCGTTCCATCCCGGAGCGCGAGCGGAACACGCGTGAGCTTTTACATGACGGGCAAAGCATGTTCGTTGCGAAATGTTGGTACTTGTCACACGATGAAATATGGCTTCTGTGTAGATATTCGGGTGGCAATGTATGATTCTGACATTAGAGAGTCAAACACCGTTCCTTCTCGATATTCACGCAAATCCATTCGTAAGCATTGGAACGTTGAGCAAGTTCTTACGAAAGCTTGACTTTTTCGCAACCATCAAGTAAAATCACTGGCGTAATTAGCGCACGCCAGGGGAAGTTCACCATTGTTCATTCGGCTTTTGCTGCATGCCATGCTGTCGCAGCAGTGTATGGGCTTCGTAGCTTCTGTAAAATTCATCAATGGTGGGGCAGGGGAGTCGGTGGTAACAAAGGGGGCGTTCAATGCCATCTCGCGGTTGAGCTGCAGGGGCGGTGAAGATTGAAAAACGTCCCAGCAGCGAGTGGCCGTTTGCTTTCGCATCTCTCACCCCCTTTTTGCCATGTGTATCACTGCTTTCAAGCGTCGAGAAACGCCATGAAACGGGTAGGGTCTCAACAGTACACTATTGCCCCAAGAACAATCGGCTGGCGAGGATGGGAGGAAGTCCAGCCTGGGTGATAGCTGCTGCCGCTGATGCGATGTCGTAATCGGATCGAATGTGGTGGTAGGAGTGCGCGTTGAAGTCAAAGATTCCGAAGCTTAACTGAGGGTTTCCATCGCGTGGTTGCCCGACACTTCCCACGTTGATGAGAAAACGAATCCCTGGCTTGAAGACAAACGTGCGGAGGTCTTCACCGCAAATGAAAGCAACGTGTGTGTGACCCACGAAGCACAGAGGCGTTGTAAAACTTTCAAATTGCTTCGCGGCTGCTGAAAGGGAGAGAATGTATTACCAAGCCTCCGGCCGATCGGGACTTGCGTGAACCAGAGTGCACGAATCAAGCGTGATACGGTAAGGCAAGGATTGATCGTGGAGTGTCGGACGCTACGGCAAACACAAACGCGACTTCACCTACATTGACGATGTGGTAGAAGGGGTCCTGCGCGTCGCCGATGTTGTGCCACGACCTGATGACCACTGGGATGGGAGTAAGCCCGATCCTGCCACCAGCGCGGCACCCTTCCGCTTGTACAACATCGGAAACCATACAGCGGTGGATTTGGTGCAGTACATTCATTTGCTGGAGGAATACCTGGGCAAACGCGCGCATACGCAACTGCTGCCCCCGCAACCGGGCGATCTTTCCGAAACGTGCGCGGACGTGGATGATCTTGCTCGCGTCATCGGGTTTACGCCTTCCACACCCCTCGAAGTCGGCGTAAAGAAATTCGTCGAGTGGTATATGCAGTATTACGGCACAGGAACGCGTGAGGGGATTCACTCGTAAAGAAACAGCAACGCGCAATCGCATCCAGTGATAACGTATGCCGACGTCAACGGAAACCCCCATCATTCGCATCGAGCCTTCCAAAGGCTTGGTCTCTCTCCGCCTGAAAGATGTGTGGGAGTATCGCGAGCTTCTGTATTTCCTGACCTGCCGCGACATCAAGGTGCGGTACAAGCAAAGCCTGCTCGGCGTCGGGTGGGCGGTGCTTCAACCGCTGTTGACGATGGTGATCTTCACGTTCGTCTTCGGACGCTTTGCCGGCGTTCCACCCGAAGGCATTCCCTATCCACTTTTTGCGTTCGCTGCACTGCTGCCGTGGCAGTATTTTGCAAGCGCCGTCGGTCGATCGGGCGTCAGCATCGTGAACAGCTCGAACCTTATTGCGAAAGTGTATTTCCCTCGACTCATCATACCGCTCTCGGCAGCCATTGCTCCCGCCGTCGATTTCGCCGTCACGTTGATGATGTTGATTGTTCTCATGGCGTACTACGGCGCCTCGCCGACCGTGCATATTGTTTTTCTCCCCGCATTTTTTCTTCTTGCATTCGTTGCGGCGATGGCGGTCAGCCTTTGGCTCTCGGCGCTGCACGTGCGCTATCGCGATGTCGGGTACGTCATTCCCTTCATGGTGCAGATTTGGATGTTCGTCTCACCTGTTGCATACCCAAGTTCGCTTGTGCCGGAACAATGGCGCGTGCTGTATGGACTGAATCCGATGGCGGGCGTGATCGAAGGTTTTCGATGGTCGCTCTTTGGCACAGGCAAGCCGCCCGACCTCGTCGTTGCGCTCTCGGTTGCCGTAACGCTCATGGTGCTTATCGGCGGACTCTTCTTCTTTCAGAAAACCGAAGAGACGTTCGCTGATACGGTGTGAACGTGGGTCGAACAACGGTTGAATGATTGTTGGATCATCAATACAGGAGGAGTCATGGCAGAACCCATCTTGAAAAACTCGCGCATCTTCGTCACGGGCCACACAGGACTCGTCGGCTCGGCGATACTTCGGCGACTCGAACATGAGGGATTTACCAACATTCTTACGGCGACGCGTGCACAGCTCGATCTGCGCGACCAAGCCGCTGTCAATTACTGGTTCCGCGCGAATCGTCCCGAGTACGTCTTTCTCGTTGCAGGCACGGTGGGCGGCATCATGGCAAACATGACGCGCCCCGCCGAGTTCATCTACGACAACATGATGATTCACGCGACCGTCGTCCATGCGGCGCATCTCTACAATACCAAGAAGCTGCTCTATCTCGGCAGCTCGTGCATTTATCCACGAGAAGCACCCCAGCCGATGAAAGAGGAAGCACTCCTCACAGGTCCGCTCGAAAGCACCAACGAACCGTACGCCATCGCAAAAATCGCCGGCATCAAACTCTGTCAAGCCTACCGAAAGCAGTACAAGTGCAACTTTATCTCCGCGATGCCGACGAACCTGTACGGGCCGAACGACAATTTCGATCTGCACAGCTCGCACGTGTTGCCTGCCATGATCCGCAAATTCCACGACGGGAAGCTCGAAGGCAGAAAAGAAGTCGTCATCTGGGGGACAGGCTCGCCGAAACGTGAGTTCCTCCATGTGGACGACCTCGCGGATGCCTGCTTGTTCCTCATGCGCTCCTACGAAGCCGATACGCACGTCAACGTCGGGACAGGCAAGGAGTTGAGCATTCGTGAACTTGCCGAGCTTGTGCGTTCGATTGTGTACCCGGAAGCGCAACTCGTTTTCGACACGAGCAAACCCGACGGCACTCCCCGCAAGTTACTCGACGTAACGCGCTTGCATCAGCTCGGCTGGCGGCATAGCATCGAGCTTGCTGAAGGCGTCGCTTCGGTGTATCAATGGTTTCTGCAGAATCAACAAGTTGCCAAGGGCATAGCCGAAGCTGCTGTAGTGGTGTAGGAGAGGATGGAACTCGAAATGCACCCGAACGTTCGCTGCAACGGGTCGGGTACACTGCCTCCCATGCCTGCGGTGCCTTTATCGATCGCGAGCAGAGAGTAAGCATCATTCAAACGTGCGACCGGGCTGCTTTTCCTTTGTGAATCAAACTACACCCACCTGAGGCGAATAAGCAACACCGTCATCACCGTTCGCAACCTGAGCAAGCTCTACCGCATCGGCGCGCGGCAGCAGCGGCACGACACGCTGCGCGACACCATCACGGCAATGTTCGATGCGCCCAAGCGGTGGTTCGCTCGCAACGGCGAAGCCGACAACGACGAGACCACACTCTGGGCGCTCAAAGATGTTTCGTTCGACGTCCAGCACGGCGAAGTGGTCGGCATAATCGGACGCAACGGCGCGGGCAAGAGCACGCTGCTGAAGATTCTCTCGCGCATCACCAAGCCGACCACCGGCAGCGTCGAAATCCACGGGCGCGTCAGCTCGTTGCTCGAAGTGGGGGCAGGATTCCATCCCGAGCTGACGGGCCGCGAGAACATCTACCTCAACGGCGCCATCCTCGGCATGAAGCGAGCAGAGATCGACCGTAAGTTCGACGAGATCGTCGCCTTTGCCGAGATCGAAAAGTTTTTGGACACACCCGTCAAGCGCTACTCCAGTGGCATGTACGTACGGCTCGCCTTCGCCGTCGCCGCGCACCTCGAACCCGAAATCCTCATCGTAGATGAAGTCCTCGCCGTCGGCGACGCAGAGTTCCAGAAGAAGTGCCTCGGCAAAATGGGCGACGTGACGAAAGAGGGACGGACCGTGCTGTTTGTGAGCCATAATATGGATGCGGTGAGCAATGTGTGTGTGAAGTCCATCCTTTTGAGTATGGGGCAACTCGAACTCATCGGCGCGACACAAGATGTGGTCCGACACTTCATGGGTTTCGATCAAACTGTAGCATGCCAAGAACTTCACCTGTTATCGAGGTTCATCAACATCGAGAAGATACAAGTTCTGAATTTCGCAGGCTCGTTGACCGATTCGCTGAAATGTGATGAAGACTTTGCTCTAGAAGTGTGGTATCACGTATGGCAAGAACTGAATGAGCTTGCCATTGGCCTCATGCTAATCAACGAGGATGGTGTTCCGATTCTTCACACATCAAGTCGATCCGCTGCACAGAGAGCGGCCTTAGCTAAAGGCAACGGTGTCTCAAAGGTGACCATTCCACGTTTTCTTCTCTCACCCGGGATATACTCTGTCTTTGTCAATGCTCATACCCCGTACGATGGGCTTTGTTCCACCTACAATGCACTTTCGTTCCGCGTGGTTGATTCCGGTCGCGAGGTGTTGGGAAAATCAGGAAACATGAGATGGCCCGGAGTTGTATCGCCACGCTTAGCATGGGAAAACATTCCCGTAACGATGCAGACTCAAATCTTGACGCGATAGTTTGCCTCTATGGCACGTTGTCGCCTCCGGTTTGATCGGATAGATTTCAAGCAAGTTGGGCTTTTGAGAAAACTTCTTGCGTTGACAGGTCCTGTCGTTGCTTATATCTCTCGAAAGATCTGGCTGCATTCTCCGTATTCACGTTCGACTCGTGGCTCGGAGTCTGCTCTGTGGCGTCTTCTTTGGATGGCGAACCGCTTTGCCAGTGTTCTACCTCGTGAAAAATCGTTCGAAATCACATGTGAGGTTGGTTGGAATCTGAAAATGTCTCTTGATTTGTCACGGCTTACCGATTGTCTGGCATGGACATTCGGGGCAGGGGAGAGCGAGATAGCCTACGTTGCAGCTAGGATGTGCAACGAGAAATCAGTGATACTAGACGTTGGTGCAACCATTGGTACTACAACTCTCTTCTTCGCTCACCTGGCAAGTCACGGGAAGGTATATTCGTTCGAACCTTCGACAAATATGCACAAAGCCCTCGAAAGGAATATCGCGTCGAATCGGTTTTCAAATGTTAGAATCTACCCGTATGGCTTGGGAGATCGCGTCGCGACGGGACACCTTGAGTGCACAATGGCAGGTAATCCCGGATCGGCGTTCTTTGTCGAGGATTCGCAGGCACCTGAAAGAGAGCTGCAAACTATTTGATCATACACTGCCAGAAGATGAACAAATCGATTTTATCAAAATCGATGTCGAAGGGTTTGAGTACAATGTTCTAAAAGGTGGACTGAATCTGGTTCGTGGATTTCATCCGGTGATCGTTTTTGAAGCCAACAGGGTTGCACTCCAACGCTATCAACAGACGCTCGGATCGGTTTTAGTTCTTTTACGAGGGCTAGGGTATAAATTGCTCATACTTGAAAAAGGAAAGTGGTCACGGTACAATCCGATTGAATTCGATGGTATTCACAACGTGATTGCAGTTCATCGCAAAGATCACCCAGGATAGGCTGCTCACTTGTTGAATGACGAGATTTATTTGTATTGGATTCGGCATGCGGCGTTCGGCGTTGAGCTATAGATTGGGCGCGTACTTCTTCTGTGTAGGCGTGGTGGATGGTAATGGTGAAGCAGCCCAGTCTAAGGGTTGAGCGGTGCACACTGCTACATTCGAATACTTTGCGCAAAGCAAATCGTTTCCGATAAAAGTTTCAACTCCATCTTCACCGTCACCGTGCTGCAACACATTGTGGATACAAGAGAGCGCAAGCGCATCCTTCGCGAGTTTCGTCGGTTGCTTAGCGACAAGGGAGTGTTGCTCTCGATCGAGTGGGCAGAAGGACAAAGAAATCTGGATTGGTGTACAGCAGTGGGAAAGTCTGAGCTGAAGCGCTGGTTCAATGTCGCATCAAGCGGCGAGGTGGTGGAATCGGGAAGGCGCCATACAATTGGGGTTTGTACGAGCTTGTAGCTTGTAGAAGACCATTCACGCACGACCGTGAATGGTCACGCTGGTCAAATATACATTCACGCATGACCGTGAACGGTCATGCTGGTCGAATAAAGGATGGTGAACCATCCTCTCCTTGGTCGCCGCACGCGGCTACCATCCTTCAGGATGCGACGGGCAGAATCAATCATTCCATTCACCAAATGGGATGTGCTTGCAAGTGCTGACGAAAGCGGATAACTTTCTTCAGCCGCTTGATCTCTCACCCGGTGAACCCCGGCGGCTTCAAAGCGAATGAATATCATCCGGACCAAACATGCAAAAGAGCGGCAGAGAGAGTGGGAGAAGAGGCTTGGTATTACGCGTCAGGATGTGGAACAAACCGTGAACGATCCTGAACAGATCGTCGCAGGCGATATGGATGCGCTGGTTGCTCAAAGGCGAAGAGGCGGTGGTCTCTTGCGTATCCCTTTCGTTGAGAGTAGTGATGGAAGAAAAATACTGACCGTCTACTGGACGAGCAGGATCGAGAAGTATTGGAAGGAAGACTACGATGAGAATCGGCTACGATTCCGAGGCTGATGTTCTTCTCGTTCTTATTCGGGACGAGGCTCCGGTAGATGCTGTGGAAGAACCGGGAGGAGTGATTATCAGCTATGGGGAGGACAAAGAACCAGTGAGCGTAGAGTTTTTGAATGCTTCGGCGAGGAATCTTATGAAACCAGGGGAAGTCAGTGTGACGCTTGATACTTCTGGAGAACGATGATTCGGAAATTGACCGACGAGACGAGAGAGACGAGAGAGAGACGAGATCCACTCATGACCGTGAATGGTCGCGCTGGTCAAACAAAGGATGGTGAACCATCCTCTTCGGTTCTCTCCTGTTCGCCGCACGCGGCTATCATCCTTCAGGACGATGTGTTCGACCGGGAGCCGTTGGAAGCGTTGACCAACCCACGAAAGTCGTGGGTTGTGGACAAAACGACGATTCTGAAAAATCGTTTCTAACTCTTCGCATCCTACCTTCACGCTGACTTCAGATTTCTGACTTCATGACCATCCTCCGCACCGGTCGAGGCGTTGGTGATGTACTGTTAGCCACGGGCGTGCTGGAAGCGCTTGCTCGCACGCGCCGCGAGAAGTTCATCGTTGAGACGCGATATCCTGAGTTGTTCTACCACAATCCACATGTGCGAGCCATCTGGCATGTGGAGAGGCGTGCTACGCTTAGCAAGAAACTCTTCGATCATCCCGTCGTCTGGCGGTTGGGCAGCGCGATCAACACGTGGTTCGACCGTCGCATCATCAAACCGGCGTACCCGTTTCCTTGCCGTAACAAACACCTGATCGATGCAATGGCTGAAAGCGCAGGCATCCAGCTCCTGCCGCACGAACGGCGTCCGTTTGTGTATCTCACCAAGGAGGAAATCGAAGCGCAAAGTTGGGCGAAGGGTTGGATCGCCGTGCAGAGCAGCAGCACTACATACTGGACACCGAACAAGAATTTGGTGCCGGGGAGAATGCAGGAAGTGGTGAACGGATTGCGAGAGGAGGGCTATGGCATCGTGCACCTCGGTCTGAAATCCAACGACGCTCTGCAAAGAGTGAAGGATCTGAGAGGGGAGAACAATCTGCGAAGCACGGCAGCGATTCTTGCACACGCCGCGCTGTTCATCGAACTCGAAGGCGGACTTGTCCACCTTGCCCGCGCTGTGGGTACAAAAGCGCTTGTCATCTACACACATTACACCCTGCCGGAAGAAACCGGCTACGCGGACAACATCAACCTCCGCCGTACAGGCGAGCCATGCTGGTCGAGGGAGGTGTGCGGAGAATGCGAGGCAAGTGCGAGCCGGATTTCCTCAGCCGATGTGCTCGAAGGAGCACGATGCGGTTTAAGACTTGAGAGTACCACTTAAATTGCCGGGAAGGTTAGAACCACTTCGGAAGCTCATGCGTAGCAATAGCTCAAGCACCATTGAGGGCGTTACAGCATGTCGGATCGAGTCCTTTGAACGAATGTGAAGTATTAGATTTCTGGTGCGACACTCTTCTACCTTCTTGGTTCGAATTCTGGTTCGTGCATTGACACTGTGCGTTCAACTCTTGGCTCGTTTGAGAGGCAAGTTAGAGCAAACAGTGGGTCTTGGAACAGAAACGATCTCGGTGGTCCTACCTAACTCTTGCAAACGAGTGCGTCTCACGCTCTCAGGGGATGTGTTTCGATCGGTTTTCTTGTACGGCTCCCTCGCCTATGAACCACAAAGCGTAACTCTCTGGCAGTGACTATGCAGGTAAGCCGATGTGATACTGGACGTTGGAGCTCATGTTGGGTATTTTTCGATCCTCGCCGCCGATGCTAACCCTAACTGTAAGGCCTATGGCTTCGAGCCTGTCCCAGAGACTTTCGACATCCTTTGCTCTAATATCGCTGCGGCGGGATTTCAACATCAGATAACCGCTCATCGGCTTGCCCTAGGGGAGCGTGACAGTCATGAAATGCTTTTGCGTCGTGGATCGTCGGGTTCAACATTGGCAAAAGATTTTTTGGAAGACTCCTCTCAGCTTGAGCGGATTCAAGTGCAGATGGTCCGTCTGGACTCCTGGTCAAAAGCTCAGGACGTACGATTCACAAACCAGTCAGTGGTGAAGCAGGACATCGAAACGTTCGAACCACAGGCGTTGCGGGGCGCGGAACAAGTGTTAATGGTCGCTCCTGCGCTCCTCTGTGAAGTGCTTGGTACGTTTACCGAAGAGCTGCTCGAACGCGTGTTGCCCAAAGAGCGATGGAGATACTTTTGGATCGGTCCAGAGGGCATAAGCGAACGCCGACGGATAAGCGGCGATCCTGCGTGGAAGTTCAATAACTATTTGTTTCTCACCCACGATAGCCCCTACTTGTTATTGATTGGCGCGAGATGAAGCCGTCTGTTTCTGTTATCGTCCCGGGATACAATGCTTCCCAGTACATCACGCATGCAATGGAAAGCATACTGGTACAACGACAGGTTCTTGTCGAACTCATCCTCGTCAACGATGGCGGCACCGACAACACGAACGAAGTCATTGCGCCGGATCGGGACCGTATCGTGTACATCGAGCAAGAGAACAAAGGTCTTTCGGCTGCGCGCAATGTGGGATTCCGGGCAAGCACAGGCGAGTTCATCTGTTTTCTGGATGCCGACGACCTGCTTCTGCCCGATAAGTTCGAACGGCAGTTGCGGAAGTTCGATGAAGAACCGGACTTGGGCGTGGTGATCAGCGGGTATCATATCGTGGATGCCGACGGCACAACAGTCATTAGCACGGTGCACAAGCCATGGGATCGGGACGGACTTCAGCGATTGCTCAACCACGAAGTGTTTCCTCCTCATGCCGCGCTCGTTCGTCGTGAAGTGTTGGAACGCAGTTCGCTCTTTCCGGAGAACATCGACACGTACGAGTCGCAAGAGGACTGGCAACTCTGGCTCGATCTTGCGCTCGACGGCGTTCAGTTTGGGTCGGTTGTGGAACCGTTAGTGAAATCTCTTGTGTCCGAGAAGAAGGGTGTGGGAGAGAAGGCGATGGGTGAGTTGAAGTAGTCGAACTTTCCCCATATCGGGCAGTCGCCGTAAGGGAGGGACTCTAGAATGCAGAACAAAGTTATCATCGTTATCCCGTTTTTATCATTACTGCAAGCGCAGGGGCGTATCAGTGAAGGGGTAACAAGGGCATTGCCCCCCCCTATACCTCTCACTCGTTACGCTCATGCTGGCTGTTTCAGTCGGTAACGCACAGGAGTCGAAGCCACAGGTCATGCGGAAAAACCTCACTGCCAACGATGGCTTTCAGACCTCGTCGCCACGGTCAGAGGATGAGCAACGCGATGCAACTCCCACAGGTGCGGACATCAACATTGCCTCGAGTATCTTTCTGACAATAGGTTCGGATGCTGTCCTGACTCTTGGGGGCGATTTGATCAACAACGGAACACTGTCCGCTGGCGCCGGTTCAACAGTGGAGTTCAACGGCACGGATGCGCAATCGCTCAGCGGGGCAACAACGCTTGAGAATCTCAAGAAGTCCGGTGGCGGACTGCTCACGCTCGGCAGTCCCGTGACTGTCAACGGTACGCTCACACTCACGAGCGGCCTGATTCAACTCGGCTTTAATACGCTTACGATCGGTTCTTCTGGCTCTATCAGTGGCGATTCATCGTCGAGCTACATCGTCACGAACGGGACAGGAGGTTTGATGCGTAACGGCGTCGGCGCAAGTGCCCGATCGTTTCCCATTGGTCCAACACCAGGATCGTACAATCCGGTGACGATAACGAATAGCGGAACACCGGATGATTTTTCCGCGAGTGTGAAGACGACGTTCGACGTGACGCCGCCCCAGCCGGATAGAGTAGTGAACCGGCAATGGACTATTATGGAAGCTGTTGCCGGAGGAAGCAATGCAACGCTGGTTTTCCAGTGGAACATCAACGAGCAGGCAGTTGGGTTCAGCACAGCCAGCCCGATCGTCATCGGACAGCACAAGGGAACGCAGTGGAACGAAGTTCCGGCAACGCTTGACGGTTCTAATCCCTATACCGCGACCGCAGCGAACTTTACATCTTTTTCACTCTTTTCCGTTGGGAACACCGGTGCGTTGCCTGTGCAGATCTCGTCATTCACCGGGCAGGCAATGCCGAGACGAGGCGTCGTACTTCGGTGGACGACGATAAGCGAAATCAACAACTATGAATTCTATATTCAACGTCGAGCGCACGCTGTTTCAACGTTCACGGAGTTGCCAAACAGTTTTGTACCTGGGCATGGAACGACCAACGTTCCGCAGCATTATGACTATCACGACTCGAGCGTTGCCGCCGGTTCTTGGTTTTATCGCTTGAGGCAAGTTGATCTCGATGGCAGCGTACACTTCACCGATGCGATTCATGTTGATGTGCTCACAGGAGTGCACGAAAACGTTCCGCTTCAGTTTGCTCTCTTCCAGTACTACCCAAACCCCTTCAACCCATCGACAGAAATACGATTCACGGTGGATGTGTCGGCGCATACTACACTTGACGTGTACAACCTGCTTGGCCAAAAGCTCGCGACATTGTTTGATGATCTTGCTGGCCCGGGACAATACTACACGGTGAGACTCGATGCTTCGAGGCTCGCCTCGAATATCGAGGGCGGGCTGGCAAGCGGCGTGTATCTCTATCGGCTTCAATGCGCCAGTCGAACCTCGATCAAGAAGCTCATCATAGTGAAGTAGTTCGGCCATCGAAGCGCTGAGATATGACGACCATCGAAAGCCCACGCTGGTACAAATTCGGTTTGAAGAGCCTTCCAATGATTGCCCTTCTTTCCATTTCCGGCATCTTACTCTATGCCGCATGGGTTAACACAATCGTGCGGCCTCCCCGATTCGACGAAGCATACCTCCTCATGCTGATCAGGAACGCAAGCTCATATTCGAACTTGCTTACAGTAGCTTCTGATGGAGCGGTTGAAACGCCGGCTCATCTCCTTGCAGTCATGTACCTGACGCGCCTATTTCCGACAGCCAACGACCTTGTCGTCACGAGAGAGTTTTCTGTTATGTGTGTGGGAGTCACTGTGCTCTTCGCTTGTTTGTTTCTAAAAACGAACTTTGGTGTGTTCACTGCTGTACTGGGTTGTTTGATGTTTGCAGCCTCTGAGTTTTGTTGGTTTGCAGCCGTTGATGGTAGAAACTATGCCCTTGCATCAGCATTGACAATGCTTGCAGTGTGGGCATGGGATAAAGAAACGTTGCTTTGGGACGTGGTTGCAATAGTTGCAATGCTCCTGGGGTTGTTTACGCACTATTTTTCTCTCTTTGCGATCATCGCTTGTTCTGCATCGCTGCTCATGACAGGCAAAAACCACACGCAAGCCATTGGTTATGCAGCCCGGCGTCGCACCCGGTTGATGTTATTATTATGTGTAGTTCTTCTCATCTTCGCTATGGTCTGCGGTGCGAATATCAATCAGAGCGTTCAGGCACGGGCTGGAGGAAACACAATATGGAACGAGGACCTATCCGTTGGTAAATTGCTTGAGTACTCCCTTGGTATGCCTTGGATTCCCAAAGCGGGTGCCCTAGCGTCTATCATCCTGCTTTGCTGCTTTGTCGCTTCACTCGTCTACTCTATTTGCCAATCGCAAAATCGTAAGTTGTTGACGAGCGAACTGCAATCCTTTCTGCGTACGAGGCGTGGCATGTTGATACTCTTCCTGTGCTTGCCGGGGATTGCGCTGTTGATGATTAGCGAACATGTATCTCCGTTCGATTTCGTTGCACGATACTTTTTGTCACGGCAATTGGGGGCAACCTGTTGATGGCAGTAGTGCTTGGGCAGCTTTGGGCACTGGTTGCCAAGACAAGGTTGCACTATGCACTGATGTACTTTGTGCTCGTGTGTTTGATTGCACGCGTCGTCTATCCGACGTTGGCTCATTCTGAGATCAAAGAAGAGGCACTAAAATTCTCCTCTCAAGTCGCTACGTTGGATTCGCTGGCGCAACAGGCGAAGCTACTCTTCGATGTGTCTGATTTGGATCTTCGCTTCTTCTGGCAAGTCTGTTGGGCTTCCCCTGCTATCGAACGAAACTCTGAGGCACCAGCTCAGCAGGGAGGCAAGGGCCCGGCGTTTTTAAGTTCGTAGTATCGCTATTTCGATACGCCACGTATGACCGCAATGGCAGGCACGAGTGAACCTTACCACCACCGTCTTCTGATCAGTTCCGATCCCAGTCGCGCATGGAAGCGGTACTTTGCTGATCTGCGCTTCGAGGAGCTCTTTCCTTTGGGAGAAGCTGTCGGAGGTTTCGGGATGAAGGTTTATCGAATTTCAGTCGCCGATCAGACTAAGCCTGTACCGTGACACACACCTATAAAACAGCACTTGCGATGATGTGGCTCATCGCGGTTGTGGTTTTGGTTGTTGGTGTACTTCGCTTGGCACTGAGCATTTTCTCACCGGCGTGGGCTCTCGGCAATTTCGGGAAGGTCATTTCAATTGGGTGTGCGATTCTTGGCGCCGCGGGTGTTGCTGGAATGTGCAAGAGGTCGGTCAGCGACAGCTTGAAGCCGCTGAGAATGCCATGAAGCAAACGGTCACGCTGACCTTTTCTGACGCGGGCGTGCCGTTCCAGTGGCTTCGTTTGGATGAAGATGAGATTATTCCACATGACATTCATCCGAACAAATCCGGAATGGACAAGGTAGCGCGTCAGGTTATGAAGGATGTTCTTGGTTCGTTGGCGGAAGAACGTGGACGAATGCATCAGAGAGCAAACAAGCAGAAATGATCATCGCTTCACTTCCCACAATCCCCGAGCGCCGGCAATTTTTCCTTCAAGTCGTGCGGCGCATCTTGTACGAGCAGATTCAGCCGATCCACCAACTTCACGTCTGGCTCAACGGCTACAAGGAAATTCCCGCAGACTTTCCCGCCGACGAACGGCTGCAGTACCATCTTTGTCCTGAAAATCCTGGTCCGTGGGTGAGGTACAGGGTCGTGAGGCTCGCGGGTGACAACGATTTGTTCGCAACGTTGGATGATGATTTGGTTTATCCTCCAGACTATGTCGAAACCTCGGTGAGGCTGCATGCCCTACGCTCGGAAATGCAGGTGCTCGCCTTTGGAGGGATACGCTGGGATCCTTGCGTGGAGAGCTATGTCTACGGAGATAGCAGGTTGCAATTTGCCTACACGAATCCAGTTCAGACCCCGAACATCGTTGCAACACTGATGGGTGGCGTTGCATGGTTCACTGCCAAGGTTACCAGACAGCTTGAGGGCGTTTCCTTCAAAGGATTCGAGTTCAACGATGATCTCGCGGTGAGTGCAAAACTGCAACAAGCGGGGTACAGCATCCAATGTGAATGCAAGCCTCGTCTCTGGATCGGCGATACGCAGGACGCGCACGATGAGAGGGCACTGTATCGCAGCGACTCGCGGAATCGTGCAATGGCTCTCCTTTGCGTCGTTGAGAGATTCGGGTTCGATCCTTCGTCAGGATGGTTACAACAGTTCTTGTCAAAGCCACAGCGAGTTCTCGTCGTTTCCTCGCACTGTCCGCCGTTGAGTGGTTCATCAAAGCTTCATGACTATCTCTGCAGCATGATTGACGATGAGACCGGTGTTCATTTGCTCGCGCCCGTGCCTGCGTCGCAGACAAGTGCGGTGCAGAGGAACGTCAATGTACCATACTCCATCCATGCGGTGAGCGTTCCGGAGCCGGGCGGCAGGCTGGATTGGTTCTCACCAGTCAGAGTCTGGCGCAATCGCCGCGTCGAGAACGACTCCCGTCGAAGATTCTTGCAGCGGTTTAAAGTCGTGATGCAAAAACTGCAACCAACACATGTGGAATGGTTTGGGGCTAAGCCGCCTGCCTGGTTGCAACTACCGAAGGGGCATGAGACTTCTGTTGCTGACAATAGAAACGCGCCCCGTCATCGGCGGTGTTGCAGTTGCGATTGACGGATGGGCAACCGGGCTTGCAGAGTTGGGTCATGAGGTTTGCGTCCTCGGGTTAGTCAACGAAAGCTTCAGAACTAACGTGACAGGGCTTCCGCCACGGCCTCACTCGGAGAAGTGGATTTTTTCCCCCGATCGATCGGATGTATGGGTAGATCGGATACTCCCGATTCGGAAATTCCGCAGCGCACTCTATCTCGCGCAGCGTAATCGCTTCTTGACCCGGCAAGTTGCCGCTATGGTACAAGGTTTCAAGCCAGATCGAGTCATCTTCTGTTTCATCAACACGCTCTGCTGCGTTGCGTTGGATTCGATCCAAACGATGGGAATTCCGTGCGGTGCGATCGCCTATGCGGCCGAGTTAGCGCCTGAGCGCGTCACCAATCCCCGATGGCTGCGGAAGACCCTTCAGAAGTTCGAGAAGATTGTTGCCATCTCGTCCTATACAAAATCTCTGCTTTGTAATTTGGGGGAATAGCTTCGGAGCGAATATCCATCGTCCATCCGCCGCTCACACCAGTAACGCCAGCAGCCATTGAGCCAAAGCAACCCGAAAACCGCCATCGGACAAAGACGAGACTGTTGACCGTTTGCAGGTTGGTCGAAAGGAAGGGCGTGCAGATGGTGTTGGAGGCGATTGCCCAGCTTGGGACGGACATAGAATATCACATTGTTGGCGATGGATCGCGAACGCGGGAATACGGAAGGGCCTGTTCGGGGTCGCGTCAGCACTCGTGATCGCTCAACCTGCAGTGTGGACCGTACCTTATCTCGATCTGTTGGGCTGGACTCGTGCCCGCTACCGAAACAACTTCTGCAAGAAGCCGTGCGATCGTTTTTGGAGGGGGACAAGAGCGCTCTACCGCTGGTGCGACAGTTGGTGATGACCGCCGTGTGGTTCGAGGTGTGCGTGCGGGGTAAATCCGGCATATTCGATTGATAACAACGCCAACAGGCTTGTGATATCTGCGCTGAGCATGATCTACAAGCATCTTCCTTTGCCTCTTCGGCACGCGTTCGTTACGGCCTATGGCGCCTACTGGCACTGGCTTCGGTTCGGTTCAGGGTTCGAAGGGTTCGTGAACGGGTACATACAGAGAGAACGGTTCACGAGTGACCAATGGAATGATTGGCAGCGTGAGCGAGTGAGCTTCTCTTCAATGCTGGGCGGTTTGTGCCGTTCTATCGAGCGACATGGAACGATGAACAAAAACGCGCAGCAGAGCGAGGCGGCCTCGAAGCTTTGCCTCTCTTAGAGAAGGACGCAATCCGTCGAGACCCAGAAACGTTTCTCGACGAGCGGTTCTCTCATGTCCCGAAGTTTTCCTTTCACACCAGCGGAACGACGGGCACCCCGATCAGAACGATATGGAGAATACGTGAAATCCGCGACTCTCTTGCGGTACGTGAAGTGCGCTCGGCGCGATGGGCAGGCGTGTCGTTTCGGATGCCGCGGGCGACGTTCTCGGGACGCATGATCGAGCCTGAGCCGGAGAGTCGCGGTCCCTTTTATCGGTACAATGCGGTGGAGCGGCAAGCCTATCTTTCTCCGTTTCATCTTCGTGCAGAAACCGCTCGTCACTACGCGCAGGCACTGAAGCGTACGGGCGTTCAATGGATGACCGGCTATGCCGTTTCGTATTTCTTACTTGCGCGGCATATCGTGGAACAGGGACTCGACGTGCCTCCTCTTCGTGCAGTCATCACAACGAGCGAAAAGCTGACGCGTGAGATGCGCGCCGTGATGGAGGAAGCCTATCGATGTCGTGTGTGGGAAGAGTACAGCACCGTCGAGAACGCGCTCTTCGCGAGCGAATGCGAGCGCGGACGACTGCACGTCAGTCCCGACGTGGGTATCGTGGAGATTCTGCGCTCCGACGGCACGCCATGCAAAGCCGGTGAGGTGGGGGAAGTGGTTGCAACATGCTTGAGGCGTTCGCTCCAGCCGCTTATCCGCTACCGGCTGGGCGACCTCGCGGCGTGGGATGACGAGCCGTGCTCCTGCGGACGCTCGATGCCGGTGATCAAGGAAGTGATTGGAAGAAGGGAAAATGTCGTTGTCGGTCCCGACGGACGAGAGATGGTGCGCTTCCACGGCATCTTTGTCGATCAGCCGCATGTGCGTGAAGGACAGATTGTGCAGGAGGCGCGAGATCGGATTGTGGTAAAAGTCGTCCCAACTCCCGGATTCGGACTCGAAGACGAGCGAGACATCATCCACCGAATGCACCAGCGTCTGGGTCCCGACGTGCATGTTACTATTGAATGCATCGAGGTGATTCCTCGTTCTTCGTCGGGGAAATACAAAGCTGTCGTTTCGTTCGTACCACGGAGCACACGCACCAGCCAGTCTGTAAACGCATGAGCACGCAACAGCCTCCCTTTGTCATCGTCATCATGGCTGTACGCAATGAGGCGACGTTCATCGAGCGGAGTCTCGGTGCTGTGCTGCAGCAGGACTATCCCACCGATCGCATGGAAGTGATCGTTGCCGACGGCATGTCCGACGACGGCACACGGGAGATTCTCGCTCAATACGCCGCAACGACGCCACACTTGCGTCTCATTGACAACCCGAACAAGATTGTTTCGACCGCGCTCAACCGGGCAATCGCCGAAGCGCGCGGAGAAATCATTGTGCGAGTGGATGGGCACACGATTATCGAACCGAACTACGTGCGGGAATGTGTTGCTGCACTTCAGCGAACGGGGGCGGATAATGTGGGCGGAAGGATGCAGGCAATTGGATCTGGCGCTCTTGCAGAAGCTATCGCTCTTGCAACGAGTTCTCCGTTCGGTGTTGGCGGTGCTCGCTTTCACTACTCAGAGAGGAAAGAGTGGGTTGACACTGTGTACATGGGGGCGTGGCCAAGGAGAGTGTTCGATGCGATTGGTGGCTTCGATAAGGAGATGGTGCCGAACCAAGATGAGGAATTCAACTATAGACTTCGTGGTCAGGGAGGCAGGATACTGCTCGTTCCTTCGATCAAATCTTTTTACTACTGTCGAAATAGTCTGAAAGCTCTTTCGTGGCAATACTGGCAATACGGATATGGGAAGGTCCGCGTAACGCAGAAGCATCCTCGCCAGATGCGGTTACGGCAATTCGTTCCGGCGGCGTTCGTGTCAACGCTCGCGCGTTCTCTTCTTGCGGGAGGGTTCACGGCGATCGGATGGATGCCTTTCGGTGGGTTCTTGGTGCATACATCCTCAGCAATCTTACAGCCTCGGCGCTTGCAGCAAAAAAGCGCTGGCACCTGTTTCCGCTCTCGCCTTCGCGACGCTGCAGCTTTCGTATGGACTCGGGTTCATGGTTGGACTGGTTCGCTTTGCGGGCAAGTGGGGAGTGCCGGGGAAGGTGCCGCACATAGAGTGGACTGCCCGACGTGAATTCACAACGACTTCGGCGTGATTGAAATTCGAAATTTCAATTTCCACATTCCAAAGAAGCTCCAATGCTTCAGACGTAGAACGCTCTAAGTTGGAAAATGGAACTTGTTCGATGCTTGGTGCTTTCTGGTTGGGATTTCCGTACGTGTGCGTACCATCTGTGAAGAGTCATCTCGTTTCGCTATATTGAGACGAGAACTCAGGGTATGGCGGAACGATCGGAGGATTGGCTGACGCAACCAACGCGAGACCTTGAGCATGCGCGACACGATCTCGTCCACGGTTTTCGATCGTTTCTACGTTCACACTCACTGAGGTGATATGTTTGAGGTGATATGAATGTTGTCTGGTTAGTTGACGATGAATGGCTTGAGTGGTATCGGCTGACGCCGGCAGAGCGTTGGAGTGAAAGCCAAAAGCTCTGGTCATTCTATTTAGCCGTAGGAGGTTCACTTGATCCGGAACCCGATTCAGACAGTCCTTTCGACTCTTTCTACACACAACGTGCGCGCCCTGTTGATGGGAGGTCAGGCTTGCGTGTTGTACGGCGCGGCGGAGTTTAGTAGGGATACCGATCTCGCGCTCTTTCTCTCGAAAGAGAATATCGAAGCATTTCGATACGCACTTCGCGAGCTTCACGCTCGACGCATTGCTCTTCCCCCGTTTGATCCAACCTATCTTGAAAAAGGGCATGCCATTCACTTTCGCTGTTATCATCCCGATGCAATGCGGATGCGTGTCGACGTCATGTCGGTGATGCGCGGCGTGGATGCGTTCGAACAGTTATGGCAGCGTCGCACGACGATGAAAGAAAACGGAGGGTTGACACTCGAAGTGCTCTCCCTCCCCGACCTTGTCAAGGCGAAGAAAACCCAACGAAGAAAAGATTGGGAAATGATCCGGAGACTTGTGGAAGCGGATTATGCGGCGCCGAACGACCCGTCAACGGCACGAGTGGAGTTCTGGTTGATGGAGTCGCGTACGCCGGAAATGTTGGTCCACTTGGCAGAAACCTTCCGTGCTGAGGCAACCGGGCTTGCGTACAAACGGCCGCTCCTTCGTCACGCATTGTCGGGGGATATTCATTCACTTGAGGTTGCGCTTCAGGCGGAGCACATAGCCGAGATGGACAACGATCGAAACTATTGGCAACCATTGCGGAAGGAACTCGAAGATCTCCGGCAGGCAGGATATTTGTCCGAAGAAGATGTATAGGAAATCGCTCTCTCGTTGTGGAGGAGACCTCCACCATACAACACAAGATGTATGATAGAAGTGATTACACCAAACCACCACCACACGCGCACACCGTTTCTTCCTTTTGCCGTTCCTGATCTCGACGAGAGCGAGATCGAGCTTGTGAACGAGGCAATCCGTTCGGGATGGATAACGACGGGACCGAAGGCGCTTCAGTTCGAGGCTGAGTTTGCACGCGCCGTCGCGGCGAAGCACGCCATCGCGGTCAACTCCTGTACGGCTGCCATGCATCTTGCGCTCGAATCGATCGGGTTGCAGCGCGGCGACGAGGTGATCACCTCGCCCTATACGTTCGCTGCCACTGCGGAAGTGGTGCGCTACTTCGATGCAGCACCCGTCTTCGTGGATATCGAGCCGGCAACGTTCAACATCGATCCTGCCTTGATCGAGCAGGCGATCACGCCGCGTACGAAAGCGATCATCCCCGTACATGTCGGCGGGCTGCCGGCGGAGATGGAGGAGATTCTCGCCATTGCGCGGAAGCATGGACTCGCCGTCATCGAAGATGCGGCGCATGCTTTTCCTGCGATGTACAACGGCGCGATGGTGGGGAATCTGGGAAGTAACGCAACCTGCTTTAGCTTCTACGCGACGAAAACCATCACGACAGCCGAAGGAGGCATGATCACCACGAATGATGATGCGCTTGCCGAACGCTGCCGCATCATGGCGCTGCATGGCATCAGTAAAGATGCGTGGAAGCGCTATACAGCCGAAGGCTCGTGGTACGACGAGATTGTTTCCGCGGGATACAAGTACAACATGTCCGACATTGCCGCCGCAATGGGGTTGGCGCAATTGCGGAAGGCGGAAAGAATGTTGAAGAGACGAAAACAGATCGCAGAGAGCTACACCGCCGCCTTCTCTCACATCTTAACGCTCAGGGCTCCTGTGTCTTCTCGCGGTCATGCATGGCACTTGTATATGCTCAGGCTGGATTTTGAAGATGGGAGATCGGAGAGCGGAGGTCGGAGATCCGAACGGGATCGTGCGTGGTTCATTGAGGAACTGAAACGACGCAATATCGGCGCGAGCGTGCACTTTATTCCTTTGCACCTGTATCCCTACTACAAGCAAACCTACGGATACAATCCTTTGGACTTTCCGATAGCATATCGAGAGTACCAACGAGAGGTGTCGCTCCCCATTTATTCGAAAATGACTGATGAGGATGTTGGCGACGTCGTCGCGGCGGTACAGGAGATCACCGAGCAATACAGTTGCTGACCGATGTTTCGTGAACTGGTGAAGCAGGTTTTGGGAGAGATCGTATCGGCGCTGGAGAGCGTTACCGACGCGGAAGCGGAAGCAGTGGTGTCGGCGCTTCTCGATGCTGAGAAGATTGTGGTGCATGGTGCTGGACGAGTGGGCTTGGCGTGCAAGGGATTTGCGATGCGCTTGGCGCATCTTGGTTTGCACGCGTTTTCTGTGACAGATGCCGCCGTGCCGCCCGTCGGAAAGAACGATGTGGTGTTGCTTGCATCCAGCTCGGGCGAGACCCAAACAGTGTACGATGTGGAAGCCTTGGGTAAACAACACGGCGCACGTATTGTTCTGGTAACGGGTAGCCCGAAGTCGAGAATGACGGCGCTGGCCGATCACACCATCCTCGTGAAAGCACAGACGAAATTCGGTCCGAGCGACGATGCTCAGTCCATCCAACCGATGGCGACGCAATTCGAGCAAAGCCTGCAGGTGTTCTTCGACGTTCTTGTGTTGATGTTGATGCGGCGAACGCGGCAGGCGCATAGCGATCTCTGGAACCGGCATTCCAATCTGGACTGATGTGAACCTTTCTTGAGGCATCAGCCTGAACAGCGAGAGGCTTGTGCTGTGTCAACATACCTCACCGATTGCCTGTGTTGCTTGGACGTGCCATGCCGCGGTGGATAGAAGTTTTCATCGCTGCGGCAGGGTTGGTCGCGTTGCTCTCGTTCCTTGTTGTCATTGCCCTTCTTATCGCACTCACCGACAAGGGACCGGTGTTCTTTCGTGCGAAGCGGGTAGGTAAGGACGGCAAAGAGTTCACATTGCTCAAGTTTCGCACGATGGCGGTAAGGTCCGATCGCAATAGCACGCCGATTACGACGCAACGTGATGCACGCATCACTCCCCTTGGACGCATCCTTCGGAAGCACAAGCTCGACGAGCTACCGCAGTTGTTCAACGTGTTGCGAGGTGAGATGAGTCTAGTCGGTGCACGCCCCGAAGATCCACGCTACGTCGCATTCTACACACCCGATCAGCGTCAGGTCCTTGCGTTTCGTCCCGGCATGACGAGTCCCGCTTCGCTGGAATATCGAGACGAAGCGTCGTACTTGAAGCACGAAGATTGGCACGAGCAGTACGTCGGTGTCATCTTGCCGCGGAAGTTGGCGATCGATTTGGCATACCTTCAACAAAGAACATTCTTCAGCGACATCCTGATCATTGTACGCACACTTGGGGGGATCGTAAAATGAACAAGCATCTGTATCACCTCATTCGCGGCGTGCGCAATCGCCATGTGTTCGGTTTCAATGTGCTCGCTTTTGCGTTCATTCCAGCAGCGGCACTCGTCCTTCGGCTGGATGGGTTCGGTGAGGCGGGAACGTTCATCCCGCCGCTGGCAATCTACACGGTGGTCTCCTACGTGTGGGAATTGGGTACGTTCTATACCATGGGGCTGTACAACCGTTATTGGGTCTATGCGAGCGTGGATGAGTTGGCGACAGTCGTTATCGCAAACGTCGTTGCGATGGCACTCGGCTTACTCTTCTTCTTCGGCGTGCTACGACCGTTCGACATTCTTCCCTCCAATTGTCCCCGCTCGATCCCGATCATCGATGGGATGCTTACCATGCTGCTTGTCGGCGGGTTCCGTTTTGCGCTCCGGCTCGGCTCGGACTTTAGTGAAGGTAATGGTGCGTCGAGTACCACGAAGAAGAAGCGCGTCCTGATTGTCGGTGCAATTGAAAGCCTCCCTCGCAGTTCGCGAGGTGATGCTGCATGGTAAGCCGCGGCTCCACCCGGTGATTGCCGATGTGCGGGACCGCGAACGTATGCGCCACGTGTTCCAAGCCCTTCGCCCGACGATCGTGTTTTATGCGGCAGCCCACAAACACGTGAGTGTGATGGAAGAAAATATCCCGGATGCAGTGACCAACAATATTCTCGGGACGCAGGTGCTCGTTGACCTTGTCGATCAATTCGGTGCCGAACGATTCGTCAATATCTCGTCGGATAAAGCAGTGAATCCGACATGCATGATGGGAGCAACGAAACGCATCGCCGAGCTTGTCGTGCACGATGCCGCAGTGCGTACGGGAAAGACATTTGTTAGCGTGCGATTCGGGAACGTATTGGGCAGTCGTGGTAGCGTTGTACCAATCTTCAAACAGCAGATCGCAGCGGGCGGACCCATCTGTGTGACACATCCCGAAGTGAAGCGCTACTTCATGACCATTCCCGAAGCGGTGCAGTTGGTGCTTCAAGCTGCGGCGATGGGCGAAGGGGGAGAGATCTTTGTCTTGGACATGGGGGAGCCGGTCAAGATCGTCGATCTTGCCCGCGACCTGATCCGCCTGAGCGGCATGCAGGAAGGACGCGACATCGACATCCAGTTTACGGGATTACAACGAGGCGAGAAGATTGCGGAAGAACTGTTCTTCACCACAGAACGGGTGGAAAAATCGTCGCACGAGAAGATTCTCGTCTGTCGCAACGGCTTCAAGCCTCGCCTTACACCTCGCGGAGCGGATGCAGGGTTCGGTGCAAGCGAGGTGACCTCGTTACGCACGGTGGTCGAGCGTTTGGTCATCGCGGCACAAACCGGTGCAACAAAAAACGTCCGCGCGTTGATCAAACAACTGGTTCCCGAATTCCAAGAGAATATCGAAATTCCCGCGATGGAGATCATTCCGATCGAGCGCGGATTGAAGTCGGGACATGCATTGGTCGAGGAGCGGCAACGAATTTGATTGCGAGGGCGAGTTCACCGCACACCCGTGCATGATGTTCGTGCACGGGTTTTTTTCTTTGTGGAGGATGAGTCAACCGGTTCGCCGGCCGATGATGGGCCGAAGGTTCGCGGCTCCCATCCCGGCGATTAACCAAATCAGTTTATGAACGTGATCGTCGCCCGTGATCCCGCCGATGAGCATCACCATCAGCACGGTTGCCCATGTGTAGCGGAGCGAAACGGAAGCCGCGGCCGTCTGGCTCATCCAGCCTTTCCACAATCCGCGTAACGCTCCCACGAGGACTGCCAGAAAAAGAACGAACCCGATGATACCCGTCTCCGCGAGGAGCGTCACATAGGTATTGTGTGCCGACCAACGGAGACCGTAGAAAGGAATGAAATTCGTTCCATAGTACACGGAGTTGTTTTCGAATTGTCCGATGCCTACGCCATGCAGCGGGTGATCTGCCCACATTGCCAGTCCGGCATCCCACTGCATGTAGCGGAACCCGACCCAATCATGTCCCTGAAGAATGGACGTGAGAATCCCCGACGTGATTCGCCAATAGCCCGGTGGGATAAGCAGGAGTGCTGCCGCGGCAAGCGCAATCCCAAACTCGACGATACGTTCACGCAGCATCGTTGTGCCCTCGATGATAAGGAGGATAAGAGCAATCAGCAACAGGAGTACGCTCGTTCGGGAGACTGTCGCTGCGAGTCCGGCGAGAAGCAATACGATCGCCGCGATGGCTGCCGTTTGCATCCACCGTTTTTTGTACACATGCCGGAGGAAAGCTATGAATACGATGGCGAACACAAAGGAGCGATCTGCATCGTTCGCGCTTGCTGCAAGCCCTCGACCGCGCAGCGATGTCGCAGAACTTAATCCGTACTGGACTTGATGCAAAGCGACGTATGCCGATACGACGCCGCCGATCACGAACATCAGCATCAAGGCATGGTGATCCGAACCTCGTACAAGCAATTGCGTCGTGAGAAACATCAGCAGCAACAGTTGAAGGTACGTCCACACCCAGACGCGGTTGCCGATGCTCGTTGCCGCCAGCGGATGGCTCACGACAATCCAGACGACGAGCAGCAGCGCGAGAACATCAAGGCTCGTGACGTGCGGGCTCGGGAAGCGTTCGATGATCATCATGCGGAGAGAACCGAGCAGCGTTGCGGCGCCGAGGAGGGGATAAACGGAGGTCGTGAAGCCGACGGAAGGTAATATGCCCGCTACAGGAAACAACGCGCCGATGACGATGATGCCCCAGACGGGTCTCAGCGCAATCAAGACAAGAAGCGGCGCCAGCGCCAGCACATCGATGGCGTTGACCGCTTCCGGTGGCATCATTCCACTCCACATGCGGGCAGAGGTGAAGAGGAGAAAGCTCCAGACCATTACGAATGCAATGCGCAGTGTGAATGTCTGTCCGTCCCGCGCGGTTCGGAAGAGCCGGTCAACACGATCGATCGTAACGAGGTGTGATGTGGGTCGGATCACGGTAAGAATACACCTGCCTTGCGAAGCGGAAGCAATTCTGCAACATCCATCCGGGGATTGCGTATCTTGAATCGCATGAACGTCACTCATAAGGAATGAGGCGCATGAAACCTTCTCGAATGTTTTGGGGAACACTCTTCATTTCGGTCGGCGTGTTCTTCTTGCTCGATGAGGCGTTGGATATCGGAACACGATGGGGGATGCTGTGGCGGCTGTGGCCCCTCCTTCTCGTGCTGCTGGGAATCGGCATCATGATCAAGAGGCAAGTCGTGCGAAGCGCCGTTGCCGGGGTCGTCGGTGTGGGCGCCGGTCTCCTTGTCTATCAGATCGCCAGCTTTACGTGGATCGACGCACTGCGCGAGAGCCTCGATGAGGACGCCGAGACTGTCGGAGTGCAAGAATTCATCGAGCCGGTGCCGGCGGCCGTAACGAAAGCCGCGTTCGCCACCGATGCTGCCGGCGGAACGTTTCGGATCGATACGACACGCACACATCTCCTCGAAGCAAAACTCAAACGAACTGCAGGTCGCTACGTGCTTCAAAGAAGCACCGAAGATAGTGTGGTGCACCTCCATCTGACGTCTGAAGGCTCGGTCGTTGTCAAGGCATGGAATAGGGATGAGGCGCTCACCGCGGGCGTAGTGAAGCTCAACCCCGCCCTCGTGTGGGATATGGCGTTCGACGTGGGTGCAGCGAAGATGGATCTCGACCTTCGACCATTTACGATAGAAAGACTCTCGCTCGACGCAGGAGCTGCGAGTATACGGATGTATCTCGGTGTACCGCAACAGCAGTTGCACTGTAGGGTCGAAACGGGCGTATCCACCGTGCGCATCTCTGTTCCTGAATCTGTTGGTTGCGAAATTCGATGGGATGGTAAACTGTCGAGCAAGCGGTTCGACGGATTCGAAAAGGTCAGCGACCGATTGTACCGAACCGACAATTTCGCTACGACTCCGCAGCGCATCGTTATTGTCGCGAAACCGGGACTCTCCACGTTTCGTGTCGATCGTTATTAATGGAAAAGGGGAGAACGCCTTCCTCTCTCGGCACCCTCTTGCTGGATCACAAGGGAGGCGATGGATGCAACTCTTCGAACTGTCCCGTCTTTCTGTTCTTGCGGACATTGTCCCAAAGGAAGTAGCGTCCGTTCATGGCGATATACACGCCGACGGGCAACGTTTGGACGAAAGCCAACGCGCTGCCAAGGTTGAACAGTCCGTCCGAACTCCCGAACTTGTACGGAATCATCGCTCCGGTAAGAACGATCGTCTTGTTGCTGATGGCTGCGTTGCCCAATGCTTTTGCCGTCAACTCCATCGTATCGGTACCGTGGGTGATGACGATCTTGTTCTCTTTCTGTCTTCTGCAACTGTCCACGATCAGTCGCCGCTCGCGCTCGGTCATATCCAAGCTGTCGACCATCATCAGCGTTTTGAACGTGACGTCGAGATCGCATCTTCCGAGTCGTAGCATCTCGGGAAGATGCGTGTCTTTGAAAAAGAGTGTGCCGTCCAACTCGTTGTATTCTTTATCGAATGTTCCTCCCGTAACGAAAATGCGGATTGCCATGTGTGTGCCCTGAATGACTCGCGAGGTCGTGAAACGTCTCTGCTGAATGTTGGAAGAAAGGAATTGAATTGCAACGCCAAAACGTATCTGCGCGGGAGCGGCGACGAATACCATTTCGGCGGAGGAGAAACAGTATTTGAATTCATAAACCAATAGCACTACTTTTTCCGCAGACGCTCCCACAGGCAAGTGCCCTATCATGAAACTCCTTTCATCACTCTCGCTCATCGCGCACAGCAATGTCATGCGTGGCGCCCTCGAACGCATCGACACGGTCGCTGCTTCCGATAGCTCGGTGTTGCTCATCGGTGAGACGGGCGTAGGGAAAGAGTTGATTGCCGAATACGTTCACCGCCGAAGTCCGCGAAGCGAAAAGCCGCTCGTCAAAGTCGGACTTTCTGCTCTGCCGCCGGAGTTGGTGGAAAGTGAGTTGTTCGGTCATGAGCGCGGAGCGTTCACCAGCGCGTCGAGCGAAAAGAAAGGATTGTTCGAGCTCGCACACGCGGGAACGATTTTCTTGGACGACATCGACGATTTTCCGCTTCCGCTCCAAGCCAAACTCTTGCGCGTCTTGGAGTCACGAGAGGTCATGAGGGTCGGCAGCACAACGCCGATTCCGATTGATGTGCGGCTGATTACAGCGACGAAAGTGGATTTGAAGGAAATGGTGGATCGGAATCTCTTCCGCTCCGATCTGTACTACCGCATCAACGTGGTGCCGCTGGTGATCCTGCCGCAGCGTGAACGTCCCGACGACATTCCACTTTTCGTTCATTATTTCTTGCAGCGTTACGTGCAGGGTCGCGACGTGCGAGTAAAAGATCTTCCGCCCGAAATCCAACAAGAAACGCCGCTCGAGCTTATGGCAAAAGCCTGCAACCGATGCTTTGTGGAGGAGAATATGAGCTTCGATAAGGTCGTTGCATGTTTGGAAACGAACCTGTTGCGTCAAGCTCTGCATCGCACGAAAGGGAATCGAACGCAAGCCGCACGGTTGCTTGGACTCAGTCTCTCGACGATGAGAGACAAACTCAAGAAGTACAACTTGGATGGGGAACGGTAGCAACGAGCGAGTTCGGCTCGCGGTTCTGGTTGCCTACAGCGCGTTCAGCGTTACTTGAATAACCTCATCCTTGCGCGAGAGCATCTGTTGGATCAGCTCATCCGAGGGTTTGGTTGCCAGACGAATGGTCGCGCATGCCGTTTTTCCGCCGTCGAAGATCACGTTCTCCATTTCTTCAACGTTGATGCTGGAGGCTTTCAGATCGCCGAGCACATTGGCGAGCACGCCGGGTTTGTCGTGGTGCCGAACGACAAGCTGCCAGGTCGCGGCAGTCTCCCTTGCGCGGTTGACCCAATTGCGCACCGTTCCTTGTTGAATGTACTCGCGGATGATGGCAACGGTTTCATCCGCAACAGCGTTTTGTGCTTGCTCAGTCGAGGCACCGATATGATGCGTGCCGTACACGTTGGGCAGCATCGCAAGTCTGCTTCTGAAGAGTCCCGCTTTCTCTTCCGGTTCGCCGACGAACACGTCGGAACCGACACGAATGCGCCCCGCCTCGGCAGCATCGGCGAGGGCCTCCTCGTCCACCACTTCCGCTCGTGAGGTATTGATGAAGATTGTCCCCGGCTTCATCAAGTCGATGACGCTGCGACTGATGAGTCCCTTGGTTTCAGGCTTGAGCGCGACGTGCACCGAGATGATGTCGCACTGCAACACGAGGTCTTGCACCGTCCCAGCGAAGTCGATGCCCAGCGCAGCCGCCTTTTCTCGTGTGAGCGAACGCGACCATCCGATGACGTGTAGACCGAACGCTTTTGCCCGAGGAATCATCTCCTTGCCGATCTGACCCACCCCGATCAGTCCGAGCGTCTTTCCGTACATACCGTCTGCTTTGGAGTATTCCCCCTTGTTCCATTTTCCCGCACGTAAGTCGATAACGTTGTCGGCGATACGACGATCCAAAGCGAGGATCAATCCCATCACCAGTTCCGCAACGGCGATCGAGTTTTTCCCCGGACAGTTGGTGACGTAGATACCGCGTTCGTTTGCAGCAGGAATATCGATCGTGTTCACGCCTGCGCCTGCTCGAATGATGAGGCTCAGCACCCGTGCCGACTGGATGCAATCGGCTCTCACTTCGGTCGAGCGGACGACGAGGATGTTTGCATCGCCGATGTGAGCAGCAAGTTCTTCCGCTTTGAGCTTCGGCTTGTAATCGACGGCAACGCCAAGCTCTTTGATGGCGGCAATGTATCGTTCAGGAAATGCATCGGCTATTAAGGCTTTCATAGTTCAGTCGTTCCTTTCAAATGGATGAATTCACCTCTTGGTTGTGCGATACACCAAAATCGCTCCTGCCTCTGTTCCCAACCGATCGCTCACAACGACATAGACGCGACCGTCTTCGGACACCGCAACATCGTGCGGGATCATCGAGTACCCTCCCACATCAGGGATTACGTAGCGAGCGATTGTTCGTTCAGCAATTGTTGAGACGATGACAAGCTCTTGTGTTGCAGGGTCGGTGACATACAAGTTCCCCGATACATCGATCGTACTGCCGCGCGCCGCACCGGTGACCGCGGGTTCCGTAAGAACGCGACTGAGATCGGTATGAGAGGGCGAGAAAGCAAAGAAGCGAACGACCGGTGTTGCTCCTCCGACGGCAAACGAGCTGAAAACTGTTCCGAAGGCATCGACGCCAACGAAATGAGGTCCGCGCTCGGCACTATTGGTTGGAACAAGGAACGAAGCCGCGACTGCTGCTGCCAACCCGGCCCGCACGCGCACAAGGAAATTTTCCGGCGTGCCAAAACAGCCCACGTACACATCGCCCATGGGACCGGCGGTAATATCACCTAACCGTGCAACGTTGACTGCCGTGGCGATCATTCTTCTGGCGTCGATGTCGAACACGGCCGATGTGTCTATCGAATTGTTCGTGAGCGTTGCGATGATCGTCGCCGCGCCGGTTTGTGGCTGAAGGCGATACAGCGTGTACTCATCGACCAACAGCAGTGATCCGCTCGAGCGGTCGAAGCCCATCGCTGCCGGGAGCTGAAAGCCGATGATCGAGTCGCGCAGAACGCCATCGCGTCTCAGGCGGCGGACTTTTCCTGCTCGGGTATCGGCAACCCACACGTCTCCGGCGCCGTCAACGGCGATGCCTCGCGGTTGTCGGAGCACCCCCACAGGGAGGAACACGCTGGGAGGGGTGAGATATGTTTGCGTGAGAGACGTGCTCGATTCGTTCTTGCAGGCTGTGCCTGATGATGCGACCAACACGCCGAAAAATGCAGCGAGCGCTGTCAGTCGTGGGCCCGCAGAGATGTTCCCGGTTTGCGTTCGATTCGATCTCGTTGAAAACATCATCACACGATCATGGCTCTTACTGAGTTTTGCGCAGTTGAAAGTTGCAACCCTTTGCGGCAAAATTCAACGCGAGTCTATCGATGTTAACTCCATGTGTATCAACCGGACTGGCTCAGTTTGCGTTATCCTTGTAAAGGAATTCAACTGGATTGCTGAAACGGTGTCGTTACAACTCCGAGCGGGTTTCCGATGCGATCCCCAACCCTCCATTGTGTAGGAAGTTACGATTTGTTCGGACAAAAGAGAAGTGATGCGCTCGCTGGCAAGGAAGTGGAAGTAAGACGAACTGCGAGCATAAATGTCGGGATGGACGGTCACGAGGCAAGAAAAAAGCCGACCGTGTCGTTGTTGTTTGCACTCCTCACAGCGATCGTGCTGATCGTTTGGAGTACGATGCGAAAGCGAGCACCGCAACGGGTGTTTTTGCGCCGATATGTTCACCCGTGTCACAGATGGATGTGCGAAACTGAGGATGGGGACGTGCTAGTCGGGATCGATGAGTTCGCTCAATCATTGATCGGCATTGATCGGGAGGATCGACCATGTGTTCCTGCCGCGCTTGCTCAAGAAGGTGAAGCAGGGAAGTCCTGCGTGGGTAGTGAAGCACGGTGACCGGGTTGTACCGATGGTCAGTCCGGTGACGGGAAGAGTCATCGAAAAAAAATGAGATGGTGCTGCGCGACCCACGATTGATCAACACCTCGCCGTATGGCGACGGATGGCTTTTGCCTATCCGTCCGGCAAAGTTGCACGTTCAACTGAACAACGCGTTCACCGGCAGAGCGGCGCAACAATGGTTGGAGTACGCACGGCAGCGGCTCGTGCCGAAGCGTCGCTGCTGCACGTTCATTACCAAGGTCTCCCGCTGCGACAAGCCGGAGTGGGTTTTTCTAGAGGAGATAGCGGTAGATGTCGGGATCGAGATGTCGTACACCGGCAACAATGATGGAGACTTCCATCGGGTAGAGCGTTCCCGCATCGCTTCTTTGATCGCTCCGCGACTGTCGTATTGTGGGCGCAGTACCCTGATGAAGACAGCTTTCTCATCGAGTACCGCGATCGCACCGGACATTTGGTAATTCATCGTTGATCCACCGGTTCATGTTCCTTCTTCTGAGCGTCGTGTATCATACTGCAAGTAATCCTTCCATTTCAGCAAGGATTTCTTCATCAGAAAATCCTTTGCCGGTAATTGCCGAAGCAGGACAGGCGGCGACACAGGTACCACACCCCTTGCAGAGCACTTCGTTGACGTGCGAGATATTCTTCTCAGCATCGTACTCGATGGCAGTATAGGGGCAGAGGTTGTTGCAGATGCGACAGCCACTGCAGTATCGCTCGTCGATCCACGCTCGCACCGGGTCGATCTCGACTTCGCCTTTGGCGATGGTGGCAAGCATGCGCGCGGCGGTTCTAGCCCGTTGCAGAGGATTACCATATTCACAGGAATCTCCAAAAACTTTCCGATCAAGGTATCGTCGCAACGAACGAGCAGGGCACCTTCGGCTTTGCGCGCGGGCGGCGTTTCAACTTGAGAAAACGTGTTTGTCAGCAGTGAGAACGGCGCACTCGGTACGCGCAGAACGGTTGATGAGGTTTAGAACCTTCGACCCGCGTGTAATGGGAATAGCGAAAGGGAGATAGGAGAGAAAAGGGATCGGCCGACGTACACGCGTTGACGGTCCTGTTCACTTCTTCAACACGTACGACATCGCGAGCCTTCGTTCCCGGTCAAGCATCCGGAAAGATCTTTCCCGGGTTGAGAATGTTGTTCGGATCGAACGTGCGCTTGAGTGCTCTCATCACCTCAAGCTCCGCAGGCGAGAGGGCAATAGGCAGATAGGCTTTTTGAGAGAATCCGATTCCGTGCTCACCCGAAATCGTTCCACCAAGTGAAACGGTCAGCCGAAAAATTTCGCGAATGGCGGTGTCCAAATGCTTCTCCCACAAGGCATCGTCCATCTTATCTTTCAAGATATTGACGTGAACATTGCCATCGCCGGCATGGCCATAGCAAATGGAGGTGATACCGTACTTGCCGCAGATGTCCTTCACACCACGAATGAGGTGAGGAAGCGCGGCGCGCGGCACAACGGTGTCTTCTTCTTTGTAGGTGGAAATGTGCTTGACCGCTTCACCCATACTCCTGCGCAGTGCCCACACGTCGTCGATCTTCTGGCGGTCCTCAGCGAGCAACACATCCAACGCGTGGTGCTGCTCGACAACCTCGGCGATCACCTCGATGTCTTTGACAAGCGTCTCCTCATAATTGCCATCGACTTCGATCAAGAGTTGAGCCTCTGCCTCGCCGTTGGGAAATGTCTTGCCGAGTTGTGTCTCGGCAGCTCGTACGGCAGCGCGCTCCATAAACTCCAAGGCCGATGGTGTGATGCCCCGCTGAAAGATGGCGGCGACCGATGCCACAGCGTCCTCCAACGAGTTGAAGGCGACAAGCAGCACCTTCCGCACGCGGGGAAGGGGAATAAGTCGGAATATGATTTTGGTAATGATCGCGAGCGTCCCCTCGCTGCCGATGAACAGTTGCGTGAGGTTGTAACCGCTCACGTTCTTGAGAACGCGTCCCCCGGTGTTGATGATCGCACCGCTCGTCAGCACGGCTTCGAGTCCGAGGACGTAATCTTTCGTTACGCCGTACTTTACTGCGCGTGGCCCTCCCGAGCATTCGGCAAGATTGCCGCCGAGGTGGGAACTTCCACGCGAGGCAGGATCGGGTGGATAGTACAGTCCGCGCTTTTCACACTCTTCTTGAAAAATCTGTGTAACAACACCCGGCTCCACGACCGCCTGAAAATTTTTCTCATCGATCTCGATGATGCGTTTGAACTTCTCCAGTGAAAGGACAATCCCCCCGCAGACCGGCAAGGCGCCGCCGGAGAGTCCGGTACCGCCGCCGCGTGGCGTTACGGGAATGCGCGCTATGTTCGCAAGCTTGAGAATGGTGGATACCTGTTCGGTCGTTGTCGGTTTCACGACGACGTCCGGCAGGAACTCGAAATCCTCCGTTTCGTCGTGCGCATAGAGCGAGCGCGTTTCCTCGTCGGTGAGGACCGCGTCCTGTCCGACAATGGCTCGAAGCTGAGAGAGAATCTGTTGAGTGATGGCGGCGTACTGCATAGAACGATCTCGTCGTAGTTGGGGAGTTCCTCTGCAGTCCCAATATACAAATTTGCAAGAAGAGGAGGGAGGCCGATCCTACATTGCCCTACATTGCCAAGCGATTGATGCCGTCGAATGCCGCCGTCTTGTAGCATTCGGCAAGCGTCGGATAGTTGAACACGTTGACGATGAAGTGATCGATGGTGCCGTTGAGCGCCATGACGGCTTGGCCGATGTGGACGAGTTCGCTCGCCCCTTCTCCGAAGATGTGCACGCCGAGCAATGCACGCGTTTGGAGCTGGAAGATGAGTTTCAAAACGCCGACACTGCTGCCGGTGATTTGTCCTCGCGCGATTTCGCGGTAATGTGCCTTCCCGGTTTCGTACGGCACCGCGTCCTTGGTCAGCTCCTGTTCGGTCTTGCCGACGAACGAAATTTCTGGGATGGTGTAGATGCCATACGGGAAGAGTTGCGGTACGCTCTTGGCTGATATGCCGAAGGCATGACATGCGGCGTTGCGTCCTTGTTCCATCGAGGTGGAGGCGAGAGAAGGAAACCCGATGACATCCCCCACTGCATAAATGTGCGGCACTGCGGTTTGGTAGAACTCATTGACCGTGAGCTGACCGCGAGCACTCGCTTTCAAGCCGGCGGGTTCAAGATTGAGCGATGACGTCGCACCC
>PSMW01000041.1:0-13151 GCA_040290295.1 Ignavibacteria bacterium
AACGGAGGGAAACACTCGTACACGCGTTCGGGGATACGTCCACGCGGCGTACTGTGAGACGCCAACAGCCCACTCTGCACATCGATACGAAATGCGCGATGCACTTCACACACCGTGCGGGGTTCGGTACCCGCAAGGAACAGCTCGTGCACTTCACCCGGGCAATGCCGCCCCGGTTTCATACCAGAGCGGGGACAAATCTTCACTTCGACCAATCTCGGATGGCGCTCGAATGCCGCCGGCGCGTGTTCAGTTCGATGCAGCGCAAGCAGCATATCCCTCATCAAGGGTGCTGCGCCTGTGATACCCGAAACCAACTTCATCGGCGTAGCGTCGAAATTCCCGACCCATACACCCACAGTGTAGCGAGGTGTGTACCCTATTGCCCAATTGTCGCGGTAATCTTTGGATGTTCCCGTCTTTGCTGCACACGGAAACGGCAACGTGAGCGAACTGTTGGCACCGAATGCCGGCGCTCGCGCCTGCGCGTCCGAAAGGATGTCGGTGAGGATGAACGCGACCTGCGGCGAGAAGACACGCTGCACCTCCCCACCGAAACGCCATGCCTGGGTCTTTCCCACAGCAGGTGTTTCGGCAGCGCGCTTGACGAAGTGCACGTCCAATACCATTTCCAGCGGCGCGTACATTCCACCGCAAGCGAGAGCGCTGTAAGCATTCGACAATTCCAACAACGTCACCTCCCCGTTCCCGAGCGTCAGCCCCACACCATAAAACGCTGAGGGCTTGTTCAGCGAGACGATGCCCGCAGTGTGCAGCGTGCTAAGAAGAAGCTCCTCACCGAACTGCTCGACCAAGCGAACAGCGGGCACATTGTACGAGCACGCGAGGGCGACTCGTAAACGCACCGGCCCGTGGTAGCGCCTGTCGTAATTCTCGGGTAAGAAGTCCACCTCATGCTCGTTAGGCGAACGCGGGATGTCGGCAAGCAGCGTCGAGGCGGTCATGCCGTTGATAAGGGCAACGCCATAGGTGAAAGGTTTGATTGCCGAGCCGGGTTGCCGTAAGGCGAGCGCACCGTTCACCTGAGTATGGGCGGTGGTATCGAAAAAATCACGCGAGCCGACGAGGGCAAGCAGTTCGTGTTTGGTATTGTCGATCACCACCAATGCTGCGTTGCCCACGTGATGATTGCGCAAACGTTGGAGGTGCGCCTGCACCAACAGTTCTGCACTCTTTTGTATGTTCTGGTGTATGTTCTGGTCGATGGTCGTGCGAATCTCCCTTAACTGCGAACGCTCGTCAGCAGAGAGTTGCTGAAGGATCATGGTCGTAAAGTGAGGCGCCTTGAAGGATGCGGTACGCGGCGTGAGCACGAGCGGGTCGTCTTCGGCGCGCCGTCGCTCGTCAGGAGTAATGAAGCCCTCTTGTTCCATTCGGGCGAGGATGTATCGTTGCCTCAGCCGTACACGCTCCATCCGGCGGTACGGGTCGTTGTGCGCGGGAGCGTTGGGAATCGCTGCAAGAAAAGCAGATTCTGGAATCGACAACTGCGACGGAGGTTTGCCGAAATACATCGTCGCCGCAGCATCCACACCCACCGCTTGATAGCCGAACGTGACCCGGTTGAGATACTGTTCCAAGATGTGTCGCTTCGCCAACATGCGTTCCAGGCGAAGCGCGTACCAGATTTCACGCAGTTTGCCAAAGAGCGTTCGCGGTATCGGATACACACTGCGCACGACTTGCATCGTGATCGTGGAGCCGCCGCTGACGATCCGATGGGCTTTCATATTTTGCCACGCTGCACGCAGAACCGCGAGTAGATCGACGCCGGGATGCAGGAAAGAGCGTGCGTCCTCTCCGGCAATCATCGCATCGACCATGTGAGGCGAGATCTCTTCAAGAGCGCTCCATCTTCCCCGTCCTTCCTGTTCCGACAACACTTCTCGCAGCAAGACACCATGCCGATCGACAATACGCAACGATGTTGTGCGCGTTGGTGAAAAGAGCTGATGATCGAGTGGCAAGAAGAACGATACCACGACCAGCGCCGACGCCACGCCTGCTCCGCCGACGATGAATTGCCATCTCCGCCTTTTCACTCCTGAACGTTCCATCACCATCGCTCCGTGCAGCATTCTCTTCTTACCGTATCTCGATCGTGGTCATGCCCGTTCTTCCAAACACATCCGGCTCGTACATCATCTCGGCGTGTGTCGGCGGCACGGCGAACGTTCCCGGTGTGATGGCACGTGCAAGATAGATAAAGGTATGAATGCCGGCTCGAAGCTGATCGGCAACCAGAACCACACGATCGTCTTTCCATTCATGATAATTGAACGACCCCCACCAGCGCTGCTGCGTTTCTTCGGACCGCATGCTCTCCAGTGTTTGTGCAAGCTCAGTGCTTTCGGTTTGCAAGGATGTGTTGATGATTTGGAAACCGGCGGGGAGAGGATCGTCCACCACAACAAAGCTGCGTTGCTCAGTGACAATCAAACGAAGCGTCACCTTGACGACCGCACCCATCGCGAATGTTCGTCCGCCGGTACTCTTCGTCGGCGAGAGCGGTTCCATCGCCTTCAGGATGGCAATACATTCATCGGCCGGTGACGCCGGCGTATTGGGGAAGTACGTCATACGAACTCCCGCGTACAGCACGCCGCTTTCCTGCTTCTCGAAGTGCAGGGAAAGCGCTTTCCCCTTGTCGAACACATCGCGTTCACGGTAAGCTTAATCCGCACGGTGTCACCCGGACGGTAGTGGTTCCGTTCCGGTGCAACGCCGACCACGAGATGACGCGTGCGGGGATCGACCGGCAATCCTATGTACCCGATCTTGAACGTTGGTTTCCCGACGTCTTGTTCCTTGTCGAGTGTCGGATTTCCGACAACACGCTTTTGAAGCAGGATGACGGAGACGAACACGTTCGGAGGCGATGTGCTATTGAGCAGTACACGAAGTTCCGGCGCACTTCCTACGAGCGTCGACTTCCAATAGCGCAAGATGCCTTCGCGTTCGACGCTGACCAAAGCCACTGCACGCTCGTAGGGATTCTTCACGATGAGGCGTGCCGTGTCGCCGGGCTTGTAGCTCTTCGCGTCCGCAATCAGTTCGATGCGGTCGTCGTTGGTTCGTTCCCAAGCGACATAGTCATACCCCCCTGGCGTACACATATGTATCGCTCACGATCGGATTCCCCCGTGCATCGGTGCCACGCACCTCGATGACATACAAACCCGCTTGAGGAGGTGTGAAGCTGAGCATTGTCGGAAGGGAATCGATCACGATCGGCGTGGTGAGCAACGTGGAATCGACTGCCTCGGATTCCCACTCGAATCCGCCGCGCGGACTTGCTTTGCGGATCGAGTGCCATTCGCGTTTGAGCACGCGACACTGGAGAGACTTTCCCGCTACAATATTTCCTTCGGGCGTCACCGTCACCACGTTGTACTGCACGGCGTTATCACGTGCGATGAAGGTGGTGCTCGTCGCAATGCCGATATAAAATTTCCCCGGATGCAGTAACGCCGTTGCCCAGCCGGAGAGTGTCTGGCGACTGGGTAACGTTACGTCCGCTTCAAACACCAGCGTCCCCGTCGCCTGAAGATCGCCCACCAGCGTTGCCGCCTCTATGCGCAACGTTCCTCTTGCATCGAGTGTGGCGTCTTTCGCAACGAGGAGCTTTGTACGAGGACCTGCAGTTTCGCCATACCATCCTGTACTTCTCCCGCATGCGTACGCTTCCCAGCCCTGCGGCGTGAACCACGTCGGTTCGTACCGAATGCGCCATCGTACGGGTTCCCCTTTCATCGCGCCGCCAAACAAGTAACGAGCGCTGAATGTGCAACGCACCGTATCGCCGAGCGTGTACGCGTTTTGCGCGGCACGTGCTGTCACCTCGAATTCACCGGTCCGAAATGCTTCGACCCGAAAAGAGCCGGCAGCAACAACCTGTTCGCGAACAGCCGGATCGGTGCTCTTCATACTCGCCTGGATGCTGTAGTACCCAAGGCGTGCCTCTGGGGGAATGACAAATTGCGACGAGGCAGAACCGAACCCATTGAGCACAACCGAATCGCTCATCAGGCGATCACCCATCGCATCACGAATTGCAAGAAGCACAGTGCCGCTTGTAGTGCGCCAATCACCGCCCTGCCTCGTGCGCAAGATTGCTTTGAACTCGATTGCATCACCCGGACGGTAGAACCCGCGGTCAGTGAAGATCACACCTTGAACGTGGTCAGGTTGCGGATTCCAATCGGTCATCACATCGAATCGATACGGTTCGATCCCTCGATTCCACGACGATGCCGTGTACACCATATCGTCCCCCTTTGTCGCGATCGCCCATATCTGTGGCGCTGACCATGGCGCTTTGGGAAGCTCGCCAAAGCTTCCCCAGCCGGGGGCTTCGGCGAAGCCCTCGGCATTGGTGATGCCTTGCCACAACACACGGTTGGCGTCGTCGCGTAATTCGACCGCAGCGTTGGCGACAGGTCGCGCATCAAGCAGTGTGGTCAGCCACAATACAATGCCATCGGGTGAAAACTTTCCCGTCAGACTCATGTTGGTCACTTGGATATCGGCGCGGTCGTATCGCGGTGCGGGGGCTTCATCATTGCTGGACACTTGAAGCAACACAGCGCCACGTCGTTCGGTCGAGAGCGCATCATCCACCGAAACACCCACGATGGATTCGCGATCTTCTGTAAGGTGAAGTGTATCCGTGCGGTCGATATCGAATGGGGCGCTGAGACGCACTTCGCGATGATACAACGAGTCAGCCCGCAATATGGGAACAAGATTGTTGGACTTCAGTCGCATGGCTTGCACACGCACCGTGGAGATGTTCACCGCGCGCAACGGATACTTGCGGTGACAATAGGCTTCGAGAACCCCGTGACCCGTGGTCATCTGGAATGCAGGTGTGTAGCCTGTTGTGCTGAACGCAAATGTCGCGTCGCGCGCAAGCAATTGACCGAACGCATCACGCAGGTTCTTGCTGATGGTACAAACCTACGTTGACCGTGGCGCAAGCGGCAGAGCAAGCAACACTTCGGTCGAACTCCAGGACCATTCCTCATACCACTTGGGCACATCGAGTGGTGGAGAGAACGCGATGTGCCGTACGCATTCCGCTACCGATGCCGGCGTCGTGAAGCGCAACGTCAGCGCGTCCCGGGGATTCCGCTTGCGATCACCGACAAGCTCCACGAAGGCAAAGTCAGGATACGTTTCGAAACTGAAGGAGGCTTCCTTCTCGATGCCGAGCGCACCTCGAGCGCCGGGCAGTCCGGGTTGGAGTAAAACAACATACTTGGTCTTCTTCTTCAAGCGATTCGACGGCGTTATCTTCACCACCATAGTGGAGTCCGATATGGAGAGGGACATCGCTTGCATTTCCTGCTGTGTAGGATGAGAAAGCGAGAAACGCACTTCCGGTCCGTTCCTCCTTGCTTCGAAGAGTTTGATGATAGAAAGAGTCTTCGCAGTGATCACTTGCTCATTGACGTGAAGGAGAATCATCGTGTGGATATCGACGCCCTTCGAGCCATGCCCGGGTCTCGTTCCAAGCAGCACGGGTCGCTGTGTTGTGAACGACCACGACACGTCGTTTGCAAGCGAGGACCCATCGAGCGCGCGTGTGCCCGCTTTGACAGCCACCGTATACTCTGTTGCCAACTCCAAGGGCTTCGAAGGCGTGAACGCGATGGTGCTGGTGCCCAACCACCGGAACCTTCCCGCCAGTGGAGGATGGATTGCCAGCGGACCTGTTCCCTCTCCTTCAGGAATCGCTTGGATCGGCACCATCGCCTCGCTGAATGTGGCAACGATCGCCAACGCTTGGTTGGGAGATTCGAGCTGACCTTGGGGAAACATCGATAGAACCTTGAGCGACTCTGCAGCTTGCGAGCGTGCCGTGTGCACATACAAAGCAAGCAAAGCGAACATGACGAGGATTGGCTTCATGCGTAAGACTCCCAACGCCGTAGAAATGACAAACAGCCCATGCGTAAATTCGAAGTGAATATATCGGAATGCGGGGAAAAAACCGACCTTCGACCTGAGAGCATACGCGCGCAAACGTTCACGTCCAAGAGAAATCTCAGGCTCGATGCCGGCGGCTGAACGCTGAAGGTCGGTCAAACCGCTGGTGATGACGAAGCGGTTGTTGTAACGGTCGATGTAGTGATCGCGAGAGAAGCAATTGGTTGCTTCGATGTTGGGGGGTGTTCTGTCCGCGAAGCGTTTTCCTCAACCGATCCTGATGCGTACGGTCGGAGCGTTCGATCCGACCCTCGGCGTGTGGTGAACCAGCCTGCATGTACCGAATGCGCACTGCGCTCAACGCACTTCCGAAAGGAGTGAGCCGCTCAGAATCATCAGCACCATCAGAAACACTGCCGTGTATTGGTTCAGCGTGAAATGGACACGAGAGGCGTGAGTTAGTAGATGTTGGTTGTCTACTCTCATCCCAAGAAGCGGGATGAGAGTTCCTCGTCTTGGACGTTTGCTTGAGAAGCAGCAAACGCCTCAGACGAGGCTTGTTCTCTGTCGTTGGTCGCCAGTGGTGATCAAGCTGCATGGTGATAGGTTCTTCGTTGTTCAGCCGCTTGTCGAAGTTTCTGTTCACGTTCAGCCAGACGTTGCTGCATCTTGCCGTCGAAGACCTCCTGGGGCGTGAAGTAAAACAGCGAGCTGTGAAGACGCTCGGTGTTATAGCGTTGGACAAAGCGAGCAATCTGTCGTCGTGCATCGTCCACATCCAGGAAGCTCTTCTGCCGGAAGCATTCCTCGGAGAGCGTGCGATGATACCGTTCGATTTACCATTGCTCTGCGGATAGCCGACCGATGTGCGCACGTGCTGAAGGCCAAGCTCGCGCAAGAACTCGGCAAAGTCTCTGGCAAGAAACTGCTTGCCGTTGTCGGAGATCAGCCGGGGCTTGTGGCATCAGGATATTTCTCCAATGCTCTCTGCACGGTGATCTCGACGTCGTATTCGGCCATTGAGAGGCGCAGCTCGTGATGCAGGATCATTCGGGAAAAGTCGTCAAAGACACTCGTCAGAAACAAGAACGTCCCGTGGAAGTTGACATACTTGATATCGATGTGCCAGTGCTGGTGAGGAGCTGTCGGCTGCTGAAAACCACGTTCTTTTGTTGGAGATGTTGTCGTATTCCAGCGCCGGAGCAAGCCAGCGGCTTTGAGACCCCGATAGGTCGACGAAGGACTGACGGCAACAACATCGGCGTCCAGCATCATGTAGGTCAAGCGCCGGTAGCCTTCGCCCGGATGCTGCTTGGCAAAACCGATGATCGCTTGGCGTTCCCAACTCACGAGCCAATGCGAACGGGGAACCGGACCATGGGGCGTCATCTCCGTTCCCAAAGGCCGGCACCACTGGTAATACTTGCTTCGAGGTATCCCAACCTAGGGGAGGATCGTCTTGAGTGTTAATCCCGTGAGCATGATCATGGCCATCAGATATCGAACAACAGCTTCTCGGACATCGGGCCCTACCCAGGCAGCTCGTAGCGCTTCCCACTCCTTTTTTTTAACGTGATATTCTCATGAGCCAACTGGGCGATAATGGCATCCTTGGTTTGCAGTTCCTTCTGGAGCCGTTCGAGTTCGCTCCGCTGGTCCCTGGCCGTTCGTTCCCGCTTGTTGGCGAACACATCCACGGCAGACTCAAAGAGGCGTTTCTTCCCGTTCATGATCGAGTTGACATTCGCATGATACTTCTCCGCCAACTCCGAGAGCGGAACATCGTTCTCCAGGTGTTCTCTGAGAATCTCAACTTTCTTGACTGCAGGAATCAGTGGTTGCATGGTATCCTCCAAGCGAATATGGTGCCCTAAATGTATTCCTCTCCGTGTCCATTTCCAACTGAAGCATTACAACGATGCAATACTCGCTGTGCTGTGCAATCCCATCGCCGCGCATGATTCGGCGTTCGTCACGATCGATGCACCCATCGTATGCCCGAACCGAACGGGAACTCGTCCCGTAGATAGGCTCACGCACACGATGTTCGACCAGGAACACGCCGCATGTCATCCCGCCAATCTCACAACGTGTCCGAGACCTGTACGCATCAGGAGAAAACTCGAAAGGCCCGGGTTCGCCACGGGCTGGGACATCGGAAGTGCGAAGCTGCTTGTGGCGGAAGTCTATCCCCATCCTGCCATTGTTCGACTCTTTCGGCTCCCAAGAATCATCAAGTACAACAAGGAACGAGTGACCAAAAGCAGGCGTGAGTTTGCACGCTATCAACCTCTAACAACTCTCAGTCTGCAACCTTCACGAAGAAGGCAGCCTCTCCATCGGCAGCATAATTTTTCGCCAATCGTTTCTTGATGCCTTTGTGCCGCGGAAGCCGCACTAGCCGTGAAGAACACATCAACGAAGCGCGCACGGTCAGATCGGTGGCTCGTCATCGCGAACGAACGGCGCAAGAGATCATCAACGGCATCCACACGAACGTGCAAACGCTCACGCTTGGGTTCGCACAACACGACCACGTGACGATAGTGGTGGCGTGGGTTGGATAGCATCGGCGAATTTACTAAGTTGTGGTTGTATGAGTGCCCTTCGCTCCATGTGGATTTGGTTCGTCTCCGTCGAGCTGATCCTTGCTTGGCTTCCCCTGCTGACGTTGGTGCGACTGTTCGACCGTGATCCTGTCCGGTATCGGACGGGGAGATGGTTCCGCCGCTTAGGCATTGCGATGACGAAAATGAATCCGTCGTGGCGTTTACATATTTCGGGCGTGACCATCCATGACCCACGGCGACCGTATGTTGTGGTATCCAATCACCAATCGCACGCAGACATTCCTCTCATCTCTCACTTGCCGTGGGAGATGAAATGGTTGGCAAAAGTCGAGTTGTTCCGCCTACCGGTTGTCGGATGGATGCTGCGGCTGGCGGGAGATATTCCTATCGATAGGCAAGACCGGCGCCAAGGAGTTGCTGTGCTTGCGCGTGCGGCACATTATCTCCGCCATCGCTGCTCGGTGATGTTCTTCCCTGAAGGCACTCGTTCACCCGACGGTCGCGTGCATCGTTTCAACGAAGGAGCCTTCCGCCTTGCCATCAAATGCGGCGTGCCGATTCTGCCCCTTGCGGTTGATGGCTCCCGAGATTGCTTGCCCAAACACAGTTGGAAGTTCGGACGGCCAACCGACATCTTCCTCGAAGTTTTACCTCCCGTCGAGACCACAGGATGGGATGTTGCCGATACGGCCCGACTGTGCGAAGAAGTACGGCAGATGATCATCCGACAACTTGCTGCTTGGCGGAACGTTCCTCCACCTATAGTCGACGCGCCCGCTTCTCACCACATCGGAGCAACAGGATGACACCTGCTCGCAAGCTTGCCTTCATTGCCCTCCTCTTCGTCACGTGCATTGGTTGCGATCAGACGACGAAACACCTTGCACGCTCGACCTTGCAATGTGCAGTGCCTCGATCGTTTTTCAACAATATAGTGGAACTCCGCTATGCTGAGAACCCCGGCGGCATGATGAGTTTCGGCGCCGAGCTTCCCGCAGCCGCGCGCTTTTGGTTTCTCACGGTGTTCGTCGGTGTGCTTCTCAGCGGACTGCTTTTGTTCACCTTGTTCAATCGTACGTTGACCACATGGCAAACGACAGCGCTCACGCTCATCGTGGCGGGCGGCTACAGCAATCTGATCGACCGTATCAACCACAACGGACACGTCATCGATTTTCTTACCATTGGGATTGGAAGCGTTCGCACAGCAATTTTCAATTTTGCCGATGTGGTAATCTTGTTGGGCACGCTCTTGTTATTGCTTGCAACACCTTTCAAAAGGCAAGCTCGATCGCCGGAACCATCCGCACACGCTCAGCATCCGAGCAATGACGTAGAGGGATGAACGGGTGTATGTCCGAGCCAAGCGGGCTTGCCGTTTTTTTCTATTGACTTTCAGCCGTTTCGTTACGACCTTTTTCTAGTCTTTTTGTTGAAGAACGTGAACGCCGCACTCACGAAACAACGATCCTCTCTCTGTTCGATATGAGTGTTCGCTTCTATCACCGCCACATCTTTCTCACATGAGGAACATCATGGAAACAGCATTAGAGAAGTTTATTCGCTATGTGAAAATCGACACGCAGTCCGACGAGAACTCGACAACGTACCCAAGCACGCAGAAGCAATTCGATCTTCTGAATCTCCTTGTGAAGGAATTGAAAGAATTAGGCTTGAAGGATGCGGAGATCGACCAATACGGTTACGTGATGGCAACGATCCCCTCCAATCTTCCACCGACGCACAACGCGTACGGGAAGGTTCCGCGCATCGGGTTCATCGCGCACGTGGACACCTCCCCGTCGGCGAGCGGCAAAGACGTCAAGCCTCAGGTGATCCTGTACAAAGGAGGAGATATCGTGTTACCGGGAAATCCCTCGGTTGTGATTCGCGAGTCGGAGAATCCCGAACTCAAGCACAATATCGGCAAAACCATCGTCACTTCGGACGGAACCACCCTGCTGGGCGCAGACGACAAGGCGGGCGTCGCGATCATCATGACTGCGGCGCAGACGCTCGTCAACAATCCATCACTCTTGCATGGCGATATCCGGATTGCGTTCACGCCCGATGAGGAGATCGGCGCCGGCACGAAGTACTTCGATATCAAGAAGTTTGGCTGCGAGTTTGCATACACCGTCGATGGCGACACACCCGGCGAGTTGAACAAAGAAACCTTCAGCGCCAATCTCGCAGTCATCACTGTCCACGGGCGCAACATCCATCCCGGCAGTGCGAAGAACATCATGGTCAATTCGATCCGCTGTATGGCAGAGATCATCACCCGCATGCCGAAAGACCAAGCGCCGGAGACAACCGACGGATACGAGCCATACATTCACCCCCACATTGTGTCGGGCGAAGAAGCAAAATCCGAACTCAAGATTCTCTTGCGCGATTTCAACACACCGGGTCTTGAAGTTCTGAAAAAGAAGTTGGAGGCCATCATCGCCGAAGTGCAGCCACTCCATCCCAAAGCACAAATCGAATTGAAGATCATCGAGCAGTATCGGAACATGAAGGACTACATGGGCGACGATGCGCCGGGCTTGAAGTACCTCTGGGAAGCAACAAAACGTGCAGGGCTTGAGCCGAAGTGGGTCCCCATTCGCGGCGGCACCGACGGTTCGCGCTTGACGGAAAGGGGCCTCCCCTGCCCTAACATTTTTACCGGCGGGCAAAATTACCATGGACCCACCGAGTGGCTCTCCGTGTGGGGGATGGAGAAATCCGTCGAAACAGTGGTGAACCTTGTGCACGTGTGGGCGGAAGCGAGCGCACGGTGAAGGCACTGCGCGAAGAGCGCACGTGTGCAGCCAACAAGCCATCCATCGACAACACGCATGTCCATTACATACTGCGCCATCATCGGCGACATTAGGCAGTCACGGAGCTTGCCGCGCCGCAGCCGCGTGCAAGCCCGCTTCGTTACCGCCATTGAAACAATCAACCGCGAGTTCAAGCAGCAGATCGCCTCAAAGTTCTTGCTCACCTTGGGGGACGAGTTTCAGGGATTGCTCGTTTCTGCCGCCGATAGTTATCGTCTTGTTCGCCGCTTTCAGGAGCTGATGCAGCCGGTACCGTTTTCGTTCGGCGTTGGGATCGGCACGCTTGCCACGCCGCTGCGGAAAGAAGCGCTCGGCATGGACGGCGAGGTCTTTCACCGTGCACGTGCTGCATTGGAGAAGGCGAAAAAATTCAAACGCAGCATCATGTACGATTTCACATCGCCCTCACTCGATCTTCTCAACGCGCTCATCGGTCTCTTGGAGCGAGAACACCAGCGTTTGACTCCTCGGCAACGGCAGATCATCCGCCTCGTCTCGGAAACCGATAGCCAGGCACTGGCCGCGCGACGGTTGCGCATCAGTCAGCCGGCAGTATCCAAGGTTGTCTCGTCGCTGCGGGATGTGTTCGATGCTGAGGAAGCACTCCAAGCGTTTCTTCGCACGCTTGGCGGGCAGCAGCAGGCATAAAGTTACGGAAAAGGAGGCGATGAGGAGGTATAACCTCTATAGGTTATAATTCGAAATATAACCTTTTAAGGTTATGTCCTCGTTCGCGAGCATGCACCACACTGTTCAACCGACCGGACCTCAATGCGACAATGAGCACACCATCGCTGCACACCTTGGCTGCACTGCTTTGCGCTTATGCGCTGTTTGAGTTTGTGCTCAAGCGGCTGGTTCTCGGCTCGTTGTCCCCAACAGCGAATGCCACTGCACATGCTCTGTGCCTTGCACTGCTGCTGCTCGGGACCATGAGCATCCTCACCGTCGGCATGCTGACCCCGACACTTGCCGCCGGCTATGCTGTGCTGGCGGCATCGGCATTCGCGTACGAGGTGACCAGTGCTCACTATCGCTGGAACGAATCCCGTAAGGCACTGGAATGGTACGCGGCAAAACAGATCACCGCTGGTGGCGTTCTTTTCGCTGTGTGGCAACTTGCTGCACCGCCTGACTCGCACGCATGGTATGCCGAGTTGGAACGTTCCTGTCTCACCGCTCTCGGGTCTTCTGTCGAACGGTTGAACAGCAACAGGACGTTGATTCTTGCTGTGATTTCGGCATACGCATTCGTCGTCGACGGAGGGACGCGTATCGTACGCGGCGTCTTCAACAAGTTCCCCGTCCTGTACGACAACGTGGTTCGCAAACTCAGTCGCAATAAAGAGCGCGGGATCGAAGAGAATGTCGGTGAGTGGATCGGCGTGTTGGAACGGCTCATCACGCTCACGTTCGTGTTGACGGGTAGCTTCACGGCGCTGGCATTCGCTCTCACGGCAAAATCGATCGCTCGCTTTAAGGAATTGGAGGACAAAGAATTCGCGGAGTACTACCTGCTCGGGACCTCCAGCAGTCTGCTTGTGGCACTCTTTGCGGGGATGATGCTCACCATCCTGTTCGACATACGATGAAACTGTAACACCTCATCAATCGGCTACCCTATCACCCAACAACAGAAGGATCATGTATGGAACATCACGGCACAACACCACTCGGCTTGCCGGAGAACGCCTACAAGGAACTCAAACCCGGCGAAGAATATCGTCCGATCCTCGACCCACAACGAACCTATCCTGAAGTAACAGGATGGTCGCTGTTTTGGGGATTCGTTATGGCGGTG
>PSMW01000041.1:13161-24621 GCA_040290295.1 Ignavibacteria bacterium
CTCCGCTGCTGCAGCCTATTCGGGATTGAAGATCGGGCAGGTCTTCGAAGCGGCAATTCCGATTGCAATTCTCGCGGTCGGGCTTTCCTCCCTCGCGAAGAAAGCGAACGCGCTTCCTCAAAACGTCATCATCCAATCGATCGGGGCAAGCTCGGGCGTCATCGTTGCCGGAGCCATCTTCACCATTCCTGCACTGTACATTCTCGATCTGCCGGTGGACTTTTTCAAAATCTTCTTTGCGTCCGCCTTTGGCGGTTTCTTGGGCATTCTGTTTCTTATTCCTTTTCGAAAATACTTCGTGAAGGATATGCATGGCAAGTTCCCCTTCCCCGAAGCGACAGCGACAACCGAGATACTCGTCGCAGGCGAAAAAGGAGGCAAGCAAGCAGGGGTGTTGGTTGTGTCGGGACTCATCGGTGGGGTGTTCGATTTCTTGTTCAGCGCGTTCGGGGCATGGGCGGAAGTCGTCAGCACAAGAATGTTCGACGCAGGTGCGGCGCTTGCCGACAAGCTCAAGATGGTCTTCAAGCTGAACGTGTCGGCAATGGTCTTCGGTCTCGGGTACATTGTTGGATTAAAGTATTCGGCGATCATCGCAGCAGGTTCGTTTCTTTCGTGGTTCGTACTCGTTCCGTTGTTTTATGAGGTGGGGCAAGGGCTGACGGTGCCGCTCGGAGCGACTGCAACCAAGCTCATTGCTACCATGAGCGCCGAGGAGATCTTCCGCACGTACGTCCGACAGATCGGCATCGGCGGTATTGCGATGGCGGGCATCATCGGCATCATTCGTTCATCGAAGATTATCGCGAGCGCCTTCACACTCGCCGCCAACGAAATTCTCGGCAAGAAGTCTGCGGTGCAAGCAGAACAAACACGCTGGCAAACCGACATTGCGATGAAACACAACGTGCTGCTCATCCTCTTGACCGCGCTTCTCATCTTCATCTTTTTCTCTGTCGGCGTGGTCGGGTCATTGACCCATGCGATCGTGGGCCTGTTGATTGTGTTGGTGGTCGCGTTCCTATTCACCACCGTGGCTGCCAACGCCATCGCGATAGTCGGAACGAATCCGATTTCGGGGATGACGTTGATGACGCTGATCCTGTCGTCGTTTATTCTCGTGCGCGTCGGACTCTCCGGCACAGCGGGAATGGTGAGCGCGTTGCTCATCGGCGGTGTGGTGTGCACCGCGCTATCGATGGCGGGCGGGTTTATCACCGACTTGAAGATCGGCTATTGGATCGGCTCCACGCCCAAGAAACAGGAGACGTACAAATTTCTCGGCGTCTTGATCTCTGCAGCAACCGTCGGTGGGGTTATCTACATTCTTAACCAAACATACGGCTTCAAGGGACCGAATGCGATGGTTGCTCCACAAGCGAATGCGATGGCGGCGGTCATCCAACCTCTCATGTCCGACACGCCGGCACCGTGGATTCTGTACTTGGTCGGCGCCATCATCTCTCTCATCCTCGTCATGGTGAACATCTCACCCTTGGCGTTTGCGCTCGGCATGTACATCCCGCAGGAGTTGAACACGCCGCTGTTGTTCGGCGGCATCGTTGCGTGGTACGTGAAGACCAGAAGCACTCATGATAAACTGAACGAAGCGCGCTTCCAACGCGGCATGCTCATCGCGTCAGGATTTATTGCCGGTGGATCGCTCTTCGGCGTCATCAACGCGCTGCTGAAATTCGGCGGGTTCGACTATTACAACGCTCATTGGGCTGAATCACAGGCGGGAGAGATTTTGGGACTGATAATGTTCCTAGCCCTCTTCGCCTATATGGTGTGGGACTCGATGCGAGCGAACGAGGAGTAGATGAGCGCCACAATGCACGATGCTTCTTCTCGTGTCCCGATTGTGGGTGTGGGCGCCGTGGTGATACACAACGGCAGAGTGCTGCTGGTGAAACGTGCTCGCCCACCGGCTGCAGGCCAATGGGCGATACCCGGAGGCCGCTTGCACTTCGGCGAGACGCTTCAGCAGGCTGCGGAGCGTGAACTGTTCGAGGAAACCGGTATCACGGTTCGCGCCCACGAGCCTCTCTTCACGTTCGATACGATCGAACGCGACGACGAAGGCAACATCCGCTTTCACTACGTGATCGTCGATGTGCACGCGACGTACATCAGCGGCAAACCGATAGCGGGAGACGACGCAGAGATAGCCGCGTGGCTCTCACCCGCTGAGCTACCACGTTTACCAGTGAGTGACAAAACGTTGTATCTCCTCAAACACATACTTCATTTTTTGTAGGATCACACAAGGAACAGCACATGACACGCATACTCCTGTTCGCTTCTCTCCTCTTGGTTGTGTTTGTCGTTCATGCTCAACCGCCCCGCGCCGAGTTGGTAGACACCGCGCTTGTCCGCAAGATATGGCAAGAAGGAACCGATAGTTCACGCGTGATGGAGCTTGTAGAATATCTCACCGACGTGTGTGGGCCCCGTCTCACCGGCTCACCGCAGTATATGAAGGCTGCCTCCTGGGCGATGGGCAAGATGCGTGAGTGGGGACTTGCCAATGTGCACCTCGATGCTTGGGGTCCGTTCGGGAAGGGTTGGGCGCTGAAAGCGTTCAGTGCAACAGTTCTTGCGCCGGATGTGTTTCCGCTCCTCGCCTATCCTCGTGCATGGTCGCCGGGCACACCGGGAGAGGTACAAGGCGAGGTGGTGTATCTCGATGCGAAGACCGATAGTGCACTGCAAACGTTTCGCGGAAAACTGAAAGGAAAGTTCATCGTTATGAACGATCCGCGGCCGATGGAGCCGGAGTTCGATCCACGCGCTTCGCGGTTTTCGGATTCAACGTTGCTGGAGATGGCAAACGCGGATTACTCGACACCGCGACGGTTCCGCCGCGGCGAAATGACGCCTGAAGCCAGAGCCAACGCGTTGCTCGAATACAAGAAATTGAAAATGATGCACGATGAAGGGGCCGCGGCGTGGCTTGCGCCCAGTCGTGGCAACGGCGGAGTGATCTTCGTGCAGCAAGCGGTCATCCCCATCCATCCCGATACGCCATTTCTCCGTCGACCTAGCCCGTGGGATGTGAATGCGCCGTCAACGCTCCCGCAAATTGTGGTCGCTGCAGAACATTACCATCGCATTGTTCGCTTGCTCCGTCGCGGCGAGCGGGTGCGTCTGGAGTTGGAACTGGCCGTCGGCTTCCCGAAAGCCGATTCGGGTTACAATGTGATTGGAGAAATTCCCGGAACGGACCTCGCCGATGAAGTCGTCATGATCGGCGCGCATCTGGATTCATGGCATGGGGGTACGGGCGCGACCGACAACGCCACCGGCTCGGCGGTTTGTTTGGAAGCAATGCGTATCTTGAAAGCACTGGATGTGAAACCGCGCCGCACAATACGTGTTGCCTTGTGGGGCGGCGAGGAACAAGGACTCTTAGGGTCACAGGCGTACGTGAAGAAACATCTCGGCGTGCGCGATGACAGCACCCGCAGGGTGATGTTCACACCACAGGGCGAAAACTTCTGTGCATACTTTAACCACGACAATGGCACCGGCAGATTCCGCGGCTTGTACATGCAAGGAAACGAAGCCGTCCGTCCGATCTTCCGATCGTGGCTGACAGCCATCGGCGACCCCACCGCCCAAACTCTCACTCTCCGCAATACCGGCTCCACCGATCATGTCCCGTTCGACCAGATCGGGTTGCCGGCATTCCAATTTATTCAAGACCAAATCGAATACAACACGCTTACTCATCATTCGACGATGGATGTGCTCGACCGCGTCGTCGAGCAAGATGTGCAGCAAGGTGCCGTGATCATGGCGATTTTTGCGTACAACGCCGCCATGCGCACCGAAAAACTTCCACGGAAACCTTAACCGAGGTCCCACCAGAGATTGACACAGAGGACCAAGCAGACGTTTCGCTGCATCTTTGTAGTGAATCTGATGAAAGAGTTGTGTATCTTGACGTGGCATGTAATGCTTCACACAACACATCGGAAGATCCATCAAGCTTCAACCGAAAACATTCGATTCACCGCATCTTTGCATCGAGTCCTCTGATGATATTTGTGCAGGAGCTTCTCACAGCAGCCGACGGCAAGCGAACCAACGACTTTCGAAACAGCTGCATTCTGCACGATGAAACAGGCCCGGCAAAAAAGATAAAGGTACAACGAACCTCCCGAACGCCCATAGAAGTTGACGCGTGGTTTCGCACCACGCTCTACAGTATCGGCGATGCGGTGATTACCACGGATCGAACGGGTCGCATCTTGCAAATGAACCCCGTTGCAGAGCGGCTCACGGGATGGAAGGAATCGAAAGCCTGCGGGAGGAAGCTCCCGACCGTCTTCCGCATCGTCAATGACGAGACGCGCAAGAAGGTCGAAAACCCGGTACAGCGCGTGCTTCGCGAGGGAACCGTGGTGGGACTTGCCAATCATACCCTCCTCATTCGAAAAGACGGAACCGAAATCCCCATCGCCGATAGCGGCGTACCCATCTTCGATGACCAGAAGAATGTAGCCGGCGTCGTTTTGGTGTTTCTTGATCAGACTTCGGAACGCAAAGCGCAACGTCTCGTGCGTGATGCACGTGAATTTGCCGAGAGTATCGTGGCAACGATTCGAGAGCCGCTTCTTGTGCTTGACGAATCACTCGAGGTCGTGGGAGCCTACGATGCGTTCTATCGCGTCTTCGCCGTTCAACCTGAGGAGACGATCGGGAAGAAGCTGTTCAAACTCGGTAAGGGGCAATGGAACATTCCTAAGCTCCGATCTCTGCTCGAAGACATCCTTCCATCGAACAGCCATTTCGAGAATTACGCAGTCGAACATGACTTCGAGCAAATCGGTACGCGCACGATGATGCTGAATGCTAGTCGCTTGCAACGTTCCGAGGGACGATCGGGTCTCATTCTGCTTGCCATCGAAGATGTTACGGAGCGCCGGCAAGCTGAGCGCGACAAAGCTCAAGCCGAAGAACGCTTCACGCACATCTCTCAGTTGATCACTGATTTCGCGTACGCCTTTCGTGTTAGGCCCAACGGAACGTTACAGGGCGAATGGATCAGCGACTCGTTCACCAAAACGTTCGGTTACACTATCGCCGACATCGATGCTCGTGGCGGGTGGCAGAGCCTTCTCCATCCCGACGATGCGCAGATCGCATGGCGCCATGCACAGAAGGTGATCGCTGGAGAACCTGACGTGTGCGAAATGCGCTTTCTGACGCGGACAGGCAGTGCACGTTGGTTGCGTGATGTCGCCGTTCCTGTCTGGAATGAGCACCATACCCGCGTCGTTCGCATCTACGGCGCAGCGGAGGACATTACCGAGCGCAAGGAAGCGGAACAGGCGTTGCGCGCAAAAGAAGAGCGACTACGAACTATTCTGGAAACCGAGCCTGAGTGCGTGAAAGTGCTCAGTCTGGGAGGAATGCTGATCCAAATGAATCCTGCCGGCTTGCGGATGATCGAAGCCGAAAGTCTCGAACAAGTTGTTGGAAAGCCGGTCTTTTACCTTGTCGCTCCTGAGCATCAAGATGCATTCAAGGATTTGACCGCGCGCGTATTACGGGGAGAATCGGCGAACTTGCAATTCGAGATCATCGGGCTGAAGGGAACGCGGCGTTGGCTCGAGACACATGCAGTACCGCTTCGCGACGACCAGCAACGGATCATCGCCGTCCTCGGCATCACCAGAGACATCACCGAAGCCAAACGCGCCGCCGATGCCATACGGCAGAGCGAAGAACAATTCCGCGCGCTCGCCGAATCGTCGTTGGCTGGCATCTACCTCTTTCAAGAGAATATCTTCCGCTACGTCAATCCTGCCTTCGAGCAGATTTTCGGATACGGACCCGGTGAGATCGTCGGGAAGCTGGGACCGATAGATTTGACGCACCCCGACGATCGACCTCTCGTGCAAGAGAATGTACGGCGCCGAGAGCAAGGGGAGATCGCAAACATCCGTTACGAGTTTCGTGGTGTGCGCAAGGATGGAAGCATCATTTTCGTTAAAGTCCATGGCACCCGATTACCCTATCAGGGGAAGCCCGCTATCATCGGTACGTTGATCGATATTACCGAACGCAAACGCTCCGAGGAACGCATTCGTCAACTCAACCGCGTCTATGCGGTGCTGAGCGACATCAATCAAGCGATCGTGCGGATCCATCAAGCCGATCATCTGCTTGCCGAAGCTTGCCGGATTGCCGTCGAGAAAGGCGGACTTCGTTTTGCATGGGTCGGCAAATACAATCCCGCCGCGCGCCGCATCGAGCCCGTCGCTTCTGCAGGCTACAACGAAGGGTATCTCGAACGCCTCACCTTCTCGGTGGATGACGAGCGTAGCGCGAAAGGACCAACGCTGACGGCCTTTCGCGAAGGGAGACGGATCGTGTGCAACGACATCGCAAACGACCTGCATGGGGAACTCTGGCGCGAAGAAGCCTTGCATCGCGGCTATCGTGCTTGTGCCGTCTTCCCACTGAAGCTCGGCACGACCATCATCGGAACGTACAATCTGCACGCGATCGAACCGGGCTTTTTCACTGACGAGGAGTTCCAGCTTCTCGATGAACTTGCGATGGATATCTCCTTCGCGCTCGAAGCGTATCACCATGAGGAAGAACGCAAACAGGCTGAAGCCGCTTTGCGCGAACGCGAGGCGCAATACCGTACACTGTTCGAAGCTGCACCGATCGGCATCGGCGTTGCCGACCGCGACGGCAACTTGCTCGTCTTCAACGAAGCTATGCTGCGACAAGGGGGCTACACCGCCGAGGATGTCCCACGCATCGCTCATGTTGCGGCGCTCTATCACAACCCCGCACAGCGTGCCGAGGCGCTTGCGCTGCTCGAAAAACAAGGCTACGTTCATCAGATGCCGGTGCAGTTCAAGCGAAAAGATGGAACACCGTACGACGCCTTGCTGACTCTTTCTCCCGTCAACATTCACGGCCGACCGTGCGTACAGGCACTCGTCGAGGACATCACCGCGCGCAAGCAAGCGGAAGCCGCGCTCGCTGCATCCGAAGCAGAGCTGCGCGCATTGCTTTCTGCGATGCGCGACCTTGTGTTGGTGATCGATGGCGACGGCATGTATCGCCTCATCGCACCGACCAATCCCGTCCTGCTGTACAGGCCGGCGGAGGACTTGCTTGGTAAGCGACTACATGATGTCTTCCCTCGCAAGCAAGCTGACCGCTTCCTGCACACCGTCCGTCAAGCCCTCGACGCGAAGCACACGACACTCATCGAGTACGAGTTGCCTTTACGCGGCCAAACACGTTCGTTCTCCGCCACCGTCTCGCCGATGAACGATGAGGAGACACTGTGGGTAATTCGCGATGTTACCGAATGGAGGCGCGCCTCCGAGCAGATCACGATGCTTGCCCATGCCCTCCGCAGCGTTGAGGAGTGCGTGAGCATGACCGAAATGGATGAGTACCTCATTTTCGTGAACGAGGCGTTTCAGAAAACCTACGGGTACACCGAATCAGAACTGCTCAGGAAACATATCACGATACTCCGCTCGCCGCACAATGACGCAGGTGTTTTGCGCGAGATCCTCCCCTCCACGCTACAACGTGGCGGTTGGCGTGGCGAATTGATGAACCGAAGAAAAGACGGCACCGATTTTCCGATCTTTCTCTCGACGTCCCTCGTGAAAGACGACCAGGGCAAACCTGTCGCACTTATCGGTGTCGCCAACGACATCACCGAACGCATGAAAGGCGAGCAAGCGCTCCGAGAAAGCGAAGAGAAATTCCGGACGGTTGCAGAAACGGCAGCGACCGCAATCTTCATCTATCAAGCTGAAACATTTCGCTACGTCAATCGCTACGCAACATCGCTCACAGGCTACACCGAAGACGATCTCTTGAAGATGAAGTTTTGCGAGATCATCCATCCCGAGCATCGCGAGTTGGTTCGTCAACGCGGACTTGCACGCCAGCAGGGGAAGGATGTTCCTCCGCGGTACGAGTTCACGATTGTCACGAAGAACGGCGACGTGCGATGCTTGGACTTCACTGCAGGTGTTATCCAATTTCAGGGGGAACGAGCAGCCGTCGGGACGGCGTTCGACATTACCGATCGCAAGAACGCCGAGGAGGCTCTCCGTCGAAGCAAGGAACCTTACCGGATGTTCTTCGAACAAGACCTGACCGCCGACTATATCGTCGCGAGAGACGGTACGGTGCTCATGTGCAATCCTGCCTTTGTGAGATTGTTTGGCTTCGCTTCCGAAGACGAAGCGATGCGGGCGAATATCACGCAACTGTACCCCAGTCCCGAAAAACGCAATGGTCTTTTGGAGCGGTTGAAGACAGAACGCGCGCTGAAGTATTATCCCTTCGAGCTGCGCCGCCGTGACGGAAGCCCGGTCTTCGTCATTGCCAACACATTATCGGCATCTTCGACGCTGAGGGTGAGCTGGAAAAGGTGCAGGCATATCTCTTCGACGACACGCCGCGCAAGTTGCTCGAAGATCAACTCCGCCAGGCACAAAAGATGGAGAGTCTCGGCACGCTCGCAGGCGGCATTGCACACGACTTCAACAACATCCTGGGTATCATTCTGGGCTATGCCACGATGCTGGAGCAAGCCACAGGAGATCGGGAGAAGATGACACAAACGCTCGAAGCTATGACAAAAGCAACCCAACGCGGCGCCGCACTCGTCAAGCAACTGTTGACGTTCGCTCGAAAATCGGACGCTGTTTTCGAGTCCGTTTTGCTGAACGACATCATTGTGGAGATAGAACGCCTCGTGCGCGGAACATTCCCGAAAACCATCGAAATCGAGACCTCTCTCACTCCGACACTTCCTCCCATCGTCGCAGACGCGACACAGATGCATCAAGTGTTGCTCAATCTCTGCGTGAACGCCTGGGACGCCATGCCGAGAGGCGGACGGCTTTCGATACACACGTCCATCGTACCCCAGGAACGCATCGCCCGACAGTATCCAACGGCCTCTGCGCGGGAGTACGCACTCATCGAGGTGAGCGATACCGGCATCGGGATAAACGAGGCAACCCGCCAACGGATTTTCGATCCTTTCTTCACCACAAAAGGTCCGGGCAAAGGAACAGGTTTGGGATTGGCGCTGGTGTACGGCATCATCGAAAATCACAACGGCTTCATCGACGTCGAAAGCCGCGTGAGAAAGGGAAGCACGTTTCGCATCTACTTACCGATCGACGAGCAGACGAGCGAGATCGAGTCGCGGTATTCTTCCAAACTCGTCGCCGAGCTGCCCGGTGGTCATGAAACGATCTTGATCGTCGAGGACGAAGAGATGTTGCGCGACCTTGTCGAGGCGTTGCTCGTGTCCAAAGGTTACGTCGTGCTTACTGCTCGTGATGGCGACGAAGGGGTCCACATCTACGAGGAGCATGGCGGATCGATCGATCTCGTCATTTCCGATCTCGGACTTCCGAAGATCGGCGGCGCTGAAGTGGCTCGACGCATTCGCGAAATGCATCCGCACGCGCGCATCATGATCGCAAGCGGATTCATCGACCCGTCGGTGAAGAGCGAGCTTCAAGCGATCGCCGTTCGGCAATTCATTCAAAAACCCTATCAGCCGGAAGCGTTGTTGCGCACGGTCCGCGAGCTTCTCGATGCTTATTCCTAAGTCGGAAACAGCATGCCTGTCGCCGAAACACCCGAACAAGTGATGCGCAGAGTGACAACGGAGATGATTCTGCGAACGTTGAAGCTCGCGCGACGAAAGGGTCGAACGGTGTACATCAGTAAAACGGCAAAAGGGAAAGGCGTCGATATCAGCACGCTCGATCCGCGCACGGAGGAAGGGAGAGCGAATCTTGAAAAGTTTTTCTCGTCACCTGCACGGCATTACACCATCTCTGGCCTTGGTGCACCGGAAGAACCGACCGCCATCAACTGGCGGCACATCAATCTTCCTGCGCGGCGAAGACCTCTCGTGCTCTTCCAAGTCGCCGTCTCGTTCTTCCTCAAAGGGTCACCGTTCAAGAATCGTTGGTACCGATGGATGGGCTGCCACATCGGCTCGAATGTCGAGATCACGCAGATGGCGTGGCTCGATCATTTCCGCCCCGAACTTATCTTCATCGGCGACAACACGCTGCTCGGGGCGTTCACACGCATTGCCTGCCATGCGTACGAAGGATCGGGAAAGTTCCGTTTCGGACTTGTCGAGATCGGCAAGAATTGCACGATCGGCGCCGGAACGGGAATCGGCATGATCCTCATCGAAGACAACGTGCGCACTCTTCCCGGAACGACGGTCTCTCCGTTTTTAGCTCGCATCCGCACAGGTTCGGTGGTTGGCTACGATCCCCCATCGGTTCGTCTCACCGAACAAGCGACGCCGTCCGACACACCGTGAACAAACCGACAGCGTGACGACCATATCCGTCACGTGCAGACTATTACCCTCCTCTTTCACTCCGCACAGCGCCCGATCTGAAACTCTCTCACACAATCTCCATTTGTTTCCTGGTACGCACTTTGGCATGCTATGATCGAACCACACGCACATCAGGTACTGGAGGAATGATGGAGAACGGTCAGTTCGACATGATCGTGATCGGCTCTGGTCCGGCGGGGCAGCGTGCCGCAATTCAAGCCGCAAAGCTCAACAAGCGCGTCGCCTTGATCGAGAAACGAGCCGTGGTCGGGGGCGTCTGCATCAACGCGGACACGATTCCGAGCAAGACCCTGCGTGAGGCGCTCATGTATCTGTCCGGCTTCCGCGAACGCAGCCTGTACGTGGCATCCTACAGCCTGAAGCAGAAGATCACGATGCAGGATTTGCTGTTCCGAACGGACAACGTCATCCGGCACGAGATTGACGTCACGCGTCATCAACTCCTGCGCAATCGCGCGGAAGTGTTGGAAGGACGAGCGCCGTTCGTCGATCCCCACACGATCAGGCTGGATCATCTCGACGGCAATGGCCATGCGACAATCACTGCAGGCACGATCGTGATCGCGACAGGAACCGAGGCAACGCGGGACCCGCACATTCCGTTCGACGGTGAACGCATCTTCATCAGCGACGACATTCTTTCGTTGAAAACTCTTCCCCGCTCACTCGCCGCCGTCGGCGCTGGTGTGATCGGATGCGAGTACGCGAGCATCTTCGCCACCCTCGGCGTCCGCGTGACGTTGATCGAGAAACGTACGATGCTGCTGCCATTCCTCGATAACGAAATCTCCGAGGCGCTCGCTTATCAGTTACGTGAGAACCGCCTGACACTGCGCTTGGGCGAAGAGGTCAGCACCATCGAACCGATCGTGAACGAATACGGTCCCCGCGTGCTCATCACACTTGCCAGCGGCAAGCACATCGTGACGGAAAAGGCGCTCTACAGTATCGGACGCACGGGTGCGACGTCATCGCTCAATCTTGAAGCCGCCGGCTTGAAAGCGAGTGCTCGCGGTCAGCTCACGGTCAATGAGCTCTACCAAACCGCAGTGCCG
>PSMW01000011.1:0-636 GCA_040290295.1 Ignavibacteria bacterium
AACCGTTGTCGTAGTGCGGAAGAGCCTGCGCTTCTAAGAGATTGGGTGGGTAAGCTCATCCCGGAGAATTCCTGTGCGGGTCTTGCCTCCCGATGATTCGAGGACAACCCAGTCACCGTAGTGAAAAGCGCGCTCCAAGAGGTCCGTTTTCATTTCTTCGAGCGTCCGTTCGATTCCGGCAAGTCGGTCATCATGAAGCGCGAGTTGCTTCGAGTGTTCTTTAAGAATCGTCGAATGCTCTTTGAGAATCGTGGGATGCTCGAGGAGAATATCTGTGTGCCCCACGAGGGTTCCGTCAATGGAAGCCAACTTTCCAATGAGGACGTCCATCCGACCTATGAGCTCGTCAAGTTTCTTGATTGAGGGAGCCGTTTTGTTTAGCCATAGAATACTCCTTTCTCAGACGTAATATGGGAAAACCAGCGTTGAAGTTCAAACTCTTCAATGATCCAATTGAGTCATTGAATATCGCAATGCAATTGAGGAGTTTGTTCCAACCAACATGACAGCAATCCGTGTAGCAATCAATAGAGGATCACGACGATTTCCGCGAGAGCCTTGTGCACGTGCTAAAATTCTCCGAGGGTTTCTCGTGTGTCGGCTCGTTTGCGAGTGTGGAGGAAGCGGTACGAAAAT
>PSMW01000011.1:646-18582 GCA_040290295.1 Ignavibacteria bacterium
GGACCGCCGATGTGCTCCTGCTCGATATTCACCTCCCGGAAAAGTCGGGCACGGACAGCATTAAGGGTTGAAATCCCGCGCTCCCTCCATGTTCATCATTATGATAACGGTATTTGATGATAACGACAATGTTTTCAAGGCGATCGTGAACGGCGCCGACGGCTACATCCTCAAGAAAACGCCTCCGGCACAAGTGCTGAGCGCCATCCAAGACGCCGCCTCGGGCAACCCGATGACGCCATAGATCGCATGCCGCGAGATCGAACTCTTCAAACATTTCGCTTACGATGCATAGGAGGATCATTTAGTTGGTTGCCGGCAAAGACGTGCAGACTCGTCGTGCATTGCTACTACGATGATCTTTTGTCTCTTGCACATGGCGAGCCCCGTGCTCGTTTCACCTGCTCTTCCACCACTCCCACAGGATGATGCTCGATGTGATCAAGCTGAAGCCAAAGAGATAATCCTCCACCGGGATCGTTCCGATGCGGAGGGCGATCTGAAAGGACTCTCCGTACAACACGATCGGTCGCCACGTGAGGTAACCGTTGACGATCGTTTTGAAGGCGAACATTATTCCGATGAAAATCCAAAACCTCGCTTGATGTACCAGATGGGTTTTCAGGAGGCGATCAGCACATACCACAACGATGACTGACGCCACCGCAGCATAGGTGTATTCCATCAATCTTTCCTCAGAAAATACTTTACAGACTCCCAAACGAAGATCGAAACGAAAGCGACGACAGGGAAGAAGAGATATTCTTCCAAGGGCAGTTCGAGAACCCAGACGCCGATGACATAGTGTGGATTGAACGACCAGTGACCGCGCGCAGCGGCAATCAAATCCCATATCCAGTACACAAACGAGATCACTGCAAGGGTTGTCAGTAGCGCACGACGATACTTCCAGAGAGAAATATTCTTGTCGCGACTCAGCAAGAGGGGCGCTGCGAGCGTTGCGAGGAGGACTGCGAGGTATTCAATGTTCATAGTGAAATCTCCCGGTGCATCATTGTGTGGTGGCGCAGCCTCCACAAGATGGCTGTCATCCCGACGACGAGCATTGCGATTACCACGTGGCTTGCATACTTAAACAGGCTATCGGCGATGAGGAACAATCCGAACTGAAGAAGAAACACGAGCAAGCTCGTCTTGAGTACCGCCCTTGTAGGTATCGCTGCAGGCAGCGGATCGTATCGTTCCAACAGAAAGACCGCTGAGGCCGAGAGGACGAACCAACTTGCGTAGTTCTGCAATGGGATCCTGCCTTCTGTCCACTGCCAATACGATTCGATATACGATGCCATCGGCTCGAGGGCGATATCGAAAGCGAGTGTGAGAATACCTGCCGCCAGCGCAGTGGCGATACCCGGTGGGAAGACTGCACGTGCAATTGTTCGCGTGATCATAATGGTGGTGTACCATGCAGCGGCGATGGCCACCGGTACACCTACGAGGCGAAAGCCAAGAGCATCGGTGTACGTGTATGCGCCGAACGGAAGGCCTGTGCGTATACCGATGTACTCGACAATACAGGCTCCTGCAAAAAGCACGAGAGCAAGCACCACATTGCGACGCACGCTCCTGACGCGTGCCTCAGAGAGCAACACCACTGCCGTTGATAAGAACAGGATGATGGACGCTGTCCAAGAAAAGCGCTCCGGCAGCAGGTCGGTTGCAATGAAGACGTATCCGCAAAGCAACAACACAACCCAGACGAAGAGGAGGGCGCGAAACGCCATCCCGTACCCATTCGAACCGAATCCGTCAGAGAGCCGATCAAGGAATTGTTTGATGGACATCGTCAGTCGTTCATCGTGCGTTGAAGGAGTCGGTTATACAGTTCTCGATTCGAACTTGCGATGAACTCTTGAAGCATGTCGTCCATTTCCGCTTTCATTCTCGATTCGATGAATGCTTCACCGAGAAGCGGAGCCATTCAGTGTATTGCGAAGCCGTTCTCCCTCTCCAGGCGGAGGCGGAGCGTTATCGAGATTCTTGTCGAGCGTTCGGACTCGGGCTTGATCAGCACGGCACAGTACATATAGTTTGGGTCGTTGGGAGTGAGCGACTCATAAATGGTTAGCGAGTCCCCTTCGGAGCGCTTGCTGATCGTGAAGTCGGTGCGCAATGTGCCGGCGAGTGGGACGCGTTTCTCAGTTTGGTAAAGGTAGATGTTCTCGCCAATATTCTTGACCGCCAGAACGCCGGGCATGTGCCGTTCGAACAAACCGATGTCATCTGCGAAGTCGGCTAGGAGTTCGCGCCTGAGGTCGATCGTGTAGGCAACCTCCGTAGCAACATCGACGGTGAATCCACTGTTCATGAAAACGAGAAGTGCAAGCAATTTCATTTCATTCTCCTTGGGTAAAATGATGGGATGGTATTGACGTCTCGCCACGCGTGAGTGGATAAATGCGTCCCTTCCAGCGTAGTCCACCTGCGAAGAGTGCCCAGCGAATGGAGTTGACAGCAATGCCGATCACAATCGCCATAGCGACAGGATCAAGGAGGATCGGAAGAAGTGCTAGTGAAAACCTGAGAGAGAGCATCGAACGAATGGTAACCAACAGCCCTACGTGTGCAAGGGCAAGCGGAATCCACGAGTCGCTGAGAGCCGAGCCGCGTGCAAACAAATCCCACACTCCGACGAGAGTCAGAACAAAGGGCACCGCGGACGTGACAAGGTTGAAGACCATGACGAACGTAATTGCTGCCAGAGAGTATCGGAATACAGGAAAGAGGTTTTGGGAGAAGCCCTCCCAAATTTCGCGCAGGGATCGGTACATGCGCGTCGTAACCAACTCCTTTCCATCCATCACACGCAAGCGAAAGCCGTGTCTCTTGATCGAGCGCGCTAACCACACATCTTCGACGAGTGCATCTTTGACCGCTTCATGTCCGCCGATGGCTTCGTAAGCAGAACGACGGAAGAGGATGAACTGTCCGTTTGCCATGGCAAGTTGAGGTTTGCGCGTGTGGTGCACGAGCGGAAAAGGGAGCGTGGTGAACGTGACAAAGTGCAGCATCGGCATGACGGCTTTCTCCCAGAGAGAGCGAAGTTCGAGCGATGGGAACAGCGACAACAGGTCGGCGTTGGAGCGTTCCAGCGCCGCAACGGCATTTGCAATGCTCGCAGTGGAATGCTTGGTATCGGCGTCCGTGAAGAGAAGCAGTTCACCGCGCGCCGCTTTCGAGAGTTGGTGACAGGCAAAACATTTTCCGACCCATCCCGGCGGCAATGGCTCGCCGCGAACGATGCGAACATGCGGGATTCGTGATTCCCACGTACGAAGTATTTCCTACGTTCCGTCCTCCGAACGGTCGTCCAGAACGATGATTTCGTAATGCGGATACTTTTGTGCGACGAGCGAGGAGGGGCAGGTGTCGATCGTTTGCGCTTCGTTGCGCGCTGGAATGAGCACCGAAACGAACGGCGCTGTCCGTGGCTTCCACGTTCTCCGAATGCGCGGGATGGTAAGCACGTTCACTATGGCGATGGTCGTCATAATGACAAGAACGAGAAAGACGATCTGGGTGTACAGCATCAGTAATTCATTCTCCTGAGGTGATCCAGCCGGACATTTATCGAGGCCCTGCCTCGAAGGAGAATGTGGTATTTTTCCAAACTTGCCCCGACAATATCGCTGCGCAGGCGATCGAGAAGTTCTGTCACGGTCGTTTCCAGCGTTCGGGTAAGCGCTGTGACGACGCACGGAGTTGTCACGACGATCGGCGTGCCGAAGAGGGTGAAGGCATCGGGTCGTTGTTCGTTCGAGAATTCATAACGATGGGCGAAGGGGAGGACTTGCACGGGTCTTCCGGCGATCGAGATGATGCGTGCAGCTCCCGATGCGAAACGGAGCGGGCGCGTATCGTTTGGTTGCATAATTCCTTGCGGATAGATCCACACGAATCTCTTCGGACGATCGAAGAGTTGTGCTGCGTACTGTACCGAACGCAGAGCATCACGCTTGATACCACGGTTCACCGAAAAGCACCAAGCCATCTGAAGAACGGGTACCGTACCAACTGTTGTTCTTCCATTATCAAGTACGGATCGCAGTCGAAAACCTCTCGCGCGAAGAACAGTTCGATCAACCCATCCCACCAGCAACTATGATTTCCGATGCACACAACGGGAAGATGCGGGTCGAGATAACGAACATGATCAAGTCCAGCCGCACGTACGGAGGCAAAGTGCTTCTGCAACAACCGCCGATTGTAGAGGCGGAACACCCGCTGGAACAACACCGATTTTCTTGCCTCGATCATCGGAGCACCCGTTCGATTGCACGTCGCCGAAACGCAAAAATCGCCGTCAGCCCGATGCCGATGAAGGGCGCAACCCACCAGCGTGGATCGCACACAACTTCGTCAGTCAGCAGTGTGCCGTCATCTACCGGCTCATAGCGATGCACATGCCGCCACGTGCGCAGAAGTTTGCCTTGCGAGGTATCGACGAAGAACGAGCCGGGGTGGACCTGTTCGATGAATGAACGCCATCGCATCGCGAAGATGATGAAGTCCAATTCGATGTCGAATGTTTTTCCTTCTTCAACGGCGGTATCTTCCGCAAGAATGCGCAGGCGAGGGAACGGCGGCGAGATTTTTGCCAGATTCCGCAGGTCGCTGTAGAACGCAGCGACCCGTGTCAAAGGCGCATGCACTACCTGTCGATAGACGAAACGCTTCAGATTCCCTCCCGGCGACGAATTAAGTCCGCAGTGTGTTTTCCCGAGAGAAGCACCAACGGAATGCCTCCGCCGGGGTGAACCGTACCGCCGGCGAAATACAAGTGTCCGATGCGTGATGCTGCGTTCCCGTGCCGCAAGAAAGCGGAACGCCGACTGTTGGACGACATTCCGTACAACGTACCACGCCAAGCGTTGTATTGCGACTCGAAATCTACCGGAGTGATCATCTTCTCTACCTCGATTTTGTCTTCCTCGATGCAGATATCCATACCGGCGAGTTTTTGGAGGATGATCGTCCGGTATTCACTCCTCCATCTCGACCACTCGCACTGTTGCGCCGCAGGTGTGGTTTCAAGCGCCGGCGTGTTGGCAAGCACGAAAAGGTTCGAACATCCCTCGGGGCATGCTGTGCGTCGGTGAACGAGGTATTACACACATACACGGTCGGGTCTGCAGGGATCGTTCGTCGCTCTACTAACGCATCGAACTCGGATTCATAGTTTGCCGAAAAGAAAATGTTGTGATGAAGTAGAGACGGAAATCGTTGACGTACGCCAATCATCAACACAAATCCGCTGAGCGACGGCTCATAGGAACTGAATCGTCGTTCGTTCAACCCAAGCAACGAACGGTAGGTATAATCGACATCGGCATTGGAAACAACGACATCGGCGCGAATCTGTCCGCCTAAAGCGAGGACTACAGCACGCGCTCTATTCTGCTCGACGATGATACGAACGACCGCAGCCTCGGTCCGAATAACGACGCCGAGTGACTGCGCAAGTTGGAGGAGTGCATCCGCAAGCCGGTACATACCACCGGTAATGTACCATCCCCCAAACGCAAACTCGACGTACGGAATGATGAGAAGCGTCGCCGGTGCTCGATACGGCGTTGAGCCGTTCTACGTTGCAAAGCGATTGAAGAGTTGCTGCAACCGACGATCCCGAAAGAACGACGAGACGGCAGTGCTGTACCTGCGAAACGGGTCGAGATGCACCAGGCGTGGTACAAACCGAAGGTTGCGAAGCACATTGTGCACGCTGAGCGACCACAATGGCTGGTAGAGAAATGCTTCAGCGGTCGCATCGTAGAGACGCTTGCCATGCTCCATGAAGCGCAGAAACGAATCGGCATCGTTGCGGTGCAGTGTTGCTATGGCCTCGCGCATCTCACTGAGATGCGTCGAAGCATCCAGATGTGTCCCGTCGGTCCAGCGATAGCGGCACAACGGCTCTACCTGTACCAACTGCAGGAAGTCTTCGACGCGACGACCAACAGCGGTAAAGAGTTCCTCGACGATGAACGGCATGGTGAGGAGGGATGGACCGGTGTCGAATGTGTAGCCATGCTGTTGCACGATGTTCATCTTACCTCCCACGCGATCGTTCTTCTCGAGCACCGTAACATGAAAGCCCGCATGCGCGAGCCGAATCGCCGTTGCGAGTCCTCCTAAGCCTGCACCGATGACAACTACCTGTTTCATACAGGCTCTTCATCCCTCACGTTGACGGCGCTGAGGCGATGGCGTCGAATGACGAACAGCAAACCGTATGGTTCACCGCCGGTTCGGTGGTGAAGTGCATGTGCCCTCTTGAGCGTGGTCAGAAACGGCAAGCGAATCTTCAGCCATTTCGCGCGACGATGAATGTAGAGGTCGTGAATAAGAAAATACGTCAGTCCGTACGCACTGATACCGATACCGGCAGCGACCAGTTCGCTCCTGCCGGGATCACTCAGCCGTAGAGGAGAAGAGCGATCGTCACCGTTGCAAAGATCATCGGGAAAATATCGTTCCACTCGAAGATGCCCGTTCGCGGCTCATGGTGACTCTTATGCAAAATCCAGCCGATGCCGTGATAGATGTAGCGATGCGCCAAGTAGGAAACGAACTCCATGATTGCAAACGATGTCACAGCGATGAGTATTTCTTTCACTGCATTCTCCGTACCAGTGGGTATGGGTTTACTGGTTAGAACTCTGCACTGATACCGAGGGACGGCAGAATGCCGATAGCAGCATTCTCTTCCACTTGTCCCGTACGCGCGTTGTAGCGCGGGACGCTAACCGGCTTGCGGTTATAAATGTTCTGCACGTCGATGTAGGTGACCAGCGTCCATCGGTCGAAATGCCACCGGCGATCCACGCGCACATCGAGGCTATGATTGGCGCGTAGTCGAGCGCTGTTATAGTTCGAAGGATTCTGAGAACCATCCTGCTCGAAGGGTGTGTAAGGGCGTCCTGAAGCGAAGCGAAACCGCCCACTCAGCTCCCATCGTTCGTTGAAGATGTAGCCTCCGCCGACATTTACTACCCATCGTTGGTCAAAGCTGCCCGCGCGCTCGATACCATCGGTTGCCGTTGCAAGCGCTTTGCCGTAACTGATGCTGACCGTCCCGTAGCATGGGATCTCCGACAACTTCTTTTGAACGAACAGTTCAATGCCATACGCGCGGCCTGTTCCCACACTCACCAACGGATCGAAGCCAAACGATGCAAATCCGTCCTCTGCTCCTCCGAATCCCGCGCCAGTGTTCGAGAGAATAAGGTATGGCCGTGTCTGGCTTGCTGGGTAGTTGCGGTATCGTTTAACGTAGGTCTCCAGAGTCACTTTAGTATCTTCGCGCAACAGCCAATCGACTCCCGCAATCCATTGCACGGCGCGAAGATGGTCCAGTCGCCGATTGATCGAGTTCGCCACCAACCAAATATACGACGGCGCTTGCGCATAATCGCCCACGCTGAGGTTGATATTCCAACGTTTGCTCAAGTGATACGACGCTGCCGCGCGTGGCGAAAAGACCATTTTATTCTGGATCATACTGAAATATTCTACGCGTCCCCCTAAGGTGAGTCGTAGGTTGCCGATAACGTTAGAGAGTTGCAAATACCCTGATGCTTTAGTTGCATTCGTATCGAACACCGCTCGCAGTGCCAAGGGATACTGATATGACGTGCGCACGGGGTTCAACACAATATCTGATTGGAACCGGATGAATTTTGCTTGTGCACCGGCCGTCAGCTCCGTGCCCTCCTTGATTTGGTACAACAGATCCCCGCGAAGTGACATCTCGATTTCACGGGAGTCGTTCCGAAAGATGGGGATGAGCAACGAGTCGTCTTGCCGAAATGCGAACGTTATGTCGGTGCGACTCGCGGTAAGTCGTGAATATCCGGACGGGAACAGATGCTGCCACGTGATGCCACCGATGTATTGCTGCTGATCGCTAGCAAGAACGCGTGAGTTGTTGAACCGTTTATCGGGCGTATCGTTGAACAGACGCGTGTTGTCGAGAGCAGCAATGCCGATCACCGACAGATTGTCCGCCGTGCTGAGGCGATGTTTTGTTGACAGGAGAAAATCCCAGTACTCAGGAACGAATCCGAATCCCGCTGCCTTGAAGATCAAATCTAAATAACTCCGGCGCGCCGAGAAAAGAACCGAGCCGCTTCCGAACAGCGGTCCTTCAAGATTCAACCCAAACTGTGTTGCCGAAAGTGTCGCTTTGCCGCCCATATCATCGCGCGCATCGCGCAATGAGATCATCAGGAGTGAAGAGAGCTTATCGCCGTGTGTGACCCCGAACCCTCCGGTCGAGAATGCCGTCTCTCGCACGAAATCAAGATTGATGAAACTTAGCGGGCCTCCCGAGGCGCCTTGAGTTCCAAAATGATTGATGTTGGAGAGCTCGATGTTTTCGACGACATACAGGTTCTCCGATGGCGCTCCACCACGAACGATCAGGTCGTTGCGCCCTGGTTCGGCTTGAGCCACGCCGGGCAAAATCGAAATCGCACGCACAACATCCTCGAAACCACCGGGCAAACGACGAATCTCCTCGTTGGATTGTGCATAAATGCTCAGCGGTGCTTCAGGGGACTTTTGAAACGGCGTGACGGTCACTTCAACGACGTCGCTTTGGATGACCGACTCCTCCAATCGGATCATCACCTGGGCCGGTTTTGCTGTCGTAACGACGATGTCGGTAACTTCCGCAGGGGCGTAGCCGACCGCGCTCACCCTGATCCTGGCCAATCCGAGAGGGACCGATTCGATGCGAAAGCGACCTTCACTGTCGGTGGCATCTCCCCGTAAAGTGCCGACGAGAACCACGTTGGCGCCGATAATCGGCTGCTCGGTTGTTGCATCCAGAACACGGCCGACAATAACGCCTGGGCGCTCTTGTGCGTGAAGTGCATGGAAGAGACAAGTCAGAAGTACGAGCGTTGACCACCGAGAAATCATTCTTTTCAGTCTCCTGTTCATGATGACAATACGGACGTTCTGCTGTCGGCGAGCGCGCGTTTTCTGTTTTGCTTCGCTTGGCCGTACCAAGCTTTGAACTTCGAACGCGCTTCAGCATGATCAACCGCTGCCAGAAGGGAGGAACGATCGAGAAGACAACACTCGCCGGCGTGGCGTTGCTGATCCCCGCCGCATTGATGGCGACCACTTCGAAAACGTAGCTGCCGGGCGAAAGACTTGCATAGGTCATGCCCCGTTGCTGTGTCGGGGGATGCCAGTCCTTGTCCAGACCTACAAGCCGGTACTGATATCGCAATCCTTTCGATTCGCGGAACGTTACTCCCCTAAACGCGAATTGCATCGTATTCTCATCGTCCCGGAATTCGTTGACTTCCCTCCAGTCAACCGGAACGCCATTGACGGACACGCCCGTAATCATCACAGGGGAAGGAGCTGTACGGACACGCACATCCGTCTGGTCATAGAGGTGCAAGCCCTCCTCATCAATGAACCAAACAAATCGTCCCGGGACAACTCCCAACCCGGCCGTGGGTACGTTGAAAGACCCATCCCCGTATGTGTGCGGACGAAGCGTGGAAGCATCGATGCGCTGCACACCGGCTGATGTGCCAGCCCAGAGAACGTGGTCCACCGAGTCGTAGGCGAGTGCCCACACTGTTTGCGAGATAAGTCCCTCCTCGAACGAAACCCGACGGAACCCGCCGTTGTGAAATACTCCCAGTCCGTCGCAGCGTGTACCGACCCACATCTTTCCTTCTGTATCCTGAATAAATGCACGCACCAAATTGTTCGGCAGTCCATCCGATGTTGTGAATGTTTGAAGCATCGGTTCGGCTCCGTACGGATTTCTGATCAGCACAATGCCGGCGGCAACATCACCGATCCAGATGTTGCCTTCACGATCTTCATCTTTACAATCATGCTATCGGCGGTTGCAACCCACACCGAACCGAGTCGATCCTGGAACAGGGTGGTTATCTCGCCGATGCCAAGAAGGAGCGAATCTCGAGAATGAGAGTAGGGGGAATACACGATGAGATCACCGCGAGAGCCGATCCACAGGAGACTATCAGCCGACCAGAGTAGCGAGCTTGGATCGGAACAAATCCTGTCCTCACGAATAAAGGTCGAGCCCGTGAGTCTGTACAACCCATCATGGGTTATGCACCACACATCCCCTTTGCTGTCCTCGACGAGATCATAGACGAATGCTGCTGCGGGTGATGTCTTTGGAATGAATGTTGAAAACTTACCATCATGATACTTGCTGACGCCACCGCCGAGAGTGGCAATCCACATCACCTCTTTCGATGCCTTGCTGCGCACGATGCATGTAATATGATTGGCACCCAAACCATCGTGCACACTCATCTTCTGAAATGTTGTACCATCGAATGCGCTGAGACCCTCCCCTGTTCCTACCCAGAGCGTTCCGTTTACCTCCTGAGAAATTGCAGCCACCATGTTGGCGGACAGTCCGTCCTCGACGGTGAACGCCCGAAACGGAAGTTTCTGTGCAAACGCCGGAAGCGCCAGCAACAGTATTGCGAGACATAGAGAATGAACGAACACGGACAAGCCGATCTGTGAAGGGACGGCGATCGCTGTATTGCGAAGACAATATAAGATTGAATCTGAAAGATGTCAAGGAAGGAGAAGGGTGTTGGGAATCCGATGTCGGACGATCGGGCGTGAGGGGTTCACTACCACGTACATTCGCTTGACATTAGGGGATTATTCAGTTAGACTGAACATGCCTTTGAAGTAGAGCATAACGCTGTTATCCGTTCTTTCACTCCACAGGAGCATTCTTGTTGACCTTACCAGATGGTGGGTTCACTGCTTCCGCTTTCATCACTCGCATCCTGATCCTCCAACTTCCGATGCCGGTCGTCAGCCGGTACGCCCCAGCATTTCATCAGTACGCTTCACACACGTTCAGTGCTTTCTTCTTGTTCATGCCGTGCATTGACGGACGTCGTACGCACCAGAGTACGATCATCACTCACTCTTCATGCGCCTGAGGAACGCCGATCAACGCTTAGCCGACGCCGGACCGGACGAGATGACGGCAGCAGGCAGAAGCCTCTCTCTTCCCTCGCCTGCATGGTTTCGTGCTTGCAGGGCTGATGTTGTGAACACAGCCGGCGGCATCGAACGATCTCGGCAAATTCCTCTTTCACCATATTCATGTTGGAGTTCATTGTTATGAAACGATTCACGTTCTTCATCGGTATGGTCCTCGGCGCGCTGCTGCTCGCGGTGACAACGCAAGCTTCAGCACAGAAGGAGAAGAAATTTCTTCTTGCGCAGGAAGATTTGAAATGGGAACAGCTCAAGGGCGCACCTCCCGGCGTGATGAGTGCCGCGTTGCGCGGCGATCAAACCAAGGGCGGATACGAAGGCTTGACGAAATTCCCTGCCGGCTTCAAGACGCCGCTGCACTACCATACGTATGCGACCAAGATTGTCGTCATCAAGGGGTTGTACACACACAACGGCAAGAAATATGGTCCCGGCTCCTACCTCTACATTCCCGGCGGCGACAAGCACGAGACGGCGGGTGCAGAGGATTCCGAAAGCATCTTCTACATCGAACAACAAGGTCCGTTCGACTTGACCCTTGTCGAGCCGGTGAAAGCCAACAAGTAACACCCAGTCCATGCGACAACATACATGAGAGGTTGTAATGAAGACACTGTCTCTTTTCACACTCGTGTTGTGCTTTGTGTTATCGGTGAGCCTGTCGAAAGCCACGGCACAACCCAAGGCAGGAAAAATCTATTGGATGTCCACCGCAACTGTTCCGCTCGGGAAGATGCGCGACTACCATACTTTTGCAGAAAAAGAATTGGTGCCGGCGCAAGAGAAAGCGGGGTACCGATTCGTTGCAGGCTGGCAGACGATCGTGGGCGATATCGAAGAAGTGATCGTTGTTGCCGAGTTCGACAACATGGATGCGTACCAGAAGGCGCGCAGCGCACTCATGTCTTCTCCCGAATGGCGATCAGTATCGGCATCACTCGACAGCTATACACGTGGCGTTCGCTCGGGCTTGATGATTGCGCTGCCGTTCATCAAGTAAAGAGCATGACGCTTGGTTCGGGAGGACGCGCTCGCCCGCGTTCCCAAAGCGTTGCGGTCGCTCGCATAGCCCTGGTGCGCTCAACGCGCGCCGGGGCTTTTTGTTTTGCCGGAATCTGTGTATTCTCTTACACACCAAGAAGAGAAAGAAAGCCGACATACGAAGCACGACAAGGAAAAGGATGCAGAGCAAGCAGAAAGTTCACGTTATCACGATGGGGTGTGCAAAGAATCTGGTGGATTCGGAGAAACTGATGGCACAACTCCGCCTCAACAATATCGAGATCACGCACGACATCGAGGATGCAGACGTTGCCGTTATCAACACGTGCGGGTTCATCGACGCGGCGAAGGAAGAGTCCATCGAAATGATTCTTGCCAACGTGCAGCGCAAAGGAATGGGCAAGCTCAAGAAAGTGTACGCATTGGGATGTCTGACCGATCGCTACATGATCGAACTGAAAAAAGAGATTCCTGAGGTCGATCAGTTCTTCGGCTCATCCAACAATCTTGCCGGCGTCCTCGCGGCATTGGGAGCAGAGTACAAGTACGAATTGCTCGGCGAGCGGGTCTTGACGACGCCACCCCATTATGCGTTTCTTAAAATTTCCGAGGGCTGCGATAATCCCTGCTCGTTCTGTGCAATTCCCATCATGCGGGGCAAGCATGTGAGCCGGACGGTGGAGGATATCGTTCAAGAAGCAAAGGGGCTGGCAGAGCGCGGCGTCAAAGAACTCGTCGTCATTGGACAGGACACAACATACTACGGCTTGGATGTGTACGGCGAACGGCGACTCCCCGCACTGTTAGAGCAACTTGCTGATCTTCCGGGCATCGCATGGGTACGTTTGATGTACGCGTACCCTGCCACATTCCCTCGCGAACTTCTCAAGGTGATTGCGGAACACCCGCACATCTGCAAGTATCTCGATATGCCGGTCCAGCATATCAACGACGACGTGCTCAAGTCCATGCGACGCGGCATTACTAGCCGAGCACTGCGGCAGCTTTTGGACGAGTTGCGCGAAGCGATTCCGGGCGTAGCCCTTCGCACAACACTCATCGTCGGCTACCCAACCGAGACGACGCAGGCGTTCGACGAATTGCTCCGCTTCGTCGAAGAGGTTACGTTCGAGCGCCTCGGGGTGTTCGCCTACTCGCGAGAGGAAGGGACCACTGCCTATCCCTTAGGCGATCCTGTTCCTCTGAAAGAAAAAGAGCGACGGAAAGCTTTGGTGATGACACTGCAAAGAGAAATCTCGACAGCCTACAACCGCACGCTCGTCGGCACGACACAACGAGTGTTGGTCGATGGGCGGGATGGAAACGTGTATGTCGGGCGAACCGAACGTGACGCTCCCGAGATCGACAACGCCGTGCTGATTGCCGGCGACAACCCGCTGCCGGTCGGCGAATTTCTGGATGTTGCAATTGAACGCGCTTCTGAGTATGATGTATTTGGAAGCCCGATCATGTCTCACGGGCATACGCGAGACCACCATCCATAGCATCCGGAGCTTCGAAGAACCGATCGCCGCATGTATGAGTTCAGGTGTGCCACGACCTGAAGGAGGTATTATGAAGATGCTGGCTCTTCTTTCAACGGTGCTTGCCCTTGTGTTCATGCCGGCAAGCAGCCAGGTGGAGGTGGCAAAGGGAATGAAGGACGACGCTCCCTTCGACGTCGATGTACTCACCTTTGCATCGAACCTTCCTGCAGAGACATCTGCAACGACAACCGATGCACGCTCGCAGCATCTCAGCCGCCTGCATATTTTTGCCGCCATCCCGTACGAACAATTGAGCTTCACGAAAGAGGGCGACAAGTTTGTAGCTTCCTACGAGTTTACGATCGACATCTACGACTCCAGCAATGCACTGGTAGCGGAAAAGCTGTACACCACCGACGTGAAAGTCCCGACGTTCGAACAGTCGGTCTCGTCCGCATCGTACAGCATCGAGCGCATGTACTTCCATGTACCGCCGGGAGTGTATCGTATTGCAGCATTCTATCGTGACCGCGAAAGCCGCGTCATGCGACGCGTGATGAAGCAACTCACCGTCTCCGATTACACTCTCCCCGGTTTGCAACTCAGTGACATCATGTTGGTGAGCAAGTTGACGATGAAGGAGGGAAAGACGGTCTTCACGCCGAGCATCTCGCCGAACGTCGGAGAGATTGCCGAACCGATGCACATTTTCTTCGAAGCCTACAACGACGCTCAGCCGGATTCGATCCTGCTCGAGGCGACCGTCCTCAACGACAAGAATCGCGAAGCACTGCGTGCCGACACGACGATACACCTGAACCGAGGACGCAACCAAATCTTCCTCCGGATCGATCAGACCGTTCTACCGATCGGCGACTACAAGCTGTTCGTCCAAGCGTTTCGGCCCGGCACTTCCACCACACAGAACGCGCTCGCGACCACGAGTCGAGCATTCATCGTACGGTGGAACCTTCTGCCCAAGTCGTTGAAAGACCTCGATCTCGCGATCGAACAGTTAGTGTACATCGCCAAGGACAAGGAGCTTGACTACATCAAGCAGGCGTCATCGGCAGACGAGAAACAGAAACGCTTCCTGGAGTTCTGGAAGAAGAAAGACCCCAATCCGAACACGGTGAGAAACGAGCGTATGGAGGAATACTACGGCCGCGTCGAATACGCCAACAAATACTTCAAGCATTACACCGAGGGCTGGCGTACCGATATGGGCATGATCTACATTATCTTCGGTCCGCCCAGCAACGTGGATCGGCACCCGTTCGACGCCAATGCAAAGCCCTACGAGATTTGGTCGTACTTCGACCTGAACTATTCCTTCGTATTCGTCGATCAGACGGGATTCGGCGACTACCGCCTCACCACACCGATTTGGGACGTGTGGAAACGCGCGCGGGAATGAACCGCTGCAAGCCAGGATGTCTCGTTCTGGAGAATCATTGACCTTCAAGGAGAGAATCTCTATACTTTCTCCATGAAAGCCCTCCGCGCCACACACTGGTGGTTCTTCTTCCTTGCTACGTTCATTCTCTGGTCCGGTCACGCATCGGGCGGGGTCGTCCGGGCGATCGACGTTCGCGGCAACAGTATCGTTACCGCACGAGAGATACTTGGTTGGCTCTCACTGAAGCCTCAACTTCCGTACGATTCCGCTCTTGCTGCCATCGACATGGCGCGCATCCGTGAGGAGTACCGCCGCCGAGGGTTCCTCGCTGCGGATGTTCGGCACGACGTGGCTTCGCACACCTCGTCAGGCACTGTTGACGTTATCATCACGATCGCTGAGGGCAAGCAAACCGTGGTCGGAACGTTGACCTTCAGCGGCTATACTCACGTTTCCGCCGATGAGCTTCTTCGCCGCTTCGATACGCGACCGGGGGATCCTTTGGATCGCGTGACATTGGAGCGGGACATCGACAACCTCCTCGCGCGCTACGAACGACTCGGATTTCCGTTCGCACAATGCACCATCCACCACATCGACGTTCATCACGGCAACGAGCAGGATTCGCTCGACATCGTCGTGGCTATCACCGAAGGACCGCAAGTCACCATCGACGAGATTCGTGTCGAAGGAAACAAGGAGACCGATCCGGCAGTTGTCGTGCGCGAAACACGTATCATCGCCGGCGAACTGTTCAATCCCCAAAAGATCGACGCGATCAAACCACGCTTGAAGCGTTTGAACATTTTCTCGGAAGTGGCGGACCCTGAATTGTACGTACGCAACGACAAGAGCGGAATCCTCATCAAAGTCCAAGAAGGAAACACCAACACCTTCGACGGCGTGCTCGGCTACATCCCCGGGAGAACATCAGACGAGGCGGGGTATGTCACGGGATTGGTTTCGATCGCAATGCGCAATCTCTTCGGCACCGGGCGAAAGCTCAGCTTTCGATGGGCACGCGAGGATCGCCTCTCACAAGAGCTTGCTGTCCGCTACTTGGAACCCTGGGTGTTTCAACTGCCGGCAAATATCGGCGGCGGATTTCTCCAGCGCCAGCAGGACTCATCGTACGTACGGCGAGCGGTCGACCTTAAGGTGGAAATCATGCTGTCGGAAGAGTTGTCCCTTGCGGGCATCCTGAACTCCGAAAGCGTGATCCCATCGGCGAGTGATACAAGCTTTCGCAGAGTGTTTCGCAGTTCGCTTCTCTCTGTTGGAGCCGAGATTCAGTACGATACACGCAACGATGCGGTCAGCCCCACTGCAGGTGCACGCTATCGCACCGATTATCAGTACGGCATAAAGCGCACCAGCAACGTTCCCGCACCGCTCACTGCGCAACTCCCAGCACGAGCGAGTGTACAACGCTTTACATTCGACCTAGATGTGTATGTTGGAACATTCGAGCGACAAGTGCTTGCACTCGGCGTCCATGGCCGTGAATTGCAAACCGCACAGCCGGAAGAAGGAGAAATGTTTCGCTTCGGAGGTAGTCGGACGTTGCGCGGCTTTCGCGAGAATCAATTCATTGGTTCGCGCATCGGATGGATGAATACCGAGTATTGCTTTTTGCTGGCGCGCCGATCGTTCTTTTTCGGATTCGTGGATGTCGGCTATTACCTTCGCCCTGCCGACGACGTGCGCCGTCTTCCAAAAGCCGACGCGTTCAAGTATGGCTACGGTATCGGCGTCCAACTGGAAACAGGATTGGGAGTCTTAGGTGTGAGCTTTGCACTCGGCAGCGACAGCCCATCCTTCAACAACGGCAAAATCCACTTCGGGTTGATCAATGAGTTCTAAGACACGACAACCGAACGATCTTCTCGCGTTCGAGCGAAGGCTGTGGGCGTTCGGAACGACACGCGTGGCAGGTGTTGACGAGGCCGGACGTGGTCCTCTGGCTGGACCAGTGGTCGCCGCGGCGGTGATCTTCGAGCCGGGGCATACCATCGATGGCGTTCGCGATTCGAAGCGGGTACCGCCCTCCGAACGCGAAACACTCTACGAACGCATCGTCGTCGAGGCTGTCGGTTTCGGTATCGGCATCGTCGATCACGACGTGATCGATTCGATCAACATTCTCCAAGCAACGTACCGAGCGATGCATCTCGCCATCGAGCACCTTCCGATCCAGCCCGAGCATGTGCTGATCGACGGCAATCGGTTCGATCAGCTCAGCGTTCCATACTCGACCATCGTTGACGGCGACGTGCTGTGTTTTTCGATCGCCGCCGCTTCGATCGTAGCGAAAGTGACGCGTGATCGATTGATGATCGAATACGACAAGCAGTATCCGGGCTACGGATTTGCGCACCATAAAGGGTACGGAACGCCGGAGCATCGCGCGGCAATCCGCCGCTTGGGCCTCTGCGAGATTCATCGCCGCTCGTTCGCCCGACACCTCACGTCGCATCCGGCGATCGCGGAGTGAATCCTGATGAAACAACAATCGACAACATCATCGGGGGATGAGGGCGAAGCAATCGCCGTTCGTTTCTTGCGCGAGCGCGGTCTTGTCATTCTCGAGACGAAGTATCGCTACAAAAAGATGGGCGAGATCGATATTGTGGCAAAGGATGGTGACGTGCTCGTTTTTTGTGAAGTGAAGATGCGGAGGAGCAATGAATTCGGCGACCCGGAATTTGCTATCACGCCGAAGAAGCAGGCGAACGTTCGTCGCGTGGCGCACGCCTATCTGTACGAGCACGATATCGACGAGCAGGAATGCCGCTTCGATGTTGTGGCGATAAAGAATTTCGGCGGTCGGTTGGAGATCAATTATATTCCGAGCGCCTTCTAACGATGCACACTCTGCGAGGTACTCTATGAATATTGCTCTCGTGCTTCTGCTTTCAGGAGGTATTCTCATTCTCGGCTATCGGTTCTATAGCCGGTTCGTTGCAAAGACGGTGGGGTTGGACGGGCACCGCCCG
>PSMW01000011.1:18609-33412 GCA_040290295.1 Ignavibacteria bacterium
GTGCCGACCAAACCGCTTGTGTTGTTCGCCCATCATTTCGCCGCGATCGCGGCTGCAGGTCCGATTGTCGGACCGACGCTCGCGTTATATTTCGGTTTTGTTCCGGCGTGGTTGTGGATCGTGTTCGGCGTAGTGTTCATCGGCGCCGTGCACGACTTTACCGCGCTGTTCGTTGCCGTGCGCGAAGGCGGTCGGTCGGTGGCAGAAGTGGCACAGAAAACGCTCGGCAAGATGGGCTTTCTCTTTTATATCTCCTTTGCCATCCTGCTGTGCTTGCTCGTCATTGCGGCATTTCTGCAACTCACGGCTCTCGCGCTCACCTCCACTCTCCCTCCCGACGACGTAAACCTGACTGCATCCGGTTCGCATCTTCACATGGTGCAGGAAGACGGTGTCGTGAAAGTGCAGATTGGAGGCGTTGCTTCTGCCTCCGTCATCGTGATGACATTGTTCGCGCCGCTTATAGGTTGGATGATCTACAAGATGCACGTGCGGTTGTGGATTGTAACACTGGTAGCGTTGGTCGTCTCGTTCGGTTCCATCGTGATGGGCTTTTACTATCCGGTCACGCTTTCGCCGACGCTGTGGATACTTATCATTTCGTTCTATGTCTTCTTCGCTTCGTGGATTCCCGTGTGGATCGTTCTTCAGCCGCGAGATTTCGTGAACGCACAAGTGCTCTATCTCGGTCTGGCTTCCATGGTCGTCGGTATTTTGGGTGCAGGCGTGCAAGGGAGTGTCATCAACGTCCCCGCGTTCAATTTGGATCAAGCGTTGTCCGCTCCGAATCTTGGAGTCCTCTGGCCCTTCCTCTTCATCACCATCGCATGCGGTGCTGTATCGGGCGCTCACGGCTTGGTGTGCGGCGGAACGTCGTGCAAACAGCTTTCGAACGAGAAGCACGCACGCGTGATCGGGTATGGCGGGATGCTACTGGAGGGACTGCTCGCCTTGTGCGTCATCCTGTTGGTATCGGGAGGAATGGATTTCGAACGGTACAAGAGCTTGGTGTATCCGACGGAGGGGTCGAGCAACGCGCCGCTGGCATTTGCCCTCGGTCTGGGCAGCGTACTCGGCGAGAGCATACACCTGCCGAAGGTCTTCGGCACGATTTGGGGAATTCTACTTCTCGAAGGATTCCTTGTCACCACCATCGATGCACTCGTACGCCTCTCTCGTTACCTGTTCGAAGAGCTGTGGAGAACACTTCTGGATAATCCGCCCGCTTGGGTGAGAAGTCCCATCTTCAACAGCGTGCTCGTCGTTGCAGGCTTCCTGACGCTCACCTTTACGAACGCGTATCTCAAGATTTGGCCCATCTTCGGTGCAGCGAATCAATTGCTTGCCGCGCTCACGCTCATCGCTATCACGGCGTGGCTGGCGCAAAAAGCAAAGACGTATTGGTTTACGGCAATCCCTGCCGCCTTCATGGTGGTCACCACCATCACTTCGCTGGTTATACTTTTGGGTCGCTACGTCAAGTTCGAGAGCTGGACGTTGTTCACCACCGACGTCATTCTGCTCGCCCTCGCATCGGGTGTGATGGTCCTGACGTTCAAGTACTTCTACTCCTTGCGTTCACGCCTTGCTGCGGAAGTCGGACTGGAAAAGTAGATGTCCAAAGTCGAGCATGCATCGCCGTCAACGGAACACACGAACCGCCCGAGGATAGGACTCGCACTGGGAAGCGGTTCCGCACGCGGTTGGGCGCACATCGGTGTTCTGCGCGCACTCGCTGCGATGGGGATCGAGCCGGACATCGTGTGCGGAACGTCCACCGGCGCGTTGGTCGGAGCGGCATACGTGCTGGGGAAGTTGGATCTGTTGGAATCGTGGGTGCGGAGGATGAACACCCGCAACGTGGTGAAGTACTTCGACATTCGGCTTGTCGTTGGCGGAGGGTTTGTCGAAGGAAAATGGCTGATGGATTTTCTGCGCGAACGCTTTGGCGACATCCTGATCGAGGATCTGCCTCGACCGTTCGGTGCCGTAGCAACCGACTTGAAGTCGGGACGCGAGGTGTGGCTCCGCAGCGGCTCACTGTGGGACGCCGTTCGCGCTTCCATTGCCCTGCCGGGTTTCATCACACCGGTTCGCATGGGCGATCAATGGTTAGTGGACGGTGGATTAGTCAATCCGGTGCCCGTCTCCTTTTGCCGCGCGATGGGTGCCGATGCGATCATTGCCGTGAACTTGAACGGCGATATCGTCGGCAGACATTTCCATCATGAGAAGCGCTCCGTAGCGGGCGGCACCGGACGGAGCACCGAAGCCCGACTCTTGAACAAGCTGACCATTCGTTTGAAAGAGAAAGTGAAGACAGGAACGCCGGGATTGTTTGACGTACTTGCCGGCGCGATCAACATCATGCAGGATCGGATCACTGTCGGCCGGCTTGCAGATCATCCTCCCGATGTGATGATCACGCCGCGTCTTGCCCAGATCGGGTTGTTGGAGTTCGATCGTGCAGCAGAAGCTATCACTGAGGGTCGCGAAGCCGTGCGGCGCGTTGCCGGAGAACTCTCGCGTTTTTGGGAGAACCTCTCATCCGTTTTCCACTGACCATTCACGGAGGTGCACTCTGCAACAGACACGAGGTCACCCGACGGTCGCTCTTTCCCTCTTCGGTTTGCTCATCGCGGGTTGTTGTCATCCGCCCATGCGCACGCCGACCGAAGGGGTGAAGGTCATCAACATGATTCCGTTTTCGATGAGCAGCGAAATCAATCAGGACAGTGAACCTTTTCTCGCAGTCGACCTCTCCGATACGAATCGCATGGTTGGCACAGCCTTTACGCCGAATCCCTTCGGCTCCAGCGGCAACGCTCCCGTGTACGTTACCACCGATGGCGGCGAAACGTGGTCGCTCAACTTCATCGTTGATAGCCACGGCTTTGCAGGAACGAACGATATCACCGTTGCCGGAACGATGACGCCGCTTCGACTGCACGGCAGCATCCTTCGTTCTCCCGGCAGTCTGCTGATGAATGTTCTGCGCACGAACAACTTCACCACACCGGCGGTCATGGGGGTACTGCAATCACGAACCAACGTCGATCAGCCCTTTGTTCAGGCAACAACGTGGGCGGGCACCGATCGCATCTACGTCGGCAACAACGATTTTAACGCCGGCGGTGGAAAGACCGCGACAGTCGATGTCTCGACCGATGGCGGCGCAACGTTCCCCACGATCCGCCTCGAGCCACGCAATACCAACAGCCAGAACGGTCCTTCGGTACGGCCTGCTGTATCGGGAGACGGAACGGTGTACGTTGCATACTTCGGTTGGCGGGGTTTCGTCAACAACACCGCAACCAGCGACATCGTCGTCGTGCGCGACGATCATGGTGCGATGGGAGCCAATCCTTTCCGTGATCTTCTCGATCCTTCCGACAATCTCCCCGGCAGAAAGGTGGCAACGAATGTGCGCATCCCTTGGTCGAACGCGCCGACGTTGGGAAATGAGCGCATCGGCTCGACGCTTTCCCTCGCGGTTCATCCCACCAACAGCAACATCGTGTATGTCTGCTGGGCAGATCGCGTCGGAGGCGAAACCTACACGCTGCACGTGCGCCGATCAACTGATCGTGGCGTAACGTGGTCGGGCGATCTCAGAACCGTGAAGAACGCTACGTGCGGGGCTTTGGCGGTTGCCCCGAACGGCACCGTCGGGTTTCTCTATCAACAATTCGTAACCGATTGTCGAGGTTTTTGGGCTACACATCTGGAGCAGTCCAGTGACGGATTTCAAACGAAAGAAGAGGTGATTCTCTCGTACACTCCCAACGCAACGCCCGAGCCGAAATTTTTGCCGTATCTCGGTGACTACAATTTCCTGTTCTGCGTGGGCAACGAATTTCGCGGCGTGTTTTCGGCAAGCAATGCCCCGGTGCTCGACATTTTCCGTGCGGCGTGCGGTATCAACGCAACGTGGATTTCAACGCCGAAAAACTTTTGAGCGTCGGCGGCAGTCAGGTGGGAGTCTCGATCGATCCTTTTTACTTCAGTGTTCCGGTACGATAAGGAGTGTCTGCCATGACAATGACCATGATGGTTCGCCGTGCCGTGCACGCACAGATGAGAGAATCGGTATGGACAGCAGTGCTCCTGTGTTGGATGGGGCACGCTGCACTCCCCTCGGTGCACGCGCAGCAGTTCGATCGCGAGGCAAGGCAAAACGCGAGCGCCACGTTCATCGGAACGGTCGTACAAACGGACGCCGTTACCTTTCCTGAAGCGCCGCGATCGGGGAACACACTCCTGACGCGCATCGACCAACTGCTCGACAAGCCCCCAACGATTCCGATCAAGAGCGGAGACGAGATCACGGTGTTCGTGCCGGAGCCGGCGGCATTTCCTGAAGGACCACAAGCGGTGTTTTACGCGGACGGATGGATACTCGGCAAAGGTGTAGCGCTGCGCGTCGTTGCTCATACTCTGGTGAAGCCCGAGGAAGCGGGCGCGGTGCGCACTCAGGCCCTTCAGAAATTCCAACAGACACAACAGGCGCTCGCCGCACAACAACTGGCTGCACGCATCGAGAGCGCCGACCTCGTTGTGCTGGCAAAACTAACGAGCGTGCGTGCGGCGACCGAAGGAGAACGCTTCATCACCGAACACGACCCGCAATGGCAGGACGCTCTTGTGGTGGTACGCAACGTCGTCAAAGGAGCGACCGAAGGCGAACAACTCATCGTCCGATTCCCCGGCTCCACCGACGTCGCCTCCTATCGCATACCAAAACTCAAACCCGGAGATGAGCAGATCATTTTTGCCGCTAAGGATCGCTTCAGCGGGCTTCCACCAGCACAGCTTGCAGGCAGGGCGGTCGCGACGTACATCATCCGCTCACCGCAGGAGGTTCGGCCGAAAGAAGATTTCGAACGCATCCGGCAAGCAGCACAACGAAAATAACATCGGCACTCATCGCTCAACAACAGAAGGCTCACTATGGAGATCGACATCCTCGAGTGGATCAATCTCGCGTTTCGTTGGATTCACATCTTTGCGGGTATCATGTGGGTCGGCGCCACATTCTTTTTCACGTGGCTCGATGGTCGCTTCGCGGAGTTGAGCGGCACGGAGACTGAAAAGAACGTATGGATGGTGCATAGCGGCGGCTTCTATGTCGTCGTGAAGCAGAAGTCGCCGCACATCGTTCCCGACAAGCTACATTGGTTCCGCTGGGAAGCCGCAATCACCTGGCTGAGCGGCATTGTGTTGCTCGGATACCTCTACTATTTCGGCGGACTGATGACCGAGGATCTGAATAACGAACCGACGGCGATGGCAGTCGGCATCGCGGCGATCGTTCTCGCTTGGCCCCTCTACGATCTCTTGTGGAAATCGCCTCTTGCAAGGGACGAGCGCGTCGCAGGAGCGATTTCCTTTGTACTGATCGTGGCTGCCGCCTACGTCCTCGACACGTTCATGGGACCTCGTGCCGCATACATCCATGTCGGTGCGATGCTCGGAACGCTCATGACAGCGAACGTGTGGATGGTCATCATACCTGCTCAGCGGAAAATGGTAGCGGCTCTTGCCCCAGGTGCCACACCCGACGAACGCCTTGCAGCGCGCGCAAAAGGACGATCCAAACATAACACCTTCATGGTCCTTCCCGTCGTCTTCCTCATGATCAGCAACCATTTTCCAACCATTACCTTCGGAACGCCGTCGCGCCTGCTCGTGCTCGCATCGATGGTGCTGGTGGGTTGGGGCGCAGCGAAGATCATACGCCGAGCCTGACTGGATGTTGAGTTCTCGAGTAGATACCGGCGGCCATCACGGCACCGTTTCGCATCGATGCTGTGGAAGCGATGCGGGTAAATGTCACCGGATCAACAGCATCCGTTTCGTTTGCGTGAACTCCTTCGCCTGCCCGCCCCGACTCGTCGGGACGAGGTCTCGTGTCGCAGAGGGCGACACGGACAATCGGTAGAAGTACATGCCGCTCGACAAGGCACTCGCATCGAACGTCACTTCATCACTTCCCGCTTGTAGATTCTCGTTCACCAGCGTGCGCACTTCTCTGCCGAGAATGTCGTACACCTTCAGTGAAACGAAGTTGGAGCGGGGAAGTTGGAACGTGATGATTGTCGACGGGTTGAACGGGTTGGGGAGTTCTGCTCGAGTCTGTACTGCGTCGGCAACGCTTGCTTTTCGTCGCGAACATCGGTCAGTGTGATCGTGATATTGCCGGTCACGTTGCCGACAAAATCGACCGGGATACCTGCGGTGCCGAGCAGCAATGCTTTGCCCCTGCTGCCATCGGTAGCGATTGCGTAGAGGCCGCGCACACGATTGATGCTGCCAGCGACGATGATCTTCGAGCCGTCGGAAGTCCATGCAGCGCCGTTGTAGAACACCGCCTGCGTTGTTGTGAATGAGGTGAGCGCTGTCAGTCCTGTACCATCAGGACGAATCTTGTAGTAGTTGCGCAGCGTGTCGTTGACAACGCGGAAGAACGCAATCGATTGCCCATCCGGCGACCAGCTAGGCCAGTAGTCTCCCGCCTTGTGTATTAGGGACTTGCCGACGATTGACCCCGAGGGAATCTGTGACGACAAGGCCACCACTATTGTGATGAGCAATTCCCCAACCTCCCGGTCGTACCACAGGCGCATCCTCGAAGCAACCATTATACAATGTAATCGTTCCAGTCCTATCCCTGTTCATCGTCATCATGCTACACACCCGATCGAACACGATACGGTAATCGTCGCCACACCAGTCGTAGCTCACCAGGTAATCCCCTTCGGCAACCAGCAGCGTATCACGGCGTGTTTGGAGATCATAAAAGGACATGGTGGTGCTGTAGGCAGGATTGCTGCTGGTTGTTTTGTGAAAGAGAATGTAGCGACCGTTGTGCGACAATCGGGGCCACACGGCGGTATCGACAACCATCGTGTCGAATGAACCATCGGTCGCTCGCATCCAGACGGATGGTCTTGGAGGACCAGTGCGACTGTACACAATCACCCCCGCCGTCGAAGAGCCGGAAGAGTCGGAGCGAATGCCTGCAAGAAATCCTGCTTCGTGCCGTGTGCTCGGCGACGGAGAAACGCCGACGAGCGATTGTCCTGCCACAGCCCTTACCATTGTGGTAGGTGAGGTTGGTGCAGCAAAGCCCTGGTCGAACGCGCTCCACCGTACCGCAGTGTTCTGCGCGAATGCAGCCACTGCGTGTAGAGCAAATGCTAAGAACATCATTCCTGAGTGTCTCATACTTCGATCTCCTCTGTTGATGGGGGAGAGCTATTGCTTCTGCATGAGATTGTCGAGCATCGGAGGCTTCACCAAGCCGTAGAGTTCGGGGTGCGTATATGTCCCCTTCTCTCCGGCAGACTTCTCGACCTCTACCTGCATCGGATTGGCTTTGGCGTATGCATCGGTGCGTACGCCGGTGATTTGCCACGAGACCTCGACATTCGGTTTGTCGGTTTCGGCAAGGTGAAGACGTTTCAACGAAATACAGGCGTAGGTTTCATCAAGCTCGACTCCAAGAAAATGTCTACCGAGTTTTTTTGCAACAACTGCCGATGTTCCTGAACCCAAAAACGGGTCAAAGATGAAGTCGCCGGGTCGCGTGCTTGCGAGGATGATCTTCGCCAGAAGTTTCTCCGGTTTCGGTGTTGGGTGATCAGTATTTTCGGGCATTGACCAAAATGGCACAGCCAAATCAGTCCAGATATTGGAGGGATGTGTCAGCCGGTACCCGCCATCTGCGGTTCGTTCCCAATCCTTTGGTTCGCCTTGCTCATCTGTGTATGGTGCGAGCACCCTGCGCTTGAGTTTCACCGCCTCGACATTGAAATAGTATTCATCGGAAACAGTGCAGAACCAAATATCTTCGGAAGCGTTCTTCCAGTTAGACTTGGCGCCCCGACCTTGTTCTCGCTCCCACGTGATCCGATTTCGAACTTTGAAGTACTTTTCAGCGACTTCTTGGAGAGCTCCGGACGAACGCCAGTCTCCACAAATGTACACCGATGCTGTGGGCTTCAACGTCGGAACAAGCTTACTCAGCCACGAATCGAGCCAATGGGCATACTCCGCGCTGCGCATTTCGCGAAATGCATTGGAATGAAATGTCTTGCTCAGATTATATGGTGGATCGACAAACAGCAGATCCACAAAGTGCGAAGGCAGAAAGTCGAGAACGTTGAACACGTTCTGGTTGACTATTCTGTCGGTGAGATCAAAGACCGACGCGTTGGACGTGAGAGTGATAAGCTTCGTCTTAAACTTATTTCTCTCAGCTTCGGAAAGTGTAATGGTTCGATTTCGAGGTGATCGTTGTTTGGTGTCCATACGAGCCAAACATACAAAACTCTCAAGTGAATGTCACTTCCACCTAAAGCGGGCATGATGGCAGCCGCCCCCCGGATGCACTCTTATACCATCCTACTCTTCAACGCCTTTGCGATAGCCTCCGTGCGCGTGTTGACGTGGAGTTTGGCGTATATGTTCTGAAGATGGGGTCGGACGGTGTGAATGCTGAGGAAAAGTTTGTCGGCGATCGCTTTGTAGCTGTGTCCTTCGATCAGGGCTTCGAGGACTTGGATTTCGCGTGGAGAGAGAGAGCGTCGGTTACGTTTGCGGTGTGCTCGTGTTGAAAGTAGGCGAGCACTTTGCGGGCAATCTCGCTTGCCATCGGCGCGCCGCCGTGGTATGCGTCGCTGATCGCTTCGAGAAGTTTGGCAGGAGTGGTTTTCTTGAGCAAGTATCCCACAGCGCCGGCACGCAGCGATTGGAAGATGTTCTCGTCGTCCGTGTACACGGTGAGCATGAGGAATTGGATGTTCGGATACTGGCGTTTCAGCAAACGCACGCATTCGGTGCCCGACTTCTCCGGCAATCCGATATCCATCAAAATAACATCGGGAGGAGACTCGTCGATGTGGCTGCGTATATCGGAGCAGCTTGCGTACGTTCCGGTGACCACGAATCCCGTCGAACGCTCGATCATCCAGCGATAGCCCTTGCGTACATCCTCGTCGTCGTCAACAATCGCAACACGGATCACGTTGTCGAGTTCAGATTTTGCCGTCATGGACTCAAGATACTACGAAAGCATCGCCTCGTCAACTAGATGAAAGCGTAGGTCGGGACACCCGTGCCGACCGACTGCATTTTAGACTCGATGGCCGAGTGACATGGATGGTCGGTTCCGACGCAGATCGAGCGGGTGACACAGACGTCACGTTCGGAGTGGGATTCTTCTCCTGATCTCATACAGCATCACGGCACTCGCGCTTGCCACGTTGAGTGAATCCATCGCATTGTGCATCGGGATGCGGATGCGTTGCGTTGCAGTGGGTTGTACATCCTCCGATACGCCTTTGTCTTCGTTCCCGAACACAACGCAGACATTGCCCGAAACGTCGGCTGACTCGAGGGTGCGCTCCGCATGGGCATCGGCAACGATGATGCTGAATGCATAGTGATGCTTCAGTTCATCAAGTGTGAGAGGCAAATGCTCGACATGCAGCACCGGCACCCTGAACACTCCTCCCATCGAATTTCTCACAGCTCGCCTTAAGTAAGGACTTGCCGATGTGGACGAGACGAGAATGGCATCGACGCCGAACGCAGCGCAATTCCTCACCACGACTCCCACGTTCTCGGCATGCACAAGCCCGTCAAGCGCAACGATCACGTATGGTTGCGGGATTGGTGCGAGGAGCTCGTGCAGCGAACGCTCTGCCGGTAGCTTCCCTACCGCCATGATTCCTTGATGCAATCGAAATCCCACGATGCTTTCGAGCAGTGGCTTGCCGGCGAGGAACACGTCCACGCCATGCAAACGCTCGGCTCCAACGAGAAAGAGAATGGTCGTGAACCACTCGTCGGTCATGAGCATCGAGACCACGCGCCAGTGTGAATCGAGAAGGCGCGTGACGACCTTGCCACCTTCGGCAACGAAGATGCCTTCCTGCAGGTGTTGCGCGGTTCGCCGGAGCGTGCGGTATGGTGCCAGTTGGGGGATCTCCAGCGACGTCACGCGATGCACTCGATACTCGTTCATGGCACTCTCGATGAGGAGTCCGGCAACGTTCGCAACACATACGGCTTTCGCAGCAACGAAAAGAGGATCGTATGCAGAACGAGCAGGAAGAGAACAGGAAACAGCTCGTACACGGCGCGGAGTTCGCTGAGAACGCCGCTCAAGAGAACGAGGATGCCGAAGGGAACGGTCAGCATGAGTGCAGCAGTAAGGAAGGGATGCTTGTGCCGGAGGTCGTGCGCGACGAGCCAGACCAGAAGAGCGAGATACAAGAGCGTTGTTAGATTGTATCCCATCAATGCAAAATGGAGATTGGGGTAGAGTTGGAAAGGAAGCGACTCACCCGGATTGTCGGCGAATGTGTACATGATTGCTGTTCGCACTACGGCAAACAGCAGCACCTGTGCGGTAAGGTGGAACAGGAGCGTCGGCGTATGCATTCGCTTTCGGAACCAGACAAGAAACAGAAACGAAAGCAGAAACATGGCTTCTTTGTTCACGCAACCGATGACGAAGAGAGGATAGAAGAAATTCCACCGCTCCTGTGCTATCAGCACCATACCGGCGGTGAACAGAAAAAGCGCGGGGAAGTCGTAGATGTAGTGCGGTCCGGTGGGGAAGATGGGAGGAAGCGCCAACAACGCGAGCAAGGGGGCGATGCGCGCGATCGCATCGTCGGTAGCGTACAGCAGCGTCCAGAGGCGACGGAGCGCAAAGGCAAAACCGACGAGTGCGCCGAAAGCGAGTGCGAGCGCGATGAGGTACTCGACGAAGAAATCCTTTTCCCATCCAAGCCGCTTCGTTTCCTTTTGGACTTTCGGGTGACGCAGGATCGCCTGCTCGAGTGAGTCCAGCGCCGGTCCTGCGACGAGGCTGTGAATGGAGCGCGTCAGCATCGGGACGAGGGCGCGGTACACGTAGGGTTTGTGTGCCGTTCCATAGATGAGATCCGAGAGTTTCGATCTCGGATCGCCATTGAACGACGTGGTCGGCGTTTCTGCACTCCACACCCATACCGCGAACACGTAAGCAGAAAGGAGAAGCACCGGCAGCGCGGCAGGTGCACGATGCAGAACGCTCCAACGAGAAGATCGCGTCATAGTGGTGGAAGGACGAGGTAGATTCTTCGATGCTCAAGCTACACTTTGCCCATCAATGATGCAACGGGATGCAACGGGATGCAATGGGATGCAACGCCGAGGGAGTCCGCGCCGACCACGATCCCCACGCGGCATGGTTGCCGCGTGGGGATGGGGGAGTGCCTTGAACCAAGGCGAGGCTTTTCAGTTCCAGCGAATTTGGTATTGCTGGATTTTGGTATAGAGCGTCTTGAGACTGATGCCGAGAATCTTTGCCGACTCGGTTTTGTTGCCGCGGAAGCTTCGTAACACGCCTTCGATGTGCATGCGCTCGATCTCCTTCAACGGCATTGCGGTGCCGAGTTTCTGATCGTGACCGTTCGACGAAGGCAACGTGATGGGTGTGTTTGGCAACGAAAGATCGCGCGGTTCGATGACGTTGTTGTGGCAGAGAATTGCCGCACGCTCGATGACGTTCTCCAATTCACGCACATTGCCGGGCCAATCGTATGCCATCAACACTTCCATGGCTTTCGGAGAGATCGTCTTTGGGGCTTTTGTTTTCAGCTTGGCAAGGAATGCCGAAACGAGCAGAGGTATGTCCTCCTTGCGCTGGCGCAGTGCCGGAACATCGATGGTGATGACGTTGAGACGATAGAGCAGGTCTTCGCGGAATCGCCCTTCTTTCACTTCCGCCTTCAAGTCCTTGTTGGTTGCCGAAAGGATTCTGCAGTCGGCTTTGAGAATTTGATTCCCGCCGACGCGTCGGAACTCGCCGCTCTGAATGAAGCGCAGAATCTTCGGCTGAACGATAGGACTGATGTCGCCGATTTCATCGAGGAAGAGGGTTCCCTTGTCGGCGATCTCGACGATGCCGGGTCGTGTTGCGCGGGCGTCGGTGAACGCGCCCTTTTCGTGTCCGAAGAGTTCGCTCTCGATGAGTGTGTCGGGAATAGAGGCGCAATTCACCGTAATGAACGGCATGTTTGCCCGCGCGCTGCGTTGATAGATGTAGTTGGCGATCAGTTCCTTTCCTGTTCCGCTCGGTCCCTGAATCAGCACCGACGAATCGGTGGGGGCAACTTTCGCCGCAATCTCCAACACGCGACGCAACGCAGCACTCTCGCCGATGATCTCGGTGGGTCCGTGCAATCGTTCCAACTCATTCTTCAGCACGGTATTGTCGCGGACCAGTTGCTGGCGTTCCAATGCCCGATCGATCGTGCTCAATAAATCGTCTGCGGTCGTGGGTTTCAAAATGTGGTCGTATGCACCGATCTTCATACATTCCACCGCAGTCTTCACGTCGCTCGCACCGGTCAGCATGACGACTTCCGTTTGCGGATAGTTCTGTTTGACAAACTTCAGCACTTCGATACCGTCCACTTTCGGCATGCGGACATCGCACAGTACCACATTGTACGGTTTCGTCTGCACCGCATTGATTGCCGCTACCCCGTCATTCGCTGTCTCGACATGGTAGCCTGCTCCTGCAATCAGCGTGGACAACATGTAGCGAAATGTTTCTTCGTCATCGACGACGAGAATCGTAAAATCTCTCTTTGCCATGAATGATCCCCAACATTGTGAATGAGATCGTCCGTCTGCTCGCTCTTGCGCATTTCTTCACACTCAGGTCAGGCGTGAGCATCCGTTACAATGCGCGCCCGTCATTCTGTAGAATTTACTGTTCCTGTAGAGGTTATCGGTATGTCGAGACTGCATCTTGAGTAAATTTTACAAAGCGTTGTAGTGAGAGCATGCGTTCATGCGTTGCTCAGACGAAGCTTCGGGCCAGCAGGTGTGCACCTCACGTCGTTTCGAGATTTGTCTCTGCAAAAGCTCTTAGCCTTTCATCCAAAAGCGTTGAGACGATTTGCCTCCATTATATAAGTAAATCTGCATGATGCCTTTTAGCGACAAACGTCGGATTTCGCAATACGGCTCGAACTGTGACGAAAACGCCATTGAATCTCAACAGGAAATCCCTATCTTAGACATGAACCGCTCCGAGTTTCGAACGATTTCAACGGAATTTGAATGTCTGCGCAAGCAAGTTCTTCTCCATTGGCAATCACGATCGACCAGTTACCAACGCTTTCTCGCCTCGCTCGTCACCCCAGCCAGACCGAACTCGACGAATTGTGCATCAATACGATCCGCTGTCTTGCAATCGATGCGGTGCAGAATGCGAAGTCGGGTCATCCGGGAATGCCGATGGGTATGGCTGCAGCAGCGTACGTGTTGTGGACCCGCCACCTCAGGCACAATCCACGCAATCCCCAATGGGTGAACCGCGATCGCTTCGTGCTCTCGGCGGGACACGGTTGCATGTTGCTGTATGCGCTTCTTCATCTCACGGGGTATGACGTATCGCTCGATGAGATCAAAAAGTTTCGACAGTGGGGGAGCAAAACACCCGGGCATCCTGAGTATGGTCACACGCCGGGCGTGGAGGTGACAACTGGTCCGCTGGGACAGGGCATCTCCAATGCAGTCGGTATGGCGATCGCGGAAAAATATCTTGCGGCGTTTTTCAATCGCGACAGCTTTCCACTTCTCGACTACAAGATTTACGTCATTGCCGGTGATGGATGTTTGATGGAGGGCGTTTCCTCTGAAGCTTCATCGTTGGCGGGCACGTTGGGCTTGAACAATCTGATCGTTCTCTACGACGACAATCATATCTCGATCGATGGAAGCACCGAGCTGGCGTTCACAGAAGATGTTGCGAAGCGGTACGAGGCGTACGGATGGTTCGTACAGACGGTGGGAGGGGATGGCAACGACTTGGACGCTATCGAGAGCGCGCTTGTTGCGGCGCAGAAGGAGCCGCTTCGCCCTTCCATCATCAAGTTGCGTACACACATCGGCTACGGCAGTCCGAACAAACAAGATACTGCCGAAGCGCACGGGTCGCCTCTGGGCGAAGACGAGGTGCGCTTGACGAAAAAGCGCCTCGGCTGGGATCCCGACAAGAAGTTCTTCATTCCCGACCAAGCCTTGCAGCATTTTCGGAAAGAGGTGGAGAAAGGCGCAGAGCGCGAGCGACAGTGGAACCAACTTTTCGAACAGTACGCGCAGTCGTATCCGGACCTTGCTCGCGCCTTCACGCGTGCGGCTGAGCGAAAGCTGCCGGCGGAGTGGGACACGATCTGGAAGAGTACCGTTCCCTCCTTCGACGTGGCGACGCCGTTGGCGACGCGTGAGGCGCAAGGGAAAGTGCTCGACGCAATCATGCCGAAACTTCCCCTCGTGCTCGGTGGGTCGGCCGATTTGACGCCGTCGAACAATACACGCTTCAAAGGTGCGACCGATTTCAGCCGCACCAACCGTTTGGGGCGGTACATTCGCTACGGAGTGCGCGAGCACGCTATGGGTGCGATCATGAACGGGATCGCGGTGAGCGATCTCCTGATTCCGTACGGCGGCACATTCTTCGCGTTCACGGATTACATGCGTGCACCCATTCGCCTTGCCGCCCTTTCCCAGTACCCGACAATTTTTGTGTTTACCCACGATAGCATTGGCTTGGGAGAAGACGGGCCAACACATCAAGCCGTCGAACATTTCGCCGCACTGCGTGCGATGCCGGGCTTGGTTGTGCTGCGGCCTGCAGATGCCAACGAAACGGCATTCGCGTGGAAGTATGCACTCGAATATCGCACAGGACCGACGGTGCTCACCTTGACACGCCAGAAAGTTCCGGTGCTCG
>PSMW01000011.1:33470-63514 GCA_040290295.1 Ignavibacteria bacterium
ATGAGCAGCCCGAAGTGTTGCTCATCGGGACGGGTTCAGAGGTGCACCTTGCACTGAAGGCTCGCTCCATGCTCAAAGCCGACGGCGTTCGTTCACGCGTCATCAGCATGCCGTCGTGGGATTTGTTCGAGCAACAGCCGCGCGAGTATCGTGAGAGCGTGCTGCCACCGACGGTTACCGCGCGCGTGGCGGTTGAAGCCGGCGTGCGCCTCGGTTGGGAACGATACATCGGCGAGAAAGGTGCGTTCGTCGGCATGTCGAGCTTCGGCGCTTCCGCTCCTGTGGATGTCGTCTTCAAGGGCTTCGGCATCACCGCTGAAGCAGTGGCAGACGCAGCGAGAAAGGTTATCGGATGAAGATCGCTCTTGCAGGCGACCACGCGGGCTTCGCCCTCAAAACGTTCCTTGCACACGAATTGCGAAAGGATGGATACGAGATTCTCGACCTCGGCGCGTACGACGAGTCGCCGTCGGATTATCCCGACTTTGCGCGCAAGATCGGTGAAGCGATAGCATCGGCACAAGCCGAACGTGGGATTCTCGTGTGTGGCAGCGGAGTCGGCGCCTGCATTGCTGCCAACAAGATCAAAGGTATCCGTGCGGGACTCGCACACGATACCTACTCGGGGCATCAGGGCGTCGAGCACGACAATATGAACGTGCTGTGCCTCGGTTCGCGCGTCATCGGCGTTGCCGCTGCGCTGGAAGTCGCTCGCGCATTCCTCAACGCACGCTTTTCCAACGAGGAACGTCACGTCCGACGGCTCCAGAAAATCCTCGACATCGAAGCAAAGGGAAAGTGAATCGTTCAACTGTCTTAGGAAGGAGGAGTTTATGACAACCATCCAGCAACTCGAACAGCTCGGTCAGAGCATTTGGTACGACAACATCAGCCGTTCGATGATGATCAAAGGCGAGTTGCAGCAACGCGTGCAGGAGGGATTGCTCGGCGTTACGTCCAATCCCACCATTTTCGATAAGGCGATCTCCGGCAGCAATGACTACGACGACCAAATTCGAGAGTTAGTCGAGGGGAAGCCCGACATCGACGCCGCCGAGATTATTCAGGCACTCATGGTGAAGGACATCCAGATGGCATGCGATGTTCTCGCTCCGGTGTACGAGCGGACAAACGGGCGTGATGGCTATGTCAGTGTCGAAGTAACGCCGAGCAAAGCGCGCAACACGCAAGCAACCATCGAGGAGGTACGCCTGCTGTGGAGAGCAATCAATCGCCCGAACCTCATGGTGAAGATCCCGGCAACAAAAGAAGGCTTGCCCGCCATCGAGCAGGCGATCAGTGAAGGGATGAACATCAACGTCACACTCATCTTTTCGGTCGAACGGTATCGTGAAGTCGCCGAAGCCTACATTCGCGGACTAGAGCGAAGACTGCAGGCAGGCAAACCCTTGGACAGAGTGGCGTCGGTTGCTAGTGTGTTCGTCAGTCGCATCGATACGCTCGTGGACGACCTTCTGGCAAAGAAGAACAATCCGAAGTTGCAAGCCTTGATGGGAAAGGCTGCCGTTGCGAACACGAAGTTCGTATATCAAGCCTTCAAAGAAATCTTCACGACCCCGCGCTTTACATCCTTGAAAGCGAAAGGTGCGAACCTGCAGCGACCGTTATGGGGAAGCACAGGCACGAAGAACCCTGCGTACAGCGATTTGTTGTATGTCGAAACGCTCATCGGACCGCATACGGTCAATACCGTTCCGCCACAAACGTACGCGGCGATTCTCGATCACCTGAAGCCCGCGCTCACCCTCGAGAGCGATCTCGAAGGAGCGCGCACGGTGCTCGAGGATGTCGCCGCGGCGGGTATCGATATGCACTGGGTGTTGCAGAAACTGGAAGACGACGGTGTCGCCGCGTTCGAGAAGTCGTTCGACGGCTTGTACAAGAACTTGACCGACAAGCGCAACGCGTTTGCTGCTGTTGAAGCCTGAGCGCGCACGCTCATTGCTCACCGCAGAAGAATCTCGACTGCTCATGATGCAACAGAATCTCCCCAATCCTCTTGCCGAATCGACGAGGATCGAAAAGCTGCCCGAGCCGTGCGTCATGGTTATCTTCGGAGCGTCGGGCGATCTCACCAAACGTAAGCTGATCCCTGCCGTCTTCGACCTTGCGCGGCAAGGGTTGCTTCCATCCGGCTTCACGGTGGTCGGTGTCGGCAGGACGGCAATGACGGACGAGGCTTTCCGCACCTACCTTCACGAGGCGATGATCGAGTTTGGCAGAGTGCAGGACGCCGATGCCGTGTTGTGGGAAACGTTCGCCCGCGGCCTGCACTACGTCACCGCCGACTCGAGCATCGCCGACGAGTTCCACAAACTCAAGAGTGAGCTGACGCGCATTCGAAGCGAGCGCCGCACGCCCGACAATTTTCTGTTCTATCTCTCAACCCCGCCGGCGATGTACGAGCCGATCATCAAAGGATTGGCGCACGCCGGTTTGAACAAACCTTCGCAACCACATCAATGGGTCCGTATCATTATCGAGAAACCGTTCGGTGTCGATCTCTCCTCCGCGCGCCGCTTAAATGCCGAAGTGCTGAAAGTGTTCGACGAATCGCAGGTGTACCGCATCGACCATTATCTCGGCAAAGAGACGGTTCAGAATCTCCTCGTCTTTCGTTTTGCCAACGGCATCTTCGAGCCGATTTGGAATCGCAACTATGTCGATCATATTCAGATCACAGCCGCAGAAACCGTGGGCGTTGAAAATCGCGGCGGTTACTACGAGGGTGCGGGTGCGCTGCGCGATATGATCCAGAACCACATGCTGCAACTCCTGGCTCTGACCGCGATGGAACCTCCGGTGCTCTTCGATGCGCAACAAGTGCGCGATGAGAAGCACAAGGTGTTTCAAGCCGTACGGCAAATTGCGCCGGAGGACGTGCATCTGTTTACCGTCCGAGGGCAGTACGCTGCCGGCACTGTCGGAGGCAAAGCCGTGCCCGCGTACCGTACCGAACTGGGCGTTTCTCCCACCAGCACAACGGAAACGTATGTTGCCGTCAAGTTTCACATCGACAATTGGCGTTGGGCTGACGTGCCGTTTTATGTCCGTTCGGGGAAGCGTCTTCCCAAACGAGTGACAGAGATTGCGATCCAGTTCAAGAAGACGCCGCACCATCTCTTTGCGCATCTCCCGACCGACACGCTCGATCAGAACAACATCGTCATTCGTGTGCAGCCGGATGAAGGCATCTCTTTGAAATTCAGTTCGAAGATTCCCGGCTCTGCCATGCGTATGCGACCGGTGACGATGGACTTCCGCTACGGCTCATCGTTTGGCGGAAAGCTTGCCGATGCGTACACTCGATTGATCCTCGATTGCATGCTTGGCGATGCAACGCTGTATGCTCGCGGTGACAGTGTGGATATCGCTTGGCAACTCATCACGCCGATTCATCACGGTTGGGCGACGAACCCGCGTTCGCGCGTCTACGATTATCCTGCCGGCACCTGGGGACCGAAAGAAGCCGACGAAATGCTCGCTCGGGACGGACGCCGATGGCGGTTGCCTTAATCGTTCTCGGTTCGCATGTCCCCGTTACGTGTTGCTGTGATCATCCCTGCGTTGAACGAGGAGCAGTCCATTGCTGAAGTGATTGCGGCGCTCCCGAAGAATCTCATCGACGAGATCATCGTGGTCGATAACGGTTCAACCGATCGCACCGCTGAGCGTGCGCGTGTTGCTGGTGTAACCGTGCTTTACGAACCACGACGCGGCTACGGCTTTGCTTGTCTTGCCGGCATCCGCCGCGCTGAGCAACGCAATCCCGACGTCGTCGTCTTCATCGACGGCGATTGCAGCGACTATCCGGAAGACCTACCGTTACTGCTCCGTCCGATCGCGGAGGGATACGATCTTGTCATCGGCTCGCGCATGTTGGGCAAACGTGAACCGGGCTCGTTGTTGCCGCAAGCCCTCATCGGCAATACCATCGCATGCGGCTTGATCAGGATGGGGTGGAGAGTTCGCTTCACCGATTTGGGTCCGTTCCGTGCCGTGCGTACTGCTGCGCTTCGCCGCATGCAGATGAGCGATCCAACATATGGCTGGACAGTCGAGATGCAGATCAAAGCAGCCAAGTTGAATCTTCGTAGTACAGAAGTTCCAGTACGCTATCGCAAACGAATCGGAAAATCCAAAGTGACCGGTACGCTTGCAGGAACGGTCAAAGCATCCTGCAAGATCCTTTACACCATCTTCAAGCATCTCGTATCGAGAAGCGTATGACAGTGCGTGCCGTCGCAATCATGGGGTTGTGTGTCGAGGTGCTGTACCTCAGCTTCTATGTGTTTCCATCGGGAGCCGACGAGGTCGTGCTCTTCATGATCGTCCACACGATTGCATTTCTGGCTACGAGCTTTACCGCAATCCGCCTGCGTTCGTCGCAGCTTGCCGACCTCAGAAAAATGGGGTGGTTGATCTTCACGTTCGGTGTTCTCTTTCGTCTCTCGTTGGTCGTTCATCCTCCCGTCGCTTCCGACGACATCTACCGATATGTATGGGATGGGAAAGTCGCGGCAGGCGGTTGCAATCCTTTTGCGTTCGCGCCGAACGATCCTTCGCTGCAGCATCTCCACACCGACGTGCTGCCCTCGCACATCAATCATCCAACGATGCGGACGATTTATCCGCCGTTTGCGCAAGCCTTCTTTCTTTTCTCGCATGTGCTCTTTGGAGATGCGCTGGAAGGATTGAAACTGTTGATTGTGTTGGCGGATGTTGCGACGTTGCTTATCCTGTTTCAGCTTTTTCGCCGCACGCCGTCTGCATTCGTGCTCTACGCATGGTCTCCGTTGCCTATCCTGTATTTTGGGCTGGACGGACACATCGATGCCCTCGGGATAGCGTGCCTCCTCTTCGCTCTCGCGTTGTTCGAGCGCAAGCACGTACTCGGGGGAGCAGTCATGCTCAGCCTTGCGACGCTTGCAAAATTGTATCCCCTTGCGGTCGCACCGTTGATCGGTCAGTCGAAGAATGGTTGGAAAAGAGTTGCGCTGCCTGCGCTGTGCATCGCGCTCGTTGCCATAGGGTATATGTTGTATTGGAAGCCTACCGGCGGGTTGTTCGAATCGCTGATCACGTTCAACACGCGTTTCGCGTTCAACGGCTCGCTTCTTCACATCGTGTTTCCGTTGATCGGCTCGAACGAAGGCGCGCACATGGTGTGTGCCGGACTGTTTGTATTGTGGTGGGTGGGTGTTGCGGTGCTCCACCGTTCACTTGTAGAAAAAGCCTTTCTCGTGTTTCTCGGATTCATCATCTGTTCCGCAACGGTTCATCCGTGGTATCTGGTGTGGCTTGCAGTATTGATTCCCCTGCAATGGTCTCGGGCAACGTACGTGCTTCTCGGTCTTTCGGTCGTGAGCACTTGGACTGTCCATCGCTTTCGTTCGAGCGGCGTGTGGGAAGAATCGGTTGTCGTACTGCTTGTGGAGTATGTACCGTTCTTTGTTCTTCTCGTTCACGAAGTGTGGAAACGAAAGTATCTTGCATCAATACCGCGTGTGAGCGAGCAATCATGAGCGAGCGAGGACTCATCGTGTTTGTCAAATATCCGCGCGCCGGCGAGGTCAAGACGCGGCTCGGCGTCTCCGTTGGGTTGGACAAAGCGGCGGCGATTTACCGTGAGCTTGCCGAATGTGCGTTCTGTGCGGCAGAAGCGCTCCACGAGGAGGGGGTGCACGTGTGCATCTTCTACGCGCCGCCGGCGGACCCGAGCGCGTATGCTGCGTGGATTGCGCAGCCGTTCGAGTTGTTTCCGCAACGCGGCGATACGCTCGGCGAACGGATGCAACACGCATTCGAAACGCTCTTCGCAACAACCATCCGGCGTGCCGTCATCATCGGCACGGATGTTCCGGACCTCACAGTCCCCATCCTCCGGCAAGCCTTCGACGCATTGGATCGGGACGACATCATTCTCGGTCCATCATCCGACGGCGGATACTACCTGCTTGGCATGAACGCTCCGGTGAAGAACGTTTTTACAGGAATCGATTGGAGCAGCGCGGCAGTTCTTCGTCAGACCGTCGAGCGCATCGCTTCGCTGGGACTTTCCGCCTCGCTTCTCGAAACGTTGGCGGACATCGATACGGCAGAAGATTATCACGCCTTCCTTCAACGCAGGCGGCTCTCGCAACAACGGTAGAGGACAACATCATTTCTGTTCAAACAATGAGGAGCTATCATGGCATCGTACTACGAATCGAAAGACTTGGCAAAGTTCAGTGACATCAGCAAGAACCAGAAGCACTTGTGGGACAAGTTTCTTGCATGGTACAATGCCGCCACAGCAACCGAAGGTGCGCTGACGAAGAGAGAGAAGTCCCTCATCGGTCTCGCTGTTGCGCACACCGTGCAGTGTCCCTATTGCATCGATGCGTACACGAATCAATGCTTGGAGTCGGGCGCAAACTTGGATCAAATGACGGAAGCGTTGCACGTCACCGCAGCGGTTCGTGGCGGCGCATCATTAGTACACGGTGTTCAATGCAGAAACATCGTCGAGAAACTGACCATGTGAGCAATCCGATCGAATCGTTGACACTCTGGGAGGATGCGATGACCTTCACCACCACACTGAGCGAACATCGACTGATGCTGACTCCGCTTTCGGTGGAGACGCTGCAAGTCAATCTGGGCAAGCTCTGCAATCAAGCCTGCAAGCACTGCCACGTCGATGCGGGACCGAAACGTACGGAGATGATGACACGAGAGGCCATCGAGCGATGTTTGGAGATTCTTGCCCGTTCTCCCACCATCACGAAGCTCGACCTCACGGGCGGCGCACCGGAATTGAACGACCATTTCGACTTTTTCGTCGCCGAAGCGACGAAGCTCGGCAAGCACGTCATCGTACGGCACAATCTGACCGTTACTCTCGACGCGCATCCGATCAGCGGCAAAAGCATGGAGTACCTGCCGGAGCTGTTCCGCACGCATCGCGTGGAGGTGATCTCTTCGCTTCCGTATTTTCAGGAACGCGAAACCGACTCGCAGCGCGGCGCCGGTGTCTATGCCAAGAGCATCGCATCCTTGCGCCTGCTCAACGCGGTCGGGTACGGCGATGAAGCAAGCGGGTTGATCCTCAATCTCGTGTACAATCCTGTTGGTGCCTATCTGCCGCCGGAACAAGCTGCCATCGAGCGACAGTTCAAAGACGAATTGTGGAAGCGGCATCGGATCGTTTTCAACAATCTTTACGTCATCACCAATATGCCGATCAATCGTTTCCGACACTTTTTGGAACGCGCCGAGCTTTATGACACCTACATGACGAAACTCATGAATGCTTTCAATCCTGCCGCTGCGGAAGGCGTGATGTGTCGCAGCTTGATCAGTGTCGGCTACGACGGCACGCTGTACGATTGCGATTTCAACCAGATGCTGCACTTACCGGTGAATCACGGCGCGCCGGCAACGATTTGGGATTTCGATCTCGACATGTTGCTCCAACGCTCCATCGTCTTCGGCGAGCACTGCTATGGCTGCACCGCGGGTGCAGGCAGTAGCTGCGGCGGCGCGACCGTCGCGAAGGGTTGACAAGGTCGTGTGGATTGCGTAACGTTCAACAGCAGGTTCCCCAACGGGGTGAAATGATGCTCACATCGCAGCGGCGCAAAACAACGAAAGACTTCGATCTCTTGCCGGAAGGCAAACCGTACCAACTCATTGACGGAGAACTCATCATGTCTCCATCGCCGGTGTATGAACACCAACGCGTTGTGCGGGAGTTGAGCACATTGCTCTGGACGATTGTAAAGCAGGGACGTCTGGGGGAAGTGATTGTTGCACCTATCGACATCTATGTCACCGAGATGGATGTGTTTCAACCCGACATCATCTTCATCTCACACGAACGCCGATCCATCATCCAAGACAAGATCCACGGCGTACCCGATTTGGTCATCGAGGTCCTTTCGCCGCCGACAGCGTACTACGACCTTGTTCACAAGAAGGCAGTGTACGAGGCATCCGGCGTGCGCGAGTATTGGATCGTGGATCCGAAAGAACAGTCGGTGGAGGTGTTCCTCAATACACCGACCGGCTTTCAGGCCGTTGCGGACGCATCAAGGCAAGGGGGAGTTCGATCGAGCATCATCGAACACTTCGAAGTACATCTCACCGAGTTGTTTCCACGACAATAACAGTTGCGTCGTATGCGTGAAGAGTCAGCTCGTTTCAGTGGTGAGACTCTTTTTCATTGTTGGCGAAGTCCGTATCTTGCGTTCGACGCTATCGCCTCTCGCAGGGACCGATGAGCGATCCTGAGCTGCAATACTTCTACTTCGGTTTTTATAGGGTGCTGAGACGGTATCGCACCACCTCGCTTGTGGGCTGGGCAATCGTGTTGCTCGGCTGTCTGAGTATTCCGTTCGGGTGGCGGCTCAGCCGCCCGTCAGCACTGGTCGAGATAGCGTTGACCGGTTTGACGATTCTCGCGGGGCTTGTGGTGGTGTGGCAGAATCTCTCTGCGTTGGAGCAATATCTCCGCGTACCATTTCCGGTCGATGCATCCTCTACCGCCGACGGTGCGCTCTCGGAAATTCGGGAGCTGATGAACGAGGTTGACGAAGGCGGTTGGCAAGAAGCGTATGCTGCACTTGGACGCTTGAACGAGCTCCAACAGAAGTTCGGCTTGCCGAAGTTGGAGTGAGAAGCCGAGGATGCGTGTGCAGAAAGCAAAACGTGCGAAAGTGCGTAGCGTCTCAATCATGTACCTCCTATCATACAACGAAGCAAGGATATGTCACGAGTACAAGAGTTCAACGAGTTTCGCACTGCGATGAACGAGCGTATTCTGAGAACGGAGAACCGCGCGATCAAGCGCTTCTTTGGAGTGGATACGCTGACCTATGAGCCAAGTGCGCTGGATGCGAAGACCAAAGAAATGCTCGGACTTGTCGCCTCCATGGTTCTGCGTTGCGACGATTGCATTGCCTATCACATTCAGCAGTGCAAGAAGGCAGGAGTGAGCGACGCCGAGTTGGATGACGTCTTTTCAGTCGCTCTCGTCGTTGGTGGCTCGATCGTCATTCCCCATTTGCGACGAGCTGTTGCCTTCCTCGACGAGTACAATACGCTGCAGCAACACCAGAACAGCTGATCTCCGGCCATGGCAGAACACGTTCCTGTTCGCAAGCTCGTTTTGGTGTTCCTGTTTGCGATCGCTTTCGGCTATGTCGAAGCGAGTGTGGTGGTGTACCTTCGTGCCATCTATTACCCCGACATGTTCGAGTTTCCGCTCAAGATGATTCGTACCGATCATCTTGTTGTCGAACTGGTGCGTGAAGCCGCGACGATCGTGATGCTCGCTGCGGTCGGGATTCTCGCGGGACGAAAGGGATGGCAGCGCTTCGCCTATTTTCTGATCGCTTTCGGTGTGTGGGATATTTTCTATTACGTTTGGCTGAAGGCGACACTCGACTGGCCCCCTGCGCTAACGGCGTGGGACGTCCTGTTTCTGATTCCCGTTCCGTGGATCGGTCCCGTCATCTCCGCAACCTCTGTTGCCGCGTTGATGACGCTGTGCGGCGTCGATCTCGTCATTCGTACGGAGCACGGCACACCCTTCCATCCGACGCTGACAACATGGGTTCTTGCGCTTCTGGCAACGGCGGCGATTCTGTATTCCTTTGTGCACGACACGGACGCAACGCTCCGCGGCAGCATGCCGAAGCCGTACCGATACGAACTGCTTCTCGTGGGTTTGGCTCTCTACAATGTGGGCTATCGTACTGCGTGCAAAGAGCATGGCACACACCGATGACGCCGAACGATCGCACAGGCGAGCGGCGCGCCCAACTGCTGTTGTTCATGGTCGTCATCATCTGGGCGACGAACTATCCGCTCGCGAAATTCGCGATCGCTCGCATGGAGGTGTTTGTCTTCAACGCATTGCGCTTCCTTGTTGCAGCATCGGTGCTGGCTGCGATCTGTTCTTGGCAACGTCAATGGACTCCCGTTGCACGCGGCGATTGGCGACGCATCCTGCGCGCCGGCATTGTCGCCAACGTGTTGTATCAATCGGCGTTCATTGTCGGCCTTGGACTGACGACAGCCGGAAACTCCGCTGTGCTCATGGCAACTTCGCCGCTCTGGACGATCGTCCTCCACGCTCGCCTTCATTGAGAAACCATTCCAACGGCAATGGGGTGGGGTATGATGCTGTCGCTTGTTGGCGTTGTCCTGATTATCATCGGCAGCGGGAGAAACTTGGCATTCGGCGGAAACGAAATAGTGGGTGACGTGGTGTGTCTTGCCGCTGCGTTTCTGTGGGCGTTTAGCACCAATCTCCAAAAACCTCTCCTGCAACAATACGCTCCGCTTCCGTTGGCGGCGATGATGATCGGCGTGGGTGCGGTCGGGCTCTCGATCCTTGCGTTGCCGGCAGCACTCAGCATGGATTGGACTTCGCTTTCTTGGGAATACTGGGCTGCAACGGTACTGTGGGGCGCGCTCTCGATCGGCGTTTCGAACGCTGTGTGGTCGTATGGGGTGCAGCGTCTTGGTCCGGGAAGAACCGGCAGCTTCAGCAACCTCGTTCCGGTGATCGCGTTGATCAGTTCGTACATTGCTCTTGATGAACACATCTGCCTTATCCAATTTCTCGGTTCGGCAATTACCATTGCAGGTGTGTGGATTGCGCGGCGCTAAGTGCGGATGCACGTTGGCCGCGATCGTTGCACTCACCATCATCTGCGTGTGGGATGGTGTGGCGCAACGTGCTTCTTCGCCCATGGCCTTCTACGAACATTTCTTCTCCGCTCTTTTGCGAGAAGATCCGGCGCTCGATTCGCTCGTCCACCCTGATGATCTTGCATCGGCGCGGAGACTCGGCATCAGCTACGAAGGCGAGCTGCACAAGTATCTGATTGGATACAGCTTCGAACAACTGGCACGGCGCACGATTCGCGAAGAGGGCTTGCGATACACCCTTACTGCCGAGTCGCTGGACGCGACGCATACACGATTGAGCGTGGAGGTGCCGTCGCTCGCGCTCAACAAGTCGTTTCTCTTCGAACGCCACCGACTCATCTCTCCGTTGCGCTTCGCAACGTCGGGGTGGCATCGCATCCGATCCGCCTACTGCGAGATTCGCCTCGCCGACACAACCTCGATCCATCCTGCTGCCATAGAAGGGTTGGACCGATTCGTCCAACGCATGATTCGTCTCATGGAGCTTTCTTCAGCCGATGAACGGTTACTCGCCGAAAAGAAAATCATCTACGTACTCTGTCGTGACGAAGCAGAAGTCGAACGTCTCAGCGGTTTTCGCAGTCGCGGAATGTATCTCATACCGTTCGATGCGATCGTGACGACATATCCTTGTCACTACCATGAGATTGTCCATCTGTTGATGAATTTCGCGCTGCGCCGCTTGCCTCTCTATACACATCCGTTCTTGCAAGAAGGCTCTGCTGTCGCGTTCGGCGGTCGTGGCGGCATCGCTCCCACCACGCTGTGGGAAAGCGGAGCCTTCCTGATAGCTTCTTCGGCGGTTGACTATCGGGATTTCTTTAGAGCGGAAAGGTTTCGTGCTGCCGATCCATCGTTCACGTACCCCGTCAGCGGACTGTACGTGAAGTTTCTTATCGAGCGGTATGGTATGAACCACTTCCTCCGCCTGTACCGTACCTACAGCGGCACCGCCGATCGTGTGCAACGCATGATGCTGCATGATCGTGATCTAGCGCCGCACGAGGCGTGGCTGGCGTACGTGGATAGTGTTGCGCACTCAAGCTCGATTCGGCTCGATGCACCCTCTCCTCCGAAAGGCATTCTGCTGCAGCACGGCGATGTGGAGATTCACGATGCCGGCGTGTGGCTGTTCATCCGCATGAAAAGCGACTTCGGTCTGCGTCCTCGAACGTTGAGGAAGCAGTACGTCAGTTCGCTGTTCCGCGCCATCAAGCCATCGGCGGAATACAACGGCGTTCGTTTCTTCTTCGTTGCAGATTCACAAGAGATCGTCGTGTACGATTGTTACACCAACACATCGCTTGCGAGTTACGCTCCAGGATTGCACCTCAAGCCGCAGGCGATCGAACGACGAAGCGGTATGTATGCGTTTTGGATACGAAAAGACCTCTTCCCCGTCTCTGTACAAGAGATGGACATTGTCACGACGTTTCCCAAACACCCCCACTGACATCGAAGAGCGATTCAAGGAGCGCACCATGCCCGGCACCGCCCTTGGATTGGTACAGCGGCCGGCGATCGTGTTCGCAACGATGGTCGTGCTTCTCTCAACGCGCCTTGAGTATTCAAAAGCGCAAGCCGATAGGGGTTCGATTGCCGCGCTCGTAGCAAGCGATCGCGCGTTCGCTGCGCTTGCGGAGCAGGAGGGATCGCGACGAGCGTTCCTCGAGTATCTTGCAGACGATGCCGTTGTGTTCCATCCCAATCCGGTTCCCGGCAAAACGTTCTGGCGCTCGCAGCGCGAATCCACTGCGCGGCTGACCTGGCACCCGACAGTCGTGGGCACCTCCGCGGCCGGCGACTTCGGATTTACGTGCGGTCCGTGGACGTACACCCCCGAAGCCCATCTGGATCAGCCGCCGCGCTATGGGCACTACGTGACGGTATGGAAAACGATCCGCGGTGCGTGGAAGGTTGTTTGCTCTATCGACATTCCGCATGACGTCATCGCGCAGCCCGATGCATTGATCGCACTCCAACCGTTTCACCACCGTGGCGCTCGGACGAGCTCGGCAGGAGAACGTCGTCGCCTTCTTGCCGCCGAACGTCACCTTGTGTCGCTTGCAGCTTCCGCCGGCATCGCCGATGCGCTGGAACGATACCTCGACGATCGCGCAATACTCTATCGTGATGGACATATCCCGCGTCATAAGCAGGACGTTGCATTGAAAGAGCGAGCAGTGGGGAACGAGCGACTATCGCTGCGAAAAGCATTCATCGCAGTCTCTCGCTCCGCAGACGTAGCGTATTCGTATGGTAGCTATTCAATGACAGAGCGAGCGAACGCATCGGGGTATTTCTTGAGAGTGTGGAGAAAAGAACAGCATCGGTGCTGGCGTGTCGTGATCGACGTGATGACTTCTCGCTGACGACGTGAACGGCATGATCTGCGCGCACAGTTGCAGTCAGTGATCGGATGAACATGCACAGCGTGCTTGCACGCCTGCCTGTAGTTTCGTATCTTGCTCGTGCGCTGGACGCTTAGCTCAGTTGGTTGAGAGCGTCGCCCTTACAAGGCGAAGGTCGTAGGTTCGACTCCTACAGCGTCCACCACAACCACAATCCCGACACATGCTGTCGGGATTCGTGTTTGCTAAGGAGACTTCGGTTGACCACCATTGACTACCACATAAGAGACGACATGGTGAAGTTGTTGCTGAAAAGTGCGGAGACGGGTGAACCGTCCCTTCCTTCTGTGTGTTGTCCTGCCGTATGATACGTGCGGTGCTGTTCGATTACGGAAACGTGATCGCTCGATTCGATCACATGGTGTTCTTCGAGCGGATCGCTCGTCGTTCCTCGTTGCCGCGTGAGGAAGTGAAAGAAGTTGTGCTTCGCCAGCGCGAGGTGTTGTTCGAGTACGAACGAGGACACATCAGTTCTGCGGAGTTCTATCGTTGTGTAGCGAAGGCGTGCACGCTATCGATGTCGTTGGAGGAGTTCAAGGCGGCGTTTGTGGATATCTTCACCATCATCCCGGAAACCCTTGCGCTGATTCGACGCCTCACACCGCGCTACCGCCTGGGGATTCTCTCCAACACCAATGAATGGCATTACGAGTCGCACATCCGCACGTTGGAGGAGTTTCCGCTTTTCGATGTTGTGGCCCTTTCGTTTCGCGTGGGCGCGATGAAACCCGATGAACGCTTCTACCGTCATGCCCTTGCGCAGCTCTCGCTCCCTGCAGCGGCATGCGTGTACGTGGATGATGTCGAGGAGTATGTGAACGCTGCAGCGCGATTGGGCTTTATCGCCCTTCAGTACACCTCGCACGCCGAACTGCTTGCATCGCTGGATCGGTTAGGCGTGCTGCCCACCGCACTGCCGGAATCCCGTGCATGAATATTTCACTGGTAACGCTCATCGGCGTGTTTGTTCTTATTGCCGTTCGACGAGTGGGATCGGTGCGGCTTCAGATGTGGCAGGTGATGCTCGCCGGCGCGGGTGTGGTCCTGCTGACGGGAGAGGTGTCCCTCACAGATGCTCTGCGTGCCATCAACGTGGACGTGATGCTGTTTCTCTTCGGAATGTTCGTTGTTGGGCAAGCACTGGAAGAAAGCGGGTATCTGGCGCATTTCTCATATAAATACTTCAAGTGTGCACGTACACGTGATGGGTTGCTCTTGATGATTCTGTTCGGCGGTGCGGTGACCTCGGCGCTCCTGATGAACGACACACTTGCCATCATCGGCACGCCGGTGGTGTTGTTGCTTGCCCGCAAGCACGGCATGTCACCGAAACTGTTTCTGTTTGCTCTCGCTTTCGGCATTACCATCGGTAGCGTCTTGAGTCCGATCGGTAACCCGCAGAACTTGTTGATCGCGCTTCACGCGAACGTTCCGAATCCGTTCCTAACCTTCCCTCACTATCTTCTTTTTCCCACCGTTGTGAACATCATCATCACATTCGTGCTCTTGAAGGTGTTCTACGCCGACGACTTCCATGATGCCGACCTACGCCACTCGCAGGAGCCGATTCGCAGTCACGAGTTAGCGATGCTTGCCCGCACTGCACTGACCATCGTGATCATGTTAGTGATGGTGAAGATCGTGACTGCTCTCTTTGTCATACCAATCAATCTTCATCTAACCCATATTGCACTAGCAGGCTGTTTGCCGATTCTTCTCGGGAGCAAACAGCGGTGGCGCATCGTGAAACATCTGGATTGGCACACGTTAATCTTTTTCGCGGCAATGTTCGTTATGATGGAAAGTGTGTGGAGAAGTGGATTCTTTCAAGCGCTTCTTCGGGATGTGCGAGTACCGCTCACGTCGATCGAAATGATTTTGGTGGTGAGCATCGTGTTGAGTCAATGGATTTCGAACGTACCGCTCGTGGCACTGTATCTGCCGATGCTGCAGCTTGCAGGCGTCACGACGTCCGAGCTGATGGCGCTGGCTGCAGGCAGTACGATCGCGGGGAACATGTTCGTGCTTGGCGCTGCGAGCAACGTCATCATCATCCAGAATGCAGAAAAGAAGGCGCACCAGACGTTAAGCTTCTGGGAATTCACACGCATCGGTCTTCCGCTGACGCTTCTGAACGCGTTGGTCTATTGGGTGTTTCTCCGCTTCGTATACTAGGTTCACTAGTGGACCGCAATCCAACATTCTCGCGGTTTCGTATTTCAGGTGTACCAGCCAATCATTCTTCACAATAACAGGAGAACACCTATGCATACATCCATGCGTTTTCTCTCGGGCCTGGTGGTCGCCACCATGTGCGCCCTGATTCTCACGGTGGGCGCCGCGCCGTTCCTTGTGCAAGTACTGGCGCAAGAGAAAGCGATGCAGAAGGAAAAGAGGATGATGAAGGAGAAGTCGCTTTACGAGCGTCTCGGCGGAAAGAAGGCAATCACTGCGGTGGTGGACGAGTTTGTTGTCAACGTCGGCGCAGACACGAAGATCAATCACTTCTTCGCGCATACCGATCTCAAGCATCTGAAGAAGATGCTGGTCGATCAAATCTGCGAGGCGACGGGCGGACCTTGCAAGTACAAGGGCAAGGACATGAAAACGGCCCACAAGGGGATGGGAGTGACGGAGGACGATTTCAACGCGCTCGTCGGCGACTTGGTCAAAGCGCTCGACAAATTCAAGGTGGGTGAGAAAGAAAAGGGCCAACTGCTTGCAGCACTGGGCGGGATGAAGGACGACATCGTAGAGAAGAAATAGAAGCGACCTGCCTGCTGATGCACAAGGGACCATCACTGGTCCCTTGTTGCGTTTGAGAGGCTGACTTCTCCATACGTCGAACGTACCAGCCGAAACGAGAACCGAGGCCGACCAACTCGCCCTCGGCTGTCACGGCTTACGCGCGTCGATCGAGTGTTGTGATAGGCGGGCAGAAGAGGACACTTTGAGCCGCAAATTCCAATACTCTGGCTATCGCAAGTTCCAAACCTCAAGCTCCAACACTGTTAGTCTCAACTTTGCTTCCCTTCTCACATACCCGACGATTTCGCAACGCGCAGATTTGGTTTGCGCGCGTGAACAGTGTCATGCTGAGCGTTGCTTCTCAAACGCGAAGCATCCATAACCACAGCTCTGCGTCGAACATATGCCGAGGTTGTCTATGAAGGAGGTTTCGACTCCGTTCCGCTTCACTACGCTCAAGCTGACGTGTGATACTGGTGTTCGTCACCCTGAGCGCAGCGAAGGGGAGTCGAAGGGTGACGGGCGCACGGAGGCGCGAATTCCAAATCTCAAGCTCCAAGCTCCAACAGGTGGAACCCCAATCGCGAGTTTCTTTCGTTATGCTCTTTCGTTACAAACGAGCGTGGATGGATTGTAGAAGCTCAGCGGTTGCGTGCGTTAGGTGCCCTGAGGGTGGCGCCGCTTTGCAAGCGCCAGTGCCGCTGCTGCTTTACTTGCAGCGGCACCGAAGCGACAGCGTAGCCCGTAGGGCACCGACCCCCGCCGTTGGCGAGGAGAAGGCGGGGGGAACGCCCAACTCATCATGCCCAACGTGGTTGTTCGAGAAGAGAATTCAAGTTGGTCCCGCTTGGCACGGAGTGATCGGCCTGACAAAGGATACGCCCCGCGGGAGTTGAGTTCTCTGCCGCAATTGCTTAGCTTGAACTCACAAAATGGGAGGAGAGCCATTCATGCAGATCTATGTTGGAAATTTGCCGGCGGAAGTAACGGACGAGCAACTAAAGGAGATGTTTGCAGCGTATGGAACGGTGCGGGCGGCATCGATCGGGAAGAACAAGAAGATGGGCGCATCGGAAGGGTATGGCTTCGTGGAGATGCCGGTGAAGGCGGAGGCGCGTGCTGCTATCGAAGCACTGCGTGGCAAGGAAGTGCAGGGCAAGGTGCTGCGCGTGCGTGCCCTGAAACCCGGCGATGAGTTTCATCAACTTGCACACACACTTCACGCGACCTCTCAAAAAAGTCCGAGAGGTTTCAGTCCGGCGAAACAGCCGCGCGCGATGGGAGCTATTCGTCGCGGAGGCCAACGCGGGACGTGAAGTGCCTGCCGATGCGGACGACATTGCCGACCACTCGTCGTTGCGCGCGGCATCATCGACGGCGCACAGGGAACCCCTCTTACGTTTGTCGCTTCGTCCGAATCGGTGGCGAAGCGTATCTCCATCGTCGAGGTCGATGGATCAAAGCCTATCTCGTTAGTTCAACAGCACACATGTCTATTCCCTTGTGATTTATGTCCGCTCCTTCTACTCTCATAAAAGTATAACACGTCTGCTTTTATGCTCGACTCACCCGCACTCCGCCGCATGACGAAGCTGCGCTTGGTCATGGTTTCGTTGTTCATCGCTGCAGCGACTCTGATGACGTTCGTGAACGCTGTGAATGCCGACTTCGTCAATTGGGACGACGATGTGTACGTTACGGAAAATCCCTTTATCCAAAACTTCTCGAGAGACACGCTTGCCCTCATTTTTTCCAAAACCTATTACTACGCGTGGACTCCTCTCACGCTGCTCTCGCACGCCGCCGATATTGCGCTGTGGGGGATGAACCCGCGCGGACATCACCTCACCAACGTCGTGCTCCACGTCCTGAATGCCGTTGCGCTGTTTTGGGTGGGATTGCTATTCTTCGTCATGGTGTATGACGCGCATCCGTCGGGGCGATCGTTTCTCGATCGCATGAGTGGAGCGGTCATTGTTGGTGCCGCTAGTGCAGCGCTCCTCTTTGCCGTGCATCCGTTGCGAGTCGAGCCGGTTGCGTGGGTGTCGGGAAGAAAAGATGTGCTGTGCTTGTTCTTCCTCCTTCCCGCGTTTGGTTCCTACCTTTTGTGGCGCTTCAAGGATGCGGAGGGTGCGCTTTTCGCGACGCATATCTTCTTCGTTCTGGCGCTCCTGAGCAAGCCCACGGCGTTGGTCTTTCCGCTCGTGCTGGTTCTTGTCGATGCATGGTGGTTGAGTGATCGGAAGGAGAAGCAGAACATGCTCAACCTCGTGGTTGAAGGTAAGCTGTTGCTCTTCTTGATGAGTATCGCTGTCGGTGTCATCACGTTCGTCGCTGCGGGACGCGGCTCGGTGAATGTGGTTGCCGAGCTGAATCTCCTCGAACGTTTCTTTCTTCCCTCCTACGCCTTGATGTTCTACGTGTGGAAGACCGTCGCGCCGATTGCTCTTTCTCCCATCTATCCCGAAGTCCCGCGCGCGTTTCTCTACTTTTCTGCGGTGGGCTTTGTTGTCGTGACGTATGGATGTTTGACGGCGATCGGTAAACGATGGACAGGTCCTGCGCTCGCGTTCTTCACGTTCGTCCTTGCCGTGTTGCCGGTGTTTCTGGGTCTCGCTTCCGGTGTCCAGCCTCTTGCCGATCGTTACACCTATATCTCGACGGTCAGTTTGTTCTTGTTCGTCGGAGGTTGTGTACTGTGGTTGTGGCGAACCTCGGCAGCATCGCCGGCGAAATGGTATCGACGCGGGGCGATGGTGTCGGTGCTGTTGGTTGTGTGGGGACTCGGAGCGTACCGTACGATTCGCCATACCGCGATGTGGAACAACAGCATCGCGCTTTGGTCGCATGCAGTTCGCTACGCGCCGCAGAGTGCAGAAGAGTACGCCGAGCGAGGTTCCTACATCAAACCCACCTATGCCGACGCATTCATCAATCTCGGTACCGCCTACTACGATGCCGGTGACCGTGGCAAAGCCGTCGAGCAGTTTCGGCGCATTCTGCATCTCGATCCATGCAACGCCGACGCTCATTACAACCTTGGCACGCTTGTCTATGAGCAGGGCGATCCGGAAGCATCGAAGCAATGGTTCGATCAGGCAATACGATGCGACTCGACGTACGCGAAAGCCTTTTACAATCTTGGTATCCTCTACGCGAAGCGCGACAGCACCTTGCAAGCGCTGGATATGTTTCAGCGAGCTGCGCGGCTTGGTATGGTCGAAGCGCGGCGCATACTGAGTGCACGTGGCTATGGGTGGTGAACTCGTTCACGCTGCCGTAGCGCTTCGTCCGAAGTCTCGGAAGAGATTTTATCGATAGGAGATGTCGGGATAGAGCAGCGTGAGGGCGAAATGATGGAGTGGACGGTACACATATCCAAAGGCTTGCCATGCGATCAATAATCCGAGCAGCGCGAACGCTGATCGATGCAGGAGGCTGAGGTATCGCTGTCCGAGTCGTTCGCTCATGAGGAGCGGGGCTACGCTGCTGCCGTCGAGCGGCGGAACGGGCAGAAGGTTGAACGCGAAGAGGAGAAGATTCAGAGAGAAGAAGACGCTGAAGATCGTTGCGATATGCACCCCCACGGTTCCGCTTTGTGCTTCGGCAAGATGCATGAACGTGATCCGCTCCGGGGGTGCGAAGATCTCGAATGCGATACCCGCCCGAATCATCATGCCTGCACCTACCACCAACAAGAGGTTTGCAACCGGTCCGGCAAGCGACATGATCGCTGCACGTCGTGGATAGCGAAACGCCCACTGCGGATTGTAGGGCGCACTTGCCCATCCCATCATCCAACCGCTCAAGAAAAACGAGAGCACCGGCATGATAACGGTCCCGAACGGCTCCCGACGAATATGTGGCAAGGGGTTGAGCGTGACTTGCCCGCCGAGGTACGCTGTATTGTCTCCCATTTTCCAAGCGGTGAATGCATGTGCTGCTTCATGCAACGTAGTGGAGAAGAGAAACACGACATACCACACTAATCCGTCGGCGAGAAGTTCAGGCGTCATGATGTGGTGGATGGCGTGTTAGTATGGGTTGAAGATTTCGATGCTGGTACATGAAGAAGATCCTTCACCTCGTTCCGTCCCATTCTGCATAAAACTCTCTCAGAAACTCCTCCATGAACGCGTGCCGCCGTTCGGCAATTGCTCGTGCTGTAGCCGTGTTCATCGTGTCCTTCAAGAGCAAGAGCTTTTCGAAGAAATGGTTGATGGTCGTGCCGGAACCGTTCTTGTACTGCTCGAAGGTTGCGTGGTACACAGGCAGGACGGCGGGATTGTGGATCTCACGTCGGCGGAATCCTCCATATGCAAAAGCTCGCGCAATGCCGATGGCACCGAGTGCGTCGAGGCGATCGGCATCTTGAACAACCATGCCTTCCTTGGTGCTCATCGAGCTTTGCACGCCTGCACCTTTGAACGACAGGTGCACGATGATGTCGCACACGTGCGCGATCGTCTGACCGTCCACGCCGATGTGTTCGAGCCAGTGTCTTGCCTCGTGTGGTCCGGCGCTTTCATCGCCGCCGGCGAACTTCCAGTCTGCAATGTCGTGGAGGAGCGCAGCAAGCTCCACGACGAGCACATCGGCAGCCTCGCTCTCGGCGATATGGACGGCAGTCTTCCAGACTCGCTCGGTGTGAAACCAGTCGTGGCCCGTTCCTTCACCACTGAGCTTGCCCTTCACGAATGCTACAGTTTGCTCGATGGCGTGAGATGATGCTGTGGGCATGAGATGCATGGCTTCATTGAATGATTACCGCAACGGCATCGTGCGGAACAATTGCTTCCGCTTTGCTTTGATGGTTTTCTTGTCGTAGAAACTTGCAGCCCAAGCGTCTGTGGTGAGAAGGTGGATCGGATTGCGTCGCGTGCCTCCGGATTTCTGTGTTGCGCGCTGAACCACGGTACGCGTGTAGTAATGATTGAAGACGCGAACGAATTCGGTCAGATACACATCGGCAACCCGCTTGTCGCCGCGGATGATGATTGTGTTCTCATCATTGCTGAGAAGCGAATTGCGGCTGAAGTTCGCTGAGCCGGTAATCGTCAGCGGCTCCCGCCCGAGCGGATCGATCAAGAGAAATTTGTTGTGTACGAAGTCGGTCCCTGCCTTGAAGAGTTTTCCCGCGCTGGTCTCTTGCAGCCAATCGAAAAGCGAATCGGCAACATATCCTCCATAGGCGATCACCGTGTCGGTGTCGTTCGTTTCCAGTTTGGTCTGGTCGGTCTTCCGGTCGATCAACACATACTTTAGATGGTCGGTATCTTTCAGCAGCGCTGCTTTGAGGCGTGCATCGAACGAAAAGGGAAACGTGCCGCATACCAATCCTTGAGCGCGGTCCAACAGATCGGCGTACGTTTGCAGCATGGTCGATGAGGGCCGCGGGCTGAAAACGGACGTCATGCCGATCGACACTTGCCGGGAATCGACGTCCGGTTGAAGGTGCACGGTCGTGGACTTTACTGTTGCTGCTGGAGGATCGGTGGCGAGCGTGTTCCAGTACGTCAGGAACTGTTGCGCGATGTGTTGGTCGTTCACGATGTGCCCTTCGTTGCACTGGCCGAAGATGCCCTTCTCGGTGATATTGGTGGAGCCTGTCCAGACAGCGAGAGGCTTGCCGTGCTTGAGGAGAATGATGAATTTGTTGTGAGCGATCTTTTTTGGCTCGCGCTTGCGAGGGATGCACAACGTCTTCAAGCCTGCTTTCGTTATCGCTGCTTCGTTCTTCGAGCGTTGCTTGCGCGCATCGCACACGATCCGCACATCAGCGCCGCGCAAGTGCGCCTGCTTGAACGCCTGCAACACTTCATCGTACACGAACTCGTACACCGCGCCGCGCAAGGCGAACGATGCGTCGGCAGCGCGTCCGATGAATGCCAACATCGCTTCCTTCAGTCCGCGGGAAAGCCACGTGAGCGCAGCCTCTCGCTCCTTGGCGGACATCTGATCGGGCCGGCGATTGCCGAACCGCCGTGCATACGCCAAGCTTCCGGCAACGCCGCGATTGAAGAACACCGAATGCACGGGTCCGTACTCGATTTCCGTTCGCACAGTCACCGAACACGGCGTGCCGTAGCGTAAGTATTTCGGCTTGCCGTACACGGGAATAAGTGTGTACGTATAACGGTGCGCAGGCTTGGCGGTGAAATCTTCCCAGAAAAACGATTGGACGGGATGCTCACGAGTGCTGAAAAGCTCACCCGGCTTCTGACCCCCGGCAGTTTCCGCGAAGTACTTGAAGCCTTTGAGAAAATACTTCTCGTGTTCAGTATGATCTTCGCGTTCGATGGCGAAACCTAACAGCCCCTTCGTCAGCGAGCGGGTCATGTGGATCGAGAGGATCACGACGTACGTCCCCGTTACGACACTGACTTCGATGCCGGCGTGCGACTTCCTGAAGCGCATGCTGTTCTCCTTTCTCTCTCGATGAAGTAGCCCGTGCAGGCGTCCTGCCTACATCACCTTTTCGACTTCGATGAAGTTCGTCGAGCCGCGCGCAAAGAACGGCTGCCCTGCGAGCAGCACCATGTATTCGCCGCGTCGAATCAATCCGAGGTTTAAGAGTTTTTCTTGTATCTGCCGGACGGCTTTGTCGGAGTCTTCTTCGAGTGATTCGACGACGATGCCGTGCACGCCCCAAATGAGATTGAGACGGCGAAGAATTTTTGCTCGGTCGGTGATGGCAAGGATACGCGTGCGTGGGCGATAGCGAGACAAGACGCTCGCGGTTTCGCCCGAATGCGTCACACAGACGATCGCTGCGGCGTTCATCTGCTCGGCAAGCACGCACGCGGCGCGACCGAGCGCATCATGGCGACTGCTCACGCCCGATGGCGTGTGGTTCAAGAGACGCTGTGTGCCGAGATGCTCCTGTTCCACTTTTCGAATGATGCGATCCATGATCTGCACAGCCTCGAGAGGATACTTGCCCACGGACGTTTCGCCGCTGAGCATCACGGCATCGGCACCGTCCAGGACACCGTTGGCAACATCGTTGGCTTCGGCACGGGTGGGAGTGGGACTGTTGATCATAGACTCCAGCATCTGTGTCGCAATGATGACCGGCTTGCCGGCAGCGTTGCACTTCCGAATAATTTTCTTTTGCAACATCGGAACGTCTTCGGGCGGCAACTCGACCCCGAGATCGCCGCGGGCAATCATGATAGCATCTGCTTCGGCGATAATCTCGTCGATGTTCGCGATCGCTTGCGGCTTTTCGATCTTCGCGACGATCGGTAAGAAGCGGCTCTTCTCGATTCCCTCGATAATCGCTTTGCGCAACTGCCGAATATCGTCTGCTGTGCGCACGAACGACAACGCCACGTAGTCGATGTCGTGTTTGATCCCGAACTCCAAATCCTGAATATCTTTCGCCGTCAACGACGGAGTGCTCACCGCGACGTTCGGCAGATTGATGCCCTTGTGCGCCGACAGTGTTCCACCGATGATGACTTCGGTGTGCACGTCGTTGCCGCGGACCTCGAGCACGCGTACGCGCAGCTTTCCATCATCCAACAAAATCATATCGCCGGGTCGAACATCGCGGGTCAAGTTCGCGTACGTGGTGGAGACCTTCGATCGATCGCCCATGATGGACTCGGTGGTGATCGTGAAGTGATCGCCTTGATGGAGTTCGACAAACGGAACGTTGAAATCGCCAATACGAATTTTTGGACCCTGCAGGTCTTGCAGCACCGTGATGAACTCTCCCGTGCGCTGCGCAGCTTCTTGAATATTGGCAAAGGCGCGGAGGTGATCCTCGTAGGTTCCGTGCGAGAAATTCAATCGCATGACATCGGCGCCTGAACGGACGAGTTGAACGATCATCTCGACAGTGTTTGTCGAGGGTCCGAGCGTGCAAACGATCTTGGTATTGTTGTGTCGGGTCAGACGCATCGCTGGTTGGTGTCGAGTGAATGCACTCCAAAGTATGAAACGAGAAGCGGAGAAACAATCTCACACATTGCGTCATCGGCGTTCGTGTTCGATCAGGGCAACGAGCGTCGGGAGAATGTCTCCGGCTTTTCCGCGAAGAAACTCGTCGGCATCGGGCGTGAGAGGTGTCGGCTCGGGATTCACTTCGATGATGTACGCCGCGTTGCGTTTCGCTTCGTACGGCAGCGACGCGGCAGGGTACACAACACCCGACGTTCCGATCGAGAGGAGCACATCGGCGGAACGGCAGACACGTTCGGCACCTTCCCATTCGTCCTCCGGAAGGAATTCGCCGAACCAGACGACATCGGGCCGAATCAACCCGCCGCAGGTACAGCGAGGTACCGACGGTCCTTGTAACACCTGTTCGTTCGTGAATGGCTTGCCACAGTGCATGCAGTAGTTACGCTCGATGTTGCCGTGAAGCTCGAACACGCGCGTGCTGCCCGCTCGGCGATGCAAGTTGTCGATGTTCTGCGTGATGATCGTGAATGAAGGAAACAGGCGTTCCATTGCCGCAAGCGCGTAGTGCCCTGCGTTGGGTTGCGCTTCTGCGATGACCTTCTTTCGAGCGGCGTACCATTCCCACACCAGCGCGGGATTACGCATAAAGGCATCGAGATTGGCAAGCTCCTCGGGTTTGAATTTGGACCAAATCCCATCGGTGCCGCGGAACGTCGGGACACCGCTCTCGGCGGAAATCCCCGCCCCCGTAAAGGCAACCACACTCTGAGCGTGCAGCAATGCCGAGCGTGTACGATCGGAACACATCATGGTGCCGGAGTGATCAGGAGACGTTGCGTTGAATGCTGAGCTGATGCACGATCGGTGCGGACCGTTTTGTACGCGCCGTTCAACCACAACGGCGTCTGGTCGTCGAAATGGGGGTGGAATGCCTGACCCGATTGACCTGTGGGCAACACCGAACGCACCTCGAACGGTCTGCCCATATCGACGATGCGGCGGAAGGAAGCTCCGACCGTCACCCCAAAGGGAACGTTCAACGCCCTCGGGTAGAGCACATCGGTAAAGCTGTACTCACCGCTCGTCATAGCTGTCGAGCCGCCGCCATAGGGGAAGGGACCGATGTTGAACACGTTGTCGAGAGGTTTTTGCAAGCCGAACGGATGCCGTAGCGTCACGGTGTGAAGATTGCCCCATTGCCAATTCTTGGTCTCGTCGCCGAGTTGTTCGCGCAACGCATATACCGCTTCCCTCATACTGTGCAGAAGAATATCGTCCCGCGTTTCCACCACACTCGTTTGTACGTTATCGAACCACGAGGAGGTGCCCTCTTCGACGAGTCGCATCGTGACGCGAAGCGGAATGTTGACCAAGAGCAGATAATCGTGCAGCAGGTCGCTGCCCATTTCGTCTTCGTAGAGATTCTTCATCAAGCGAGTGAGGAATTGTTGGAAGAGCGCAGTGGCGACGTCTTCACGCGAGAAGACGAAGTTCCAGTTCGTGAAGTATGCCGTCACCAAATCGCCGTAGGGCGGATCGAGCTTGCCTCGGCATGCTTGGAGGATGTAGGGCGTGAAGCGCTTTGCGTAGAAGGAGAACTGATCGTTCTGCAGCAACTCAAAATCGCCGACAGAAAATTTCCGTTGCTGCGACAACACCTCCCGCAGACGCAGAAACCGAGCCGGCGGTTCCCACAATTCGGAGATGCGATAGGGATAGCTGTCATCGACGATCTTGTTGTTTGCCGTTGCAATGAAACCTTCAGGCGGATTCAAGAGGTGAGGAAGCCGTTCAAACGGGACGAAGCCCTGCCATTCACTTCCTTTCTCCCAACCCGGGAGAGGAAGCAGCGAGTTGTACGCCGTAGAACGAATCGGTAGCCACACACCACACCAATACCCTATGTTGCCTTTCGCATCGCCAAAGACAAAGTTCGCTCCGGGTCCGCTGAACTGCTTCACGCCGGCGAGAAACTCTTCCCACGTGCGCGCACGATTGATTGCGGCAAACGCTTCGATTTGATCGCTCACCTCACTACCCGTCCAGCGCATCGACGCGACAAAGGAAGGGGTGGACTTGCGCAGCATCGTTTGAATGTCGGTAACGAGAGGACCGTGATGCGTGGAGCGAATAGTCACGTAGTGTATCGTGTCGCCACGCACCGCAATCTCTTCTTCCCGAATGGTGAGCGGAAGCGATCTGCCCTCGTAGATGTAGCGGTGGGGATCGGTCGAATCGATCTTTTCGATATAGAAGTCGGCATCATCCGCCATCACGTTGGTCAACCCCCAGGCGATGTCGGCATTGTTGCCGGAGACGATGCCGGGCACACCGGGGATCGAAAACCCGCCGACGTCGTATCCAGCGCCGTGCAGACTTACTTCGTACCACTTTGCGGGATTCGTTAATTGGAGATGCGTATCGTTGGCAAGCAGCACGCTGTTGGTTTCCGATTTGCGTGGAGCGATCACCCATGCATTGCTACCTCCCAGCATGCCGCCGATACCGCCGAATGCACAATAGTCCTGCGCTGTCTGCAGGAACGCCCTCGTTGCGGGTGCAAGTGCGTGCCAGGCAGAGGAGGGAACGATCGGCGGAATCTCCGGCGGATACGAGGGGAAAACCTCCTTCGCTTTTTCATATCCGACACGATCGACAAGCGTTCCGAGCGTCAGATCGACCCACCACGATAAATTCAACTCCCAAGCCATCATGCGCCCGATGATGATGCTGTGCAACGGCGTCCATGGTTCGGGGTCGTAGCCGAGCAGATCGAACTCGACCGGATATTTCCCTTTATGCGAAGCAATGAAAGCGTTCACGCCTTCAGCGTATGCCTGCAGGCGTAGAAGCGATGCGGGAGCGGTACGTCGTTCCACTTCTTCAGCAATGCGACGAATGCCGATGATACGAAACATGCGGTCGAACGGCAGGGTGACGGCGCCGAACAGCTCGGAGAGCCTGCCCAACCCGGCTCGCCGCATCATGTCCATCTGCCATAAGCGATCTTGTGCGTGAACGTACCCGAGCGCGAAGAGCAGATCATGTTCGTTCTGCGCCTCGATGCGCGGCACGCCAAATCCGTCGCGGGTAATCTCGATGGGTTGTACCACACCCGGCAATGCTACCGAGCCGGTGGTTTCCGGAAACGACTTTCGTAGTTGATATCGAAGAAACACGAAGCCCGCAACAAGTGCGGTCAGAAGAACGCCGGTCAAACCGATGAGAATCTTGGTGCGACTGGACATACGTGGAATCCGGAACGTGAGCAATCAAAAGAAAAAGTCCGTGCCGAACGTATCGGAACGGACTTCAATATATTCAATCGCACTCCGTCTTGCAATCAATAGCGGTAGGAGAATGTCAGGGCGAAATTGTTCGTTGCAATGTTTTCGAACAGTGGCGGGCTGCCGCTATAGTTGTAACGGAAAGTCTTCCACCACCCGCGTGCGTAGCTCAGATCGAGCATCGTGTCTTCGCTCAACAGTACGCCGATGCCTGCGGTCACGAATTTCTGATCGAAAGAGCTTGGGTCGCCACGAAATGGCGACGTATTGTAGATGAATCCGCCGCGGAGGCGCACCCCGATCGACGTGAGGTCGTATTCAGCGCCGCCTCGTAAGTTTGCCGTCTCACGGAAGAGATCTTTGATCCTCTTGTTCAACGCAAGCACATCGGGATTGGCATTCTCGAACTTCACTTGTGTCCAATCCGTGTACTCCACGTCGCCCGAAAGCAAGAGGTCATGCACCGCGATGGATGCGCCGGCGCTAAAAACCCACGGCGTCACCACGTCGTACTCGTTGGTGTTGTTGCTTGGTTCGGGGGACACAACGTCGCCGTTGTCGAAGTATGCTTTGAATGTCGTACCAAATGACTCCTTGATCCGTAACGTTGTCGGCGTCTTCACGGCGATGCCGAAGCGGAACCTGTCGGGAACATGATACATCAGACCGAGCTTCGCGTTGAAGCCTGTCAGATCGCTTTCAACGAAATCATCTTGAGTGAATTGGTCGAATTGGAGAGGGCTTCCGTTCACCGGGCTGGTGTAGATGTTTCGATCGTCGCGTTCTTGGTATGCGCGATCGTACGTGTACGTGCCGGAGACATAGCTCAACGTAAGCCCGACCGCAACGTTGCGTGCAATGTCAACAGCACCGCCTGCCGACCAATTGTTCAATCCACCGCCTTCGAGGACTTTGCCGATCTGCGTTACACGATTGACGATGGGGCTATAGTACACAAGCTTCCCCTGCGCATTGCGCATCGTGTCGGCGAGGTATAACTCCCACGCAACGCCGCTGGGTCGGCCACTGACGGGCGTACCGTCACGATTGTAGGTTTGAATAATGCTATTGGTAGGATTGAATGCCTGAAAGGAGACGCCGGTTGTGAAATTGCTTTGCCGGTTGAAGCCAAATGCAAACACCAGACTCCCACGTCGTACCGGAACAGGATAGACGATGCCGAGAGCGTTCAACTGTGTCGCGTTGTTGTCGTACGACTGCGTCGTACCGATGTAGGTGCTCTTGTCGTTGAAGTTCAGATGCGAAATGCCCAACGAGAATTCACCATGTTCCAGTTGTGCAAGTCCCGCGGGGTTCCAGAACAGAGCGCTGTAATCGCTTGCGACACCGGTGTATGCGCCGCCCATGCCTATGGCTCGCGCTCCAACGCCACGTCCCGGCGTGGCAAAGCGCAATGCGTCCTCAGGAAATTGTGCCAATGCTATCGACGTGCAGAGCGTAAGAATCCCGACAGCAAGTATTCGCTTCAATGTTCAATCACCTCTTCTTTCCGATATTCCAGGGTTCAGCAACAATCATCAAGGTTCGTGTACTACTCTCTGCCGCCTCGTCCTCCAGGATTGCGGCCCCCGCCGCTGCTCGGCGACGCGGGTGGCGCACTCGGTGGCGGTGACGAATGAGCCGGTGGTGAGTAAGATTGGCCGCCTTCCGACGATCTTCCTCCTCCCGAACGCCCGCCACGATCGTCGCCGCGTGTGTTGCTCGGCGGTGGAGTTGACGGAGCCGGCAGTCGCGATGGCGTTCTGACCTCGCCGCCGCGTGTCGCTTCAGGTCCGCTTCCGCTGCGCGTGTTGCCGCCACGTGTTACGCTTCCTTCACGCGAACCGCGCGACTCGGTTGCGCTCGCATCGCCCCGCCCGCTGCGACCTGTCGATATGCGCGTGCCCGCCGGCGGTTTTGCACCTGTGCGGTCATCTCCACGATTGTCGCCCGTTTTGCGGTAGCCTGTCGGGAGCGCATCGCTGCTGCCTACACCGCGTCCAGAGCCTTCAGGTGTATCTCCCGTTGTTCGCGTGACGCCGATCGTGCGCGTTGTGCCGTGACCAAGTCGGCCCGCGTACACGCCGCCGTAGCCCCAGCCGTACGGGTACCACCATCGCGGGTAGATCGGATAACCCCACCACACCCATCCCGCGTAGTAAGGAGGGAAGTAGGTACCACACGTCCAGAACGGATCGTAATAGGTGTAGTACCAGCCCGCTCTCCAGTACCACGGGTCGCATGGGAGGTATCCCCCGATGAAGGATGGATAGTAGTAGTAGAAATAAAACGTTCGCCGCGCGGACCAATAGGGGTCGTACTCATCGTCGTAGCGCGCAGCTTCGTCCGCGTTGTACTCTTCACGCTCGCTGTAGGAAGGTTCTTCTTCCTTCCCTTCTCGAGTCATGCCCAACTGTGTGTAGCATCCTGCCGCTGTCATCGCCAGCGCGAACAGGAGGAGCAAACCTTTAAGAAGATTCTTCATGACGAAGCCTCCCTTTCTCCCATGACAAAGCTTTGTTTCTGTTTGCGAAAGTGCAAGCTCAGTGCCAACCGTTGGACACCGCTGCTCTCCCGGTGGTTTGGTAATGAATCCATTTCTCGATGTTCTTGCCATTGGGTATGATCGAAAACTCACCACCACTACTCCCCGACGAGGGGATGTTCTGTTTGATGGACAACAGTCCATCGTTCGTTCACAATACACAACAACGAAACGAGGCACGACGTTCGCATCGAAGGAAGCCACCGAAGTCGGAAGGTTGGTCGAGCCAATGCGCGTGCCGGATTCAATATAGAAAAATGTCCGGCGAATACCGAAACATGTAGGTTCGAGTCAGAAGTCGTCATCTTCACCAAACACTCTGCGCGTATCCTTGGGGAGTTCGGGCTTGATGGGTTCGCGCTGCACCTTCGCAAGATTGGCGAATGGATGGGCAGGCTTTTCCGTTCGATCATCGGCAGG
>PSMW01000011.1:63524-78255 GCA_040290295.1 Ignavibacteria bacterium
AGCGGACGATGGCGCGAACCCCGCCTCGAAACCCTCGGCAGGTTCATCGGTCGTTGCGCGCTGATCATGTGTAAATGGAAGGACATTCGTCGGTTGCTTGAGCGATGCGGAGAAGAGTGGCGTTGAGACGGCAGTGGGAAGGATTCGAGAACGCAGTGCTTGCCATTCCTCGACCAACGCCTCTTCCGGCAGGAGCGTCAGGCGGCGATCTTTCATTGCAAATGTCCCACCGATCATCACGTCAGAAAGATCTCCTGAGGTCAGCGAGTTCACGACGAGGTCGGCAAGCTCTTCTGCGGCGGAGATGTTCTGAACACGTGGCAAGCGTAGAGACTGTAAAGAGAAGAAAAGCATATCGGCTCGTTTACCTACTTCGAGCGAGCCGGTTTCCTTCTGCAATCCGAGCGCATGCGCCCCGTTGATCGTCGCCATGCGCACGATCTCCAGTGCCGAGAAAAACCGGAGTCCCGGAACGACCATCGGCAACTGATTCATGAAGCGCATCTCTTCCACCATATCTACATTTCCCCAATCGGTTCCAAGGGCAAGGCCCACATGGCGTTTCGCGAGATGCCGTAAGGCAGGATAGCCTGTTTGCTTTGCCGCCGTCGAACGCGGGCACGCGACGACCGTACCACCCACCTCTTTCACGTTCGCGACCTCGTCTTCCGAAATATGATTCGCGTGAACGAGAATGGTGCTGTCGTGGAGTGCGTTGAAGGACCGGAGGAGTCCAATGATGCCTTTGTGAAAATGTTTGACAACAGTCTCGGCGTCTTCGCGTTGCTCGGTACAGTGGGCGAGCAGAGGTGCTTTCAGTTCTTTTGCAGCCTTCAGGGTGTTTTCGAGACTATAGACGGTCAACTCTCGTTCGTCGCCCAGACTCACCGCCACACGCGGGCGCTTCGCTCCAAGTGCTTGCACTCGGCGAACATGTTCCCAACTCCGCAGCGTGATCAGCGAAACCAACCCCGACCCCCTGACTGCATCCATCATCGTGGTGAACGATTCTTCTGGAAAGGGGAGTGGAAACTCGGCGACCGTGGTCGTTCCGCTGGCAAGGTGCGCAGCGTACGCTGTGCGATAGAGTGTGTGGATCTCCTTTGTAGAAGATGGGTGGACGAGGTGCTCCCTCACGTGATGGAACTGCTGGGCTTCGCCCCAAAGCGCAAGGTGTCTTCCTTTTGTCAACGGGTGGAGGAGTACGCCTTCGGAGTGAACGTGCGCGTTGACGAACCCGGGAAGCACGAGCCTCCCCGTGGCATCGAGCACGTGGGCATCGGGATGTTCGCGTCTGAGTCTCTCCACGTTGTCGCTCAGGGCAACGATGCGTCCATTTCCGACGACGAGGTGGTACGTTCCACAACGATTCGCAGCATCACAGGTCAGGACAATGCCGTTAGCAATGATAGTAGTGTGACTCATTCTTTCCTCACGAACGTCGTCGCCATGTCGTTTCACCTTTCTTGTCTTCGAGCACGATGCCGAGCGAAAGCAGGTTGCTGCGAATCTTGTCGGCGAGAGGGAAAAGCTTTTGTGCCCGAATCTCCTCCCGCACATCGATGAGGAGTTTCATCAGTCCCTCAACGAGCTGCAGATCGGCGCTCTCGGTCTCGTGTTCCAAGCGCAAGCCGAGAACCGTCCCTGCCAACTCCCGATAAAGATCGAAGATCTGTTGCAGCGAGGCAAGGCTGACGGATGATTCGCTTGCGAGGAGGAGATTGACGTCTTTGCTCAAATCGAACAGCACCGCAAGAGCTTGCGGTGTGTTGAAGTCATCGTCCATCGCTGCGAGGAAAGCTGCTTTAACCTTCGCGCAATCGATCCCGGCATCTGCCCCAGTCAAGGGAGCGAGCTTCATCCTCTCCCGCAGATTGCGAACGGTATTGCTCAGTTTTTCGAGTCCCTTGCCCGCCGCATCGACTGCCTCGTCGCTAAAGTCGAGTGTGCTGCGGTAGTGGCTCTGCAGGATGAAGAAGCGAATCGTTTCGGGCTTCCACTTCTTGAACGCATCCTTGAGCGTGATAAAATTGCCGAGCGACTTGCCCATCTTTTGTCCGTTCACCGTCACCATGTTATTGTGCAGCCAGTACTTCACGAACGGTCTGCCTGTGGCACCTTCACTTTGAGCGATCTCGCACTCATGATGCGGAAACTGATTCTCGAGTCCGCCGCCGTGAATATCGAAACTCTCACCTAAATACTTAATGGACATCGCCGAGCACTCGATGTGCCACCCCGGGAATCCAACGCTCCAGGGACTGGGCCAGCGCATGATGTGTTCCGGTTCGGCTTTCTTCCACAGCGCGAAGTCAGCCGGATGGCGTTTCTCTTCCTTCACGTCGACGCGCGCGCCCGCTTCCAATTCCTCGATGTTTCGACCCGACAGCTTTCCATAGCCCGGGAACTTGTGCACGTCGAAGTACACGGAGCCGTTTGCCTCATAGGCAAGTCTCTTTGCAATGAGTGTTTTGATTATCTCGATCTGTTCGATGACGTGTCCTGTTGCGCGCGGCGAAATATCGGGTCGCAGCACGTTCAGGGCATCCATATCTTCGAAGTAGCTGCGCGTATAGAATTCCGCCACCTCCATCGGGTGTTTCTGCTCGGCGCGACTTGCTTTGAGGATGCGGTCTTCGCCTTCGTTCGCGTCCCCTAACAAATGGCCCACATCGGTAATGTTCTGCACGTATGTCACTCGATAGCCGATGTACCGAAGGTAACGGACGATGACATCGAACGAAACGTAGCTTTTGGCATGACCGAGGTGTGAATGACCATACACGGTCGGGCCGCACACGTACATACCCACGTAGCCATCGTGAAGAGGCTCGAACATCTCTTTTCGGCGTGTGAGTGTGTTGTAGATTGTTAAGGGCATACAGCGCGAGACGACATTTCAGATTCAGAACATGCTACGAGGATCGAGTTCCCGTGTTCGAAGACGCAATGGTGTGGGAGAGTGCATCACTTCAATCCCATCAATTCGCGAGCCCCGGCGAGACCCGCCTCCGTGACTTCGGCACCACTCATCAATTTGGCAACTTCGAGTACGCGTTCATCCACCGTTAGCTTGCGCATGCTCGTCGTTGCGCGACCGCCGCGCGGCTTCTTTTCTTCCTTCTTCTCCACCACAAAATGCTCGTCCGCCAGCCCGGCAATTTGCGGCAGGTGAGTGATGGCGATAATTTGGTGAAATCGAGAAAGGTTCTTCAAACTCCATCCCACTGCTTGGGCAATCCTTCCGCTCACGCCGGTATCGATCTCGTCGAAGATCAGCACCGGCAGCCGATCGGACTTTGCCAAGATGCTTTTGAGTGCCAGCATGATTCGTGAGACTTCGCCACCGGAGGCAACCTTTGTGAGGGGTTTCACTTCCTCACCAAGGTTGGTGGAGATGAAAAACTCCACTTCGTCGCATCCGCGTTGATCGATCCGGACGTCTTCGTTGTCGATGTGAATGAACTCGGCTGTTCCTTGTTCGCCGTCGGTCAACGGGCGACGGCGTACGCGGGTGAAGAAGCGAGCATGGGGAATGCCCAGCGTTGCTAACTCCGCCACGATCTGTTTGTCGAGCGTGCGCGCCAGATCGCGCCGCTTCTGCGACAGCTTTTCGGCAAGCGCGGCACACGCCATGCGTTCAGCCTGTTGGCGCTTCTGCAAGTGCAGGAGCGCTTCGTCGAAGTGCTCGGCGAGCGCCGCTTCGTTCCCGATCAGTTCACGATGCGCAAGGACCGCTGCGAGGGTTCCGCCGTATTTCCGTTTCAGGCTATTCAGCGTCAGCAATCGTTGGCGTAGGCGTTCGAGTCGGTCCGGATTGAACTCCACAGCCCTGCTGTACTGCCGCACGAACGCTGCCAGTTCGTTCACGCTTGCTTCCGCCGAACGGCATTCTTTCACCTGCTCGTCGAACCGCGGGTCGATGCGTGCCAGCTCCTCGAGCTGTTTTGCCGCTTTACTCAATTGGTCGTGCACGGAGTTTTCGCTCTCGTACAACATATCGTAGAGAATGCCTGTTGCCCCGACGAGTTTCTCGGCATTTTCCAAAATCTTGAGTTCTGTCTCGATCTGCTCGTCCTCGCCGGGCTGTGGTGCGACGGCATCGATTTCCTGCATCTGAAATGTATAGAGATCGAGCTTCTCCTTTACGCGCGCCTCACGGTCGCGTACGCCGGCAATCTCCTGGGTTGTCTTGCGGAGTGTGTGGAATGCCGTGCGGTATTCTTCTAAGAGCGAACCGACGCCGGCGTACTCATCGAGCATCGCGATGTGCGTTTCCGGACGCAGCAAGGATTGATGTTCGTGTTGTCCATGCAAATCCACCAGCAACTCACCGATCTTCTTCATCAACGCCAGAGTGATTGCCGAATCGTTGACGAGGCAGCGGGTAGTGCCTTTGGCTGAGACCTCACGTCGAAGAATCACGTCGTGTGTCACGTCGAGATCGATGAGCTTGAACAGATCATGCAGCGCGGCGTTAGAGCCGATGTCGAACGTTGCCTCCACAATTGCTTTTTCGGCGCCGGTCCGAACAATATCTGTACTGGCTCGTTCGCCGAGGATCAATCCGAGCGCGTCGATGATAATGGATTTGCCCGCGCCGGTCTCGCCTGTAAGAATGACAAGCCCGTTGCTGAAAGCGACTTCGAGTTCGTCGATCAGTGCGTAGTTCTTGATGAAAAGAGATTTGAGCATGGCGAAGATCGGTTCAGACCAACGCCAATCTACGCAAGCTTGACGAGAGATTCAATTTGATGGGAGTGCGTTGCGATGGAGTTAGGGTGGTGAACCGTCGGTTGCAAGCGGTCCGGTTTCTTGTTCACGAGTGTAGAAGTTGAGGTCGGCAATATCGGGCATGACGCCATGGTAGTACAGGTACCTTAAAAATTCGGCAAGTGCTTCACGTACTTCGGGAGTCAAGTCGTACGTAAACGATTCGAGAAACTCTTGCACACTGCGTCGCTGTTCTTTGCCGTAGTCCTTCGCGATGTCGGCAAGACCCTCCACGCCCTTCTTCCGCGCCGTCTGCAGAAGCTCGATGTCCTTCGGCGAGAGTTGATCTGCCCAACCGCACCAGAGGGCATGGACGTAAGGCAAGCTCGTCATCTCGTTCCACTCCTCCACGATATCGATGACATTTTCTGACACACCCCACTGATAAAACGCCGCGTCGCCGGTCAACAGTGCAGCGTCGGCTTTCTCCAACATCGCCTCGACGGTTGCCTGAAGGGGAAGAATTGTAGGCTCGATGTCGAATTCTTCTGCCAGAATGATTTTGGTGAGAAGGATCTCGGCAGGGAATTCGGGATCGACGGCAAGTGTCTTGATGTGTTGCAGGCCCTCGCGAAAACGCACCACGATCGAACCGTTGCCGCCGGAAGCGACCGCAACATCCGGCACAAGACAATAGTCCGAGCTTTCCTTTGCATAGTCCAACGGCGAGATCAGCGCCGCGTGGAGTTCGCGCTCGCGCAGTTGGCGCGCAAGGCTAGGGCGCAAGTCCTTCATCAACGTCACCGCCTTGCTGTTTCGCAGCGGATCGGTCAGCGGCCGCGTTGAGAGATGCGTCGGAATGCCCAAACGCTTTGCCACGTGCATACGGTTGATGGTGATGATTGTCCCTATGGTTTCATGGATGCCGCGCCAAGGTTGTGCGGGGCACGATGCTACGCCGATGTCTTCTGCCGAATTTGCTTGCTGGCAAGATTGCGCAAGTAGTAGAGCTTCGCTCGACGGACCGAACCTTGCTTCACTCGTTCGATCTTCGCGATGCGAGGGGAGTGAAGAGGGAAGATGCGCTCTACGCCGACGCCATCGGACACTTTGCGGACCGTGAAGGTTGCGTTCATGCCCGAACCGTGACGTGCAATGACGACTCCTTGGAATTGCTGAATACGTTCCTTATCGCCTTCGATAACGCGTACATGAACATTGACCGTATCGCCCGGCGCAAAGTCCGGGATGTCGCTCTTCATCTGTGTAGCTTCGACGAGTTTGAGTTTTTCCATGATCTGTTCTCCGATGAATAATTGTACGTTCCTTGTTCTGTGAACGAGAGGCGGTGCGCCTCTCATGATGGTGATTGTCTGTCGCCGTTCTCCGGGAGCGACGGTTCGCCTTCGAGGAGGTCCCTGCGTCGCTCGAGTGTCCGTTTGCGTTGCTGTTCGGCACGCCACGCGGCGATCTCTCGGTGGTTGCCCGAGAGCAAAACCTCCGGCACGCGCATCCCGCGAAACTCCTCCGGCCGCGTGTAGTATGGAGCATCGAGCCAGCCCTGTTGAAACGAATCGGTCAGCAGCGATTCTCCGTCGCCGATGACGCCGGGGATCAGCCGCACGACGGCGTCGATGAGCACCAACGCCGGCAGTTCGCCGCCCGTCAGCACGTAGTCGCCGATAGAAATTTCGCGTGTCACCAGTGCCTCACGAATGCGCTCGTCGATGCCCTTGTAGTGACCGCATAACAGCAGAAGATTCGTCTTCAACGACAGCTCGTTGGCAAGCTTCTGCGTCAGCCGTTCGCCGTCGGCAGTCAAATAGATCACCTCGTCGTACGTTCGTTCGTGCTGCAAGCGTTCGATGCATGCGAACACCGGCTCCGGCTTCAGAATCATCCCGGCGCCACCGCCGTACGGCGTATCGTCGATCGTCTTGTGCTTATCGACGGCGTATGCACGAAGGTCGTGCACGACGATCGAGACGAGTCCCTTCTCTTGCGCCCGCTTGAGGATGCTTTCATGCAACGGACTGTGCAAGACGTTAGGAAATCCTGTGACCACATCGATCCGCATCGTTTCCACACCTTCTCGTTTTCACTCATCGACCTCTTCGGGTTCGCTGAGAAAGCCATCGATGAGATGGACAGTCATCGTTCGGCGATCGAGGTCGATGTTCTTGATAAAATCTTTGACCGCGGGGATCATGACCTCGCTCCCCTGTCGATCGATGACGTACACGTCGCTGGCAGGATACTTCAGAACGTCCGTGAGCATGCCGACGTCGTTTCCGTTCGTGTCGATGACACGCAGCCCAATGAGATCGTGAATGAAGTACGAACCCGGTTCGGGCTTAACGGCGTCCGATTCTGCCACGAACAGCAGCGCTCCGACGAGCCTTTCGGCTTCGGTACGCGTCGGATGATCGGTAAGTTGCACTCGAACGCCACGCCCTTCGAGCACGACGCGACTCACCTGCGTTTCGATGACGGCGTGTTCATCGCGCCCGACGAACACGCGTTGTAGTCGCGTGAAGCGTCGGAGATCATCCGTCATGGGAGCGATGACGACATCGCCGTGGATGCCGAAGGCTTTGACGATCTTTCCCACCGCGATCAGCATGCGGCTTCCCACGCCATGCGTGCGTCAATCGGCAATTTCAAGAATGGCTCGTTTTCCTTCTTTGGCTGCAACTGCAGTGAGCAGAACGCGAATGGCTTGTGCAGTTCTCCCCTTTCGTCCTATCACCTTCCCGACATCCGCCTGGCCTACTTGCAGCTTGAAGATGACCTTGCCGTTTGTTTCTTCTTGGTCGATGATCACCTGCTCGGGATGGTCGACGAGATGCTTTGCGATGAAGGTTAGGAATTCCCGCATAGCGCGCCTCTTGTGATTGTTGTGAGATCTTATCCGGTGATGCTGCTTATTAAGATCCAACACACCCACGGCAGCGCTCGCCAGTACAGGAAACACGCTGCGGCAAGCCCATCCTGCTCTCGGCAGAGGTGCTTGCTCTGCCGATGGCTAAGCGGTGGCCGGTGCTGGTTCTGCCGGAGATGCTTCGCCGCCTGCGCTCTTGCGAGCCTTCCGCTTTGCAGCTGCTCGACGCGCTTTGCGCGCTTGATCACGCTGACGCTTTTCTGCTTGCGCCATCTGCCACTTCTCCATCTCTTTGGCGATGGTCGCTTCGTCTGCGCCTTTCTTGAGCAGCGTCCACTTCAACCACATGCCGCTGCGTTGGAGCAAGCTGCGCAAGGTGTCGCTCGGCTGCGCGCCGATGTTCAGCCAATACATCAACCGATCTTCTTTGGTTTCAATGAGCATCGGTTCGCGAAGCGGCTCGTAGCGGCCTACCACCTCTAAGAATTTGCCGTTGCGCGCTGCTCGCGAATCTGCTGCGACGATATGGTATTGCGGTATCTTCTTCTTACCAACTCGTCGCAATCGCAATCGTACTGCCAATGGAGTTCTCCTTGTAAAATAACGTGAGTGTTGGTAAACAAATGTCACGCGCTCAGAAGGCGGTCTTCATCCGCTGCGCTATCTTGAATTTCGCTCCACCTTTGCTGAAGCTCTTCATCATCTTTTGCATCTGCTCAAATTGCTTGACGAGCTTGTTCACCTCTTGGACGGTGGCGCCGCTGCCCAGCGCAATCCGTCTCCTCCTGCTGCCGTTGAGAAGCTGGGGATTTGCTCGCTCTGCCTTTGTCATGGAACGAATGATGGCTTCGATCCGCACGAACTCCTTTTCGTCCATTTGCGCATCCTGGGTCAGCTTGTTCATCCCCGGTACCATGCTCATCACCTGGCTGAGGGGACCCAGCTTTTTGATTTCTTGAAGTTGCTCGAGGAAGTCATCGAACGTAAATTGTGCTTTCCGGAGCTTCTGCTCGAGCGCCGCTGCTTTCGCTTGATCGATACTCTGTTGTGCTTTCTCCACGAGCGTGACAATATCGCCCATGCCCAAGATGCGTGAAGCAAGGCGATCGGGATGAAACTTCTCGAGCGCGTCGAGTTTCTCGCCGATGCTGATAAACTTGATCGGCTTGCCGACAGTGGCTCGAAGCGAAAGCGCCGCTCCGCCGCGCGCATCCCCATCCATCTTCGTCAACACGGCACCGTCGAAGTTGAGGCGCTCGTTGAATGCCTTGGCGGTGTTCACCGCGTCCTGGCCCGTCATCGCATCCACCACAAAGAGAATCTCGTGCGGCTTGACGGCTGCCTTGATCTCTTCCACTTCACGCATCATCTCTTCGTCCACATGCATCCTGCCCGCCGTATCCACGATAAGCGTGTCGCGCGCGTTCGTTCGTGCATACTCCACCGACTGCCGCGCAATCTGCACCGCGCCCGCCTTGCGATCCAGATACACCGGCACCGCGAGCTGCTCAGCCAGCATCTGCAGTTGGTCGATCGCTGCCGGGCGATGTACGTCGGCCGCAACAAGGAGGGGACTTCTCCCTTGCGACTTGAGATGCAAGGCAAGCTTCCCGCAGAATGTCGTTTTACCGGAACCTTGGAGTCCCGCCACCAGAATAACCGTTGGCGGCATCGGCGAAATGCGGATGCCGGTGTGCCGATCGCCGAGCAATTGTACCAACTCATCATGAAGGATTTTGATGATGAGTTGTCCGGGCGTAATGCTGCTCAACACCTCCTGGCCGATTGCTCGCTTCTGCACGTCGTCGATGAACTGCTTGGCAACCTTGTAGTTGACGTCGGCGTCGAGCAGCACACGGCGTACATCACGGAGTGCCTCGGCAATGTTCGCCTCCGTGATCTTCCCGTGCCCCCGAAGACGCTTGAGAACCGCCTCGAATTTTTGACTAATCTCTTTGAACATGATGGACGTGCAAAACCCTTAAAACCTGCCTAAACCGCCGGTTTTCTCAGCGATCAACGGATTGTGAAGACTGAGAGAAAAAAACCGTTTCGACCCATCGAAACGGGAGAGAAAGGTACGCAAAAGGGAGAAGCGAATCAAGAAAACGATCTCCGATCCGAAATGCGATGGAGACTCAATCGTTCATTGCATTGAGCGATCGTGCATCGAAACCGGCCGGCTTTCACCGGAGTGGAATTGCATCCTGTCGGTGATTCGGTTGTCACCCTTTGAGCACCCGGTGGGAGTCAAAGGATGTCGTCGCGGATGCGAGATTCATAGGACGAACGGTGGCCAACGGCTCGATGCCTTCCTCGTGCTCTGATGAGACGTGCCGTGGGTACAGATCATTGTTCAGGCTGGGTTTTCTCCAACGCCTCGTAGTATCGTTTGATAAGCTCTTGATAGTCCTTAGCGTAACCTTCTTCGATGGATTTTTGGAGATCTTGCTGAAGCTTGGTGCGGCGGCCCTCGAGAGTATTCATATCGAGCTCGACGGGACTTCTTCTCGTAACATTCGTACCTGTTTCTGCGCGACGTTTCTTCTCGAAGTCACGCTCGCGAGCAGAGCGTTGAGAATCCAGCAGGCGCGAAAGAATGCGCTCCTGCTTTTTCAACGTCTCAGGATTGACATTGCCCTGAGCAAGGTCGGTTTGCACTTCGCGCATTTCTTGGGCAATCTTGTTGAGATCACCCAACATCTTGCTCAACTCGCCACTCTGTGCCGCTTCCTTGGCGAGTTGCTCCAGCGATTTGCGGACCATTCCTTGTTCGGCAGCGAGGCGGCCGAGTTCGGCAAGCTGTTGTTGCGACATGCCCTGAAGACTCTGCGTCCCCTGATTGATGCCCTGCTGCTGTCCTGTCAGTTGCTGCAAGCGCTGCATGAATCCCGCCATACCCATTCCTTGCCCGCCCCCTTGCATCATGCCTTGCATTGCGCTCTGCAACATTTGCGACGCTTCGTTGAGCGAACCCATGGCTCCTTGCTGTTGCGTTGCGGCTTGTTGGCTATTACGCTGGTCGAGTGATTGCATTGCTTGACTCATCTGTCGCATCGCGTCGCCGATGGCTTTGCCCATCTCGGGTGTGATGGCGAATGTTTTCTGCGAGAGCTTCGACAGACCTTGAGTGACGTTTGCCAGGTCGCGCAAGATTTCCATTTGGGCTTGCGTATTGTCGCGGAACTGTTGGGAGTTCGGCTCGAGCTGGCGTGATTGATTCTTGAGCGCCTCCTGACGTTGCGAAAGATTGAGCAAATCCTGCAGCGCGCGACGCATCTCGTTCACAATCTGCCGTTGCTGATTCTGTTGCAATGCCTGCTTCATCGCTTGCATGCGTTGCATGAACGAACCCATCTTTTGCATCGTGCTCTGTTGGCGCTGCATCGCCTGTTGCACGTCTTGGTGTTGCATCTGTTGTGCAATCTCATCCATCAGCTTCTCGAGCGCCGCTCGATCGAGTTCGGTCTGCGCGTCGCTCACCTCTTGCAGCGGCATCTCGGTCGGAAATTCTTTCATCTTCTGTTCCAGCTCTGCAAGCTCTTTTCGCAGGCGATCGAGTTGTTCTTTCAGCTCTTGCTGTTGCTGTGCGAGGTTCTCCAGCGATTGCTTATCCGATGGATTCGTGCGCTCGGTCTGTTTCTGCAGGTCTTCCTGTTTCTTCAGCATCTCCTCCGTCCGTTTCACCATCTCATCCACTTTCTGCTCGATCTGTATCCGCTTCAACAGATTCATCGTGCGCTCGATGCTCTTACGGAAGTTCTCTTCGTTGAATTGGAATTGCTGCATGGCTTGCCGCATCAACTCGGGGTTGAATTGCATCATCGCCTGCTGCATCTTCTTCATCGCTTCAGCAAACTCGGGCGAGTTCAATTCCTCCATCAAGCGTTGCAGTTCTTGATACTTCTCCAACGTTTCTTTCGAAAGGGTCTCGTTCTTTTCCATTTTCTTGACCATCTCATCGATGGTCTTGTTCACCTCGTCGAGCTTTTTCTGGATCTCGTGATATTTGTTCAGGATCTCTTCCGTCTTCTTTTGCTGCTGCCAGTCCACCTTGTGTTGGTTCTTCTTCAATTCTTGCTGCAGTTCCTCCACGTCCTTCTTTGCCTGTTCGGCTTGTTTGAGCGCTTCTTTTATGCCTTCGACACTCACGTCGTGGGCTTTGTCGAGGTCCGCGAACACTTCTTCGAGAGAGGGAAGGCGGAGAGTGTACACGTCACTGCGCCCCGGCTTTGGTCCGCTGATGTGGTCGTTGTCGAACACCTCGAGGTAGTAGCTGACGACGTCTTCGGGTACGAGCGCAAGGTCTTTCAGATTCCAGAGGTGAGCAATGTCTGCTTCTGTGGTGATGCCGTTGGGAAGCGGGATGGTCACGAACCGGTAATCGGGCCACGGTTGTTCGTAGCGAGAGTGCACGAGCCGATACGCAAGGCGCAGCGAACTGAATCCGTAATCGTCGGCGATGTGGTAGAGCATCTTGAGTTTCGCGTTCTCGGCAATATCCACGTTGGTACCGGGGACGAGAACCTGCGCTGTCGGGTACGCATCGGGGAGAAGCTTGAGCGTGTAGGTGATCGGATCGACGCTCGCCACGTTCTGGTGATCGCGGAGGTGAATGATGTACTGTCGTTCCTTGTTCAGCGTGATGGTGCCTGAGGCGCGGCTTCCGTTGACGGCGAGCGGCGCCGTTGTCGAATCGCTGAAGAGCAGCCGAGCCTCGGCAAGCGGTTTGTTCGCTTCGATGGTGAACGCAATGCGTGTTCCCTTCAATGCCGAAACGTCCCCCACATTGTCGTCGAGTTCGCGCTCGGCAAGTCGCGTATACGAGGGGAACATCAAGCGCACGCGCAGCATTTTCACCATCGGGCGGTCGATCACAGTGAGCGTGTACTCGTCGCTGACAAGGTCTTCCGCCTTCACCATGTAGGACGTTGAAGATTTCAGTGAAGGAAATTCGTAAGAGAACACGCCCGCCGCGTCCGCAACCAGGGTGCGCTCATCGAAGCGTACTTGACCGGCAGGCTTGCTTGCCAGCACGATGTGAGCGGGAAGCTTTTCCGCCGACCACGTACTGCTCGGCGTGTCGGGTTCCAGCCGCACCGTGACGCGTACGGAAGCTCCCTTGACGACCTCCTTGCTGCCGGGGTCCACAACAATGCGAAACGGTAAAGGAGGACGGAAGGACTCGCTGTAGCGCACCAAGCGGTTCGCCGCGTTGAAGAACGCTTGTGGAGAGAAAACCGTCAAGGCAACGGCGAGGGACAGCACAGCACCGAGCATCTTTGCTGCTTTGCGCACAGGCTCCATGCTGATCGCACGAGCAAAATCGAACGGGGCGATTTCGTGCGCGACGTCCGCGAACGACGCATCGATCAATGCAGGCGAGTAGAAGCGTGAACGCTCTCGCTCGGGATACAACTGCAGAATGTTGACGAGATGATCGTTGATCGTCGGAAAGTGCTTCCCAACTTTTGCCGCGGTGATCGTGTTGCTTTCCTCGGGCAGCACACGCAACAGTTTCAACAGCGGTCGACCGATGAACCACGCGCAGAGAGCGACAGCGCTCGCTGTATACAACGCGACGAGAGCGGTACGAACAGTGGGGGAGAGGTAAAAGTATTGCTCGACCATCACCGCCAACACGGCGATGCCCAACAGCACCGAAAGAGAATGGAGCGTCCCGAAGGAGAGAGACGCGAGGTGTTCCTTCTTTCGCACCGCAGCGAGCCGTTCGATCAGCTCCCGATAGATTCGTGGTGTGCCCTCACTCATCACGTCCATGCATCAATCCCTTTCTTGAGAAATAATAGCCAATCGCGCCGACACACACAACTCTGCCTCCATCCAACCGCCATCATTCAACGACCTTCCAAGTACAATGTTGCGCCGGGTCCCACCGGCAGATCGAGGAGAATCCACACGACAAGGAAAAGCGACCAGCCGAGCAGGAACGTTATGCTGTACGGTAGCATAACGGCGATGATGGTGCCGATGCCGGCATCCTTAACGTACTTTTGTGCGAAGGCGATGATGAGCGCGAAGTACGACATCATGGGTGTGATGACGTTCGTCGTCGAATCGCCGATGCGATATGCAGCCTGCGTCAATTCCGGTGTGAAACCTAAAAGCATGAACATCGGGACGAAGATGGGCGCCATCACCGCCCACTTGGCAGAGGAGCTACCCATGAACAGGTTCATGATGGATGCAACGAGAATGAAGCTGAGCACCAAGGGAATGCCCGTCAACCCAATGGCCTTGAGAAGTTCGGCGCCTTTGATGGCGGTAATAATGCCGAGGTTCGTCCACCAGAAGTATGCGACGAACTGTGCGGCGAAGAACACCAACACGATGTACACGCCGAGTGTGCTCATGGATTTTCCCATGGCGTTGATGACGTGGGTATCGTTCCGCATCGAACGTGTCGCAATTCCATAGGCGATGCCGGGAAGAAGGAACGCCAGAAAGATAATACCGACAATCCCGTTGAGAAACGGTGAATGGAGCAAGTCGCCCGTCTCCGGATTCCGCAGCAGCGCGCCTTCGGGAAGTGTTGCAACGGCAAGGAGGGCAGCGAAACAGAGTGCAACCAGACCGGCAATTTTCAATCCGCGTCGCTCTTGTACCGAGATGTGTTCCATCGAGATCGTCTCTGCTTCGCCGTTGTAGGGACCGAGTCGCGGTTCGACGATGCGCTCGGTAACCAACGTGCCGAGGATCGTTATGACGAATGTTGACGCTGCCATGAAACAGTAATTCGCGGCCGGATTCACCGTGTACGCAGGATCGATGATGCGCGCCATCTCTTGCGTGATGCCCGCAAGCAAAGGATCGACGGTACCGAGCATGAGGTTCGCGCTATATCCGCCGGAGACGCCGGCGAACGCGGCAGCGAGTCCGGCAAGAGGATGACGTCCAAAGGCATGAAAGATGATCGCGCCGAGCGGAATGAGGATAACGTAGCCCGCTTCGGATGCAGCGTTCGAGAGCACACCGGCGAATACCACCACGAGCGTGATGAGTCGTCGTGGCGCAGCCAGAACCAATGCGCGAAGCGCTGCTGTCAACAGCCCCGAGCCTTCAGCCACGCCCACACCAAGCATGGCAACGAGTACCGTTCCCAACGGGACGAAGCCG
>PSMW01000011.1:78323-81926 GCA_040290295.1 Ignavibacteria bacterium
TGACTTTTCCTGTGCTTGGATGGACGGCAGTGAACTCGAGCGACGCGACGATCGCCGATCCGACAACGACCGTGGCTCCCAACAGCGCAAACAACATTGCAGGGTGCGCTAACGCGTTCCCCACCGTTTCGACAACATCGAGGATGCGGTACAGCAAGTTTTTTCTGGGTTGAGTTTCGGGCATAAGGTGTTCCTCACGAATCGATGCAGATGGATGGTGGATCGTCACATTCAGTTCGTTAGCGCCCACACAACGATGTTGGTACCGAACCGGAGCGCTTCCTCGCGTTTTTCCGGTGGATCGTTGTGAGTGTCCGGGTCTGCCCACCCGTCGCTGGGATTGCTCTCGTATGTGTAGTACACAACGAGCCGACCGTTGTGAAAAAGGCCAAAGCCCTGCGGCGGCTTCTTGTCGTGCTCGTGCGTTTTCGGTGGACCGGCTGGGAATGTGAAGTGACAATGATAGATGCCGTGTTGGAAAGGAAGTTCGACGAACTCCTGCGAGGGGAAAACCTTCTTCATCTCTCTGCGAAACGCTTTGTCCATACCGTAATCGTCGTCTGCGTAGAGGAACCCGCCGTTCTCCAGATAGGTACGAAGGCGGCGCGCCTCCTGCTCGGTGAAGGTAATGTTGCCGTGTCCGGTCATGAAAACGAAAGGATACGTGAACAACTCGTCGCTGTTGACATCGACGAATTGATACCCTGGCTCAACGGCAATGTTCGTGTGCTCTTTGATGAACTTGAGAAGATTGACTTCCGCCGACTGGTCGTTGTACCAATCGCCACCGCCGGCATACTTCAGCCGAGCAATTTTGAACGCGCTCGATACGCGTACAGGTTGCGCATCACACTCTGCACAGAGCATGAAGCCGATGATGAGAACGAGAAGGTATTTCGAAGACATGGTGCTGTCAAACGACGGGAATGGTCACCCTTCATGTTGTGTCTTGTGCAGGCTCTCGCCGCAGGACAAGAACCCGACACCTTCAAAGTATGATTCCGCTCGGGAAGAGTCAACAACGAGTGTCGAGGGGTGCCGCGCGGTTCGTTGATTTTCCCTCTCCTTTTGGTTACTTTGACTCGCAATTCGAGCAGAGCTATCGAGTTTTGTCAGACCCCCCATCGCATTCGGCGCATTGTTTCGTGTGCGGTGTTTTCCAGAAAGTAACACTTCATGGCCGACCAAACACCTGAACCGTCCGGTCCGCAGCAGCCTGAGCATCGGCGCCATCAGCATCGCGGACACCATTACTATCGCAATCGCCGACGGGAAGCCGAAACGACCACTGCAGAAGCCGGCGGACAAGCATCGGGGGAAACGCAGTCTATGCCCGAACCACAAGCACAACAGCGCCAGCGGCAAGAACACAAGCCACAGGTTCAGCACTATCATCAAGGGCATAAAGGGATAGACATCAGCGTCGTCATTCCCCTCTACAACGAAGAGGAGTCGCTCAAAGAACTGCATCAGCAACTTCGCTCCACCTTAGAGCGGATGCGCGTTCGCTACGAACTGTTGTTCGTGGACGACGGCAGTACCGATCGATCGTTCAACGTGCTGCGCGACGTGAAGCGGTTCGATGGACGCGTGAAGATCATCCGCTTTCGTCGCAACTACGGAAAATCTGCAGCGCTCGCCGTCGGCTTCGAGAAGGCACAAGGAGCGTACGTCATCACGATGGACGCCGACCTGCAGGACGACCCGGCAGAGATTCCTTCGTTGATCAAGAAACTCGAAGAAGGATACGATCTGGTCTCGGGATGGAAGAAGGTGCGCAGAGACCCCATCACTAAGACCATCCCCTCCCGCTTTTTCAACTTCGTGACATCGTTGTTGACGGGAATAAAGATTCATGACTTTAATTGTGGATTGAAGGCGTATCGCAACGAAGTGGTCAAGACGATTCAGCCGTACGGCGAACTTCATCGCTATCTGCCCGTGCTGGCGCACAATGCCGGCTTTCGAATCGGAGAAATCGTTGTTCAACATCGTCCGCGGAAGTACGGCAAAACCAAGTTCGGCATCGGGCGGTTTTGGAAAGGATTTCTCGATTTGTTGACGGTCTTGTTTACGACGCGCTATTTCCGACGGCCACTGCACCTGTTCGGCTTCTGGGGGATGTTCTTTGTTTTTGTGGGCGTGCTCATCGATGGATGGCTCGCAGTGGAGTGGGCGTTGGGCAGAACGGCGCTCAGCAACCGACCGCTCTTCCTCGGTGGTATTGTTCTGATCATTGTCGGGATTCAATTCGTTTCGATCGGCCTTCTCGGCGAGATGATCAGCAAATCGAAACGCTCAACCGACGAATACACAATCCGCGACTATATCAAGTAATCTCCATGAAACGTGAACGATCGAGGCGCAGCCCTTGTCCGCTCCGGCTGCTGCTGCGCTCGCTCGAACGTTACGATCCGCTACGGCATGACGATTTCGTACGAAACACTCAAAACTGACTGCCGATGGTTTCGGGGGCAGGTTCCTTGCAAGCCACACAAAGCACATGGTGTCCATTGCGTGGACGAACAAGGGGCGCCGTGTGCATACTATGAGCCACAAGCTTCCGATATCCTCATCATCAAGCTCGGCGCGTTGGGCGACGTCATTCGCACGACACCACTTCTGCGACGACTGCGCGTGGTGTACCCGCAGGCGCGTCTTTGGTGGGTAACACTCTCGCCCGAAATCGTCAAGCCTTTCGTGGATATCGCGTTGCCGCTGGATGCCGAACACTTTCCCGCATTGCAAGCAACGCACTTCGACATCATCTACAATCTCGACAAGGAGCCTGAAGCATGCGGCTTGATGAGTTCGCTTTCGGGGCGCGTCAAGAAAGGGTTCACGCTCATCAACGGCAAGCCGGCACCCATCGATGCGGATGCCGTTCACAAATTCATGACGGGAGTGTTCGACGACATGAACAAGGCGAACACGAAGAGTTATCCGGAAGAGGTGTTCGAAATCTGCGGCTTCCGCTTTGCAGGCGAAAAGTATCTGCTCGATGTTCCCCCTCCGGATGCGTACCGGTGGAAGCTGCCGAAGAAGAAAGCCGTCATCGGACTGAACACGGGGTGCGGCGGGCGATGGGTTTCGCGTTTGTGGCCCGAACAGCACTGGATCGCCCTCGCGCGCAAGCTGAAGCGCGCCGGCTACGTGCCGCTGCTGCTCGGCGGCGAGTCGGAACATCGAAAGAACCAACGCATCGCCCGGCAGAGTGGTGCACTTTACCTCGGACACTTTCCTCTTCGACAATTCATCTCGTTGGTTGACCGATGCGCTCTTGTCGTTACGGCTGTGACGATGGCGATGCACGTTACGATCGCGTTGGAGAAGAAAATCGTGCTGTTCAACAACATCTTCAACAAACATGAATTCGAACTCTATGGTCTCGGCGAGATTCTGGAACCGGAGTTCGAATGTTCATGCTTCTTCTCGCCCGAATGTCCGAACAACTGCATGCAATACATCACCGTGGATCGGGTGTTCGGAACGATTCAAACACTTCTGCGCGTAGAGTCTTAACCCCCCCTCTCTCCCCTCATGAAGGCGGCACGGCGAAAAAGAGACGGTACCGGACAATCGAGCGTCGGCATTCCGCGGGCG
>PSMW01000011.1:81939-98407 GCA_040290295.1 Ignavibacteria bacterium
AAGCCATAGCGATCCTCGGAGCGCTCGTCGTCATCTTTTTTCACAAGATCCTGCTCGGGCAGGCGTACTTCTGGGAGGATTTCATCTATCAAAATTATCCTTTTCGATCGTTCGCGGCGACGTCGCTCGCGCAAGGGGAGTTGCCGTTATGGAATCCGTACACGTTCAACGGCATGCCCTTCCTCGCCGACATCCAAACAACGGTCTTCTATCTTCCGAGTCTTCTGCTGACGCTTTTCGTCAGCGGCGGCGCGCTCCACTACTATTGGTTGGAGGTGATGATCATTCTCCATTTCTTGCTCGCGGGTGTCGGGATGTTCTTCCTCGCGAAGCACTTCACGCTCGCAAACCTTCCGGCTTTGTTTGCAGGCGCGGCATACATGCTGAGCGGCTATATGATCGTCCATGCCATTCATCAACAGAACCTGACGCTCGTTGCATGGTATCCGTGGGTGCTGCTGTTGTTCCGTTGCGCGTTAAGGGAACAGCGATGGCTGTACGTGTTTCTCTGCGCACTCGTCTTGGGTCATTCTCTTCTGGCAGGCTCTCCGCAGCTCTCTCTCTATCTCTACACGTTTCTCGGCGCGTACTATGTGCTGGAATTGTTCACGACGTTCCGCGGCCGCGCGCTGCTCTCTCGTCCTGCGCTCATCATGACGGCGAAGGCTATGCTTGTTGTTGTCCTCTCCGTGACGCTCGCGATGATTCAACTCTTGCCGACGCTCGAGCTTTCGGAGCTTTCGCAGCGGGCACAGATGACCTATGCCAAGGCAACCGAAGGCTCGCTCGCATGGTCGCAACTCGTCACGCTGTTCTATCCGAAGATGTTCGGTTCCGCGGGTGCGACGGGGTACGAATACTTCGGTCCCGGTCAGTACTTCTACTATTGGGAAACGTGCATCTACATGGGCATCCTTCCCCTCCTGCTTGCCGTACTCTCCTTCGTGTGGAGAACGGAAAAGACCATCGCCTTCTTTTTGGGTGTTGCACTCTTCTCGGTGTTGTTCGCGCTTGGCGACAACTTCGTGGTGTTGCCGTTCTTCTACAAGTACGTCCCGGGCTTTTCCAAATTTCGCATACCCGCTCGCATGGGCATCTTGCTGGCGTTCTCCGCGGCACTGCTCTCGGCGTTCACGCTCGACCGCTTGCTCTCTAAGCCTCTTGCCGGACGTGAGCGGTCGGTGTTGCGCAGAATACTGCTTGGGGGAGCCGCGCTCGGCGTGCTGCTCTACGCCATGATTGCATCGGGCACATTTGCCGGTTCCGCCGCCGGGGCGACGCATCGCCAGGTGGCTCCGATAATGTCGAAACTCGCTCTGCCCTCGCTGTTCATGCTCGTGGTCTCAGCGGGGGTGGTTTGGTTCACGCTCCGCTCTGCGCCCTCGCGCAGCGCACCTTGGATTCTCGTTGCTGCGTTCTTCCTCGACATGTTTCTCTTCGGGGGAGAACAAAACAACGGCACGATCAATCCATCCGACTACTTCAAGCGGCGGAGCGATTTGGTGGCGTTCTTCAAAAGGGAAGGAGAGAAGGAACTCTTCCGCGTCAACACTCGCAACGCGTACGGCATGCTACCCGGCTGGGATCGGAATCAGGGCATGATCGATCGAATCTTTCTGATGGAAGGCTACACTCCTCTTGCTCTGCAGCGAGCATACGCACCGCTCGCCTCCAGTGATCAGTCATTCGATCTCTTGAACGTCAAGTACAAGACGGTGTTTGACGAGCGCACGGGTCAGCAAACCCTCGTCGAACACACGACGCGCCTGCCGCGAGCCTTCTTTGTGTATGCCGTCCATAGCGTACGCTCTGAACAAGAACTGTTGGAATATATCAAGAGTTCCGCTTTCGATCATCGCACAACCGCGGTCATCGAACAACCGCTTGTGTTGCCGCAGCCACGCGGCACACCGCAAGCGCACGTGCACGTCAGATCGTATAGCAACAACCACATTGTGCTCGAAGCAGAAACGAGCCACGACGGCTTTCTCGTGCTGAGTGAGATTTTCTATCCCGGTTGGAAGGCGTATATCGACAATGGCGAGACGCCTCTCTATCGCACCAACTACAATCTCCGCGGGATGCTCGTTCCAGCCGGCACGCACACCATCGACGTGCGCTTCGAGCCTACAACGTTCCGTAACGGCATGTGGGTGACGATCGCGACGTTGACGATTTGCGGCGTCGGTATGATCCTATCGCTTCGACGTACAACGTCATGAACATCATCATTCTCGGCACGGCATATCCGCTGCGCGGCGGTATCGCTCACTACAATGCACTCCTGTATCACGAGCTTTCGAAGCGGCACAACGTCGCCATCATCACCTTCAAGCGTCAATATCCGTCGTTGTTGTTTCCCGGCAAAACGCAAGCAGAGGCAGAAAGCGAACAACCGCAAGCCGGTGCGCCCGTTGGCTGGCATGTTCCAAGCGAACCCTTGGTCGATTCGATCAACCCGATCAATTGGCTTGGCGTCGGCAACAAGATCCGCCTGCGCAGACCCGATCTCCTCGTCATGAAATATTGGCTGCCGTTTTTCGGTCCCTGCTTCGGCACGATTGCTCGCATGGCAAAACGCGGAACGAATATGAAGGTGCTGTATATTTGCGACAACGTCGTGCCGCACGAACATCGCCCCGGCGACGCAGCATTTACCAGGTACGCGTTCGGTGCGGGCGACTTCTTCATCGTGCAGTCCGAAGCAGTCGAACGAGATTTGAAGAAGCTGCTCCCATCCGCACGGTACAAGAACGTCCCGCATCCGGTTTATAACATTTTTGGAACCGCAGTGGGAAAGAGCCAAGCACGCCGCCGACTGGGCATCACGGATGGACGGGTGCTGCTGTTCTTTGGCTACGTTCGCCCGTACAAAGGATTGAGTGTGATGCTCGAAGCTATGAAGCGACTTCCCCCGGACATGGATGTCAAACTTCTCGTTGTCGGTGAGTTCTACGACGACAAGGAGAAGTACCTGAAGCAGATCGACGCGCTGGGCTTGCAACATCGTGTCAGCGTTGTGTCGGACTACGTGCCGAACGATACCGTGGGACTCTATTTCTCCGCGGCGGATGTGGTGATGTTGCCGTATCGTTCCGCAACGCAAAGCGGCATCGCGCAGATCGCATACAATTTCGATAAGCCGGTGATCGCCACGGCAGTCGGCGGACTTGCCGAAGTGGTACGCGACGGCGTGACCGGTTTCGTTGTGCCGCCGAACGATCCTGATGCATTGGCGCGTGCTGTGGTGCGCTATTTCGCCGAACAACGTGAGAATGAGTTTGCAGCGAACGTAGCAGTCGAGAAGCGCAAGTATTCTTGGGAAGCGATGGTGCGCGCCATCGAGGAGTTCATGCAGACATGAAAACCGGATCGTCTCCATCATCGTCGCCCTCACCTCCGAAGCAATGCCCTGTGTGTGCATCACCGCGGATCCGTGAAAAACCCTTCGGCTATCTGTTCAACGGCAGGTGGTTAGGTGGCTTTGCCTGTGCCGAGTGCGGCATCATCTTTCTCCATCCGCAACCGACGACCGAAGAGTTGGTCGCCATGTACTCGAAGAAATATTTCGAGGGCGATTTTCGCTGCGGCCATGCAGGCAGTTATTTTGACGAGGCAACGCGCAACTCCTTAGCCGACCGGACGTTGCTAGTAAAGATCAAGCACCTCAAACCCGAAGGCTCGTTTCTCGAGATCGGGTGCGCAGGCGGAGCGTTTCTCCATGCAGCACGCCAGGCGGGTTATCGCGTGACGGGCGTTGAGTTCTCCGAAGTCGGCACAAACCTTGCGCGCACACAGTTTCATCTCGACGTCCGCACAGGCGACCTGCGCGATGTGCACTTCCCTTCAAACACCTTCGATGTCGTCTTCATGGGTGATGTGCTCGAACATTTGCCCGACCCTGTGGCGACGTGCCGTGAGGTCTATCGCATTCTCGCACCCGGCGGCATCTTCGTGATCGAATGCCCGATGCAAACAAACACGCTCTTTTCGCGTCTCGGCTTTGTCGTGTATGCGGCGTTCGGGAAGCGGGCGACGGTCAATCTTCCTCCGTATCATCTGTTCGAGTATCGGCGGTCGAGCATGGCGTCGTTGCTGACGCGTTGCAACTTCACCATTGTGCGCGCGAGCGAAGGAATCTTACCGCCGCGCGAGATCGCGCTCCGCGGTACAGGCGTGCAGAACCTCGGCAAGAAACTTTTTCAGTATCCCAATGCGGTGCTGACGCGACTGTTCGGCGTTTTTGGAGATCGCATCGAGATGATCGCCCAAAAGAGATAGGAGATTCTGCACGATACAACGTCTGAAATGAGAGCACGAATCGAAGCGTCCGTACAATCCACTCCGACCTCGGTGTTGTTGTAGCGAGAGCTTGACGAACATGAACGAACAAACAAGAGCATATTGGCGATATGAATACGATGTCGCAGCGAAGTACATGATCCCGTTGCTCGAACAGTGGGGCGTGTCGTTGCGCGATGCCGCCGTCATCGATGTCGGATGCGGCGAGGGGGGGGGACTCTGTGCCATGTATGATGCCGGCGCGGTCCGTTGCGACGGGTTCGACATCGAGCCCGGCAGGGTGGAAGCAGCGCTGCAACTAAAAGGCGATCGTCCGATCACGCTCATGACGGGCAACCTCTACGACGAGCATCCACCGTTTAGTGGTGAGCACTACGATCTTGTTGTGCTGCACGACGTGTTCGAGCATCTCGATTTCAAGGAAGCGGTGATGAACAAGCTCGCCGCCTACGCCAAGCCGAGCGGATATGTCATGATCACGTTCCCGCCCTACTTCTCTGCCTACGGTGCGCATCAACAGTTGCTGAACACGCAATGGGCAAAGATTCCGTACATCCATCTCGTGCCGTTCGCACTTCCGACCATTCTCCCTCGCCTCAAGAACGAGCACCCGCACATCGTCCAAGAAATTCTCAAGCTCGGTAGATTGAAGATGGGCATGAAAAGATTCGAGACGATCGTACGGCAGTGCGGCTTGAGGATCGGAGGAAAGCAAGCGTACTTCATCAGTCCCAACCACATACGCTTCGGCTTGAAGCCGCTGCCGGCGGGCAAGATTGCGGAGATCCCGATTCTCGGTGAGGTGATGTGCACAGGGGTGGTGTACGTACTCGCGAAGGGGTAGAGGTGGATGTAAACCGTCGAAACTCGTATGTTGAAAGTGTGAGAGGATTGCAATCATTCGCTCAAGTCGTTACGAATCCGATGCAAGAACGAACTGCGGCACCACGCGATCGTCACCGGTCAGGCATGCAATCGAGTCCACCGCTGGTGTTTGTCGTGCTGGTGAACTGGAACGGAAAGGTGGTTACTCTCGATTGCCTCGATTCGCTCGCGAGGGTATCGTACCCGAATTTCGCCGTGCTTGTTATCGACAATGCCTCGGTGGATGGTTCGGTGCAAGCCATCCGTGAGCACCATCCCGACGTGACCGTGCTTCGACAGCCGACGAACCTTCGCTTTGCGGGAGGCAACAACGCTGGAATCCGCTACGCGCTCGAACACAATGCCGACATGGTTTGCTTACTGAACAACGACACAACAGTTGACCCTCAGTTCCTGACACATCTGGTTGAACGCCTTCAGTCCGATCCGACAATCGGCGCCGTCGCTCCGAAGATCTATTACCATGGCGAGCCGAATCGCATTTGGTTTGCCGGCGGCGAAATCTCGATGTGGACAGGAACGATGAGGCACATCGGCATTCGCGAGTGGGACCACGGGCAGTACGAGGCGAGTCGCGCCATCGACTACGCAACCGGCTGTTGCGTTCTGACCACGAACAAGGTGATCGAACGTGTAGGGATGCTGGATGAATCGTACTACATGTACACCGAAGACGCCGATTGGAGTATGCGCATCCGTCGTGCAGGCTACCGCATCGTGTTCGAGCCGAAAGCGAAGGTATGGCACAAACTCTCGGTGGCAAGTGGAGGTCATCTGTCGCTCTACAAAATGGCGAACAAATTTGTGAGCAACCTCCGCTTCTTCTTCCGCTACGCCTCCTTGCCGCAGAAGTTCATTTTCCCATGGCTGAACGTGCTGGTCAACGCACGGACGGCGGTGAAATATCTCTTGCGCGCACGGGACCGATAGTGGAACTGGGCAAACACTTGGGGAAAGGCCTTTGGGGCTTGGCGGACAAGGCGCTGCCGGTAGTGTACGGCGTCGCGTACGTGGTTCTTGTGATTCGCGTGCTGCCGGAAGAAGAGTTCGGAAACTTCGTGCTCATTCAGGAAATCTTTTTGATCGCAACGGGCCTTGCCATGGCGTTCGCGCTTCAGCCGTTGTTGAAGTTCGCGGCGGAAGAACGAAGCGATCAGAGTGCTGTGCTGAGTTCCGCGCTGCTGTTACATCTCGCATTCATCCTTGCCGCGTCGCTTCTCGTCGTGGCGGTACGCTGGCCGGCGAGCGAGCTGTTGAACTCACCACAGCTCTCCAATTTGATGCTCTATCTCCCGGTAATGTTTGCCGCATCGTTCATGCGCAACTCCACGCTCGTGTTACTGCAGAGCCGCTTTCGTATTCAAGAAGTGTTTTGGGTGGATGCCGTCCACTTTCTCGGAGCGCCGATGCTGATCTATGGCTATTCGAAACTCGGTAAGTTCGATAGTGCACTCGATCTCATCGTGATCAACATCCTATCCTTATTAGCATCTTCATTGGTCGGATTGTGGCTGTGCAGAGCGATGCTCGTGCTGCGATCGTTGCCTGCACGAGAGGATGTGAAAAAAGTTTGGGACTACGGCAAGTTTACGCTCGGCGGACTCGTCAGCTACATGGTGTACACCAAAGCAGACTCGTTCATCCTGTCCGCCTTCAGCGGGCCGGTGCAGGTGGCAGTGTACAATTCCGTGAAGATATATATTCGTATGTATGATATGGTCTCCCAAGTGCTGCAAATGTTCGTGCTGCCGGCAACCTCGAAGCTGGTTTCGAAGGACGACTGGACGTCGCTGAGAGCGTTCGTCGAGAAAGCGCTCAACTTCTCCACTGTGGGCATGATTCCGGTCTTCTTGCTCTTCCTTATTCTTGCCTCGCCCTTGGTTCAGATCGTGTACCAAGGGAGATATCTTGAAGCGATTCCAATGCTGCAGATTTTCGCAGTGCTGTCGTTTGTGGTGCCGGCAAATGCCGTCGGATCAAACGCGTTGTTGGGTTTGGGGCAAGCTCGGCTCGGCTTTTATCTCGGCGTGCAGATCCTTGTGGTTTCCCTAGTTATCAACGTTGTGATGATCCCGTGGCTCGGTGCGATGGGAGCCACACTCGCGTACGTCCTCTCGACGTTCGTTCTTGTGTTTATCACGCTTCGACAGTTGCACAGGTTCGTTCCCCTCGACCTCCGAGCGATTGTCGCACGAACAAACGATATCAAGAGGTTCATACAGAAACAATGGAGTGCGCGAACGCTATGAAACCATCCTCTGTTGTGTACCTCGTCAGCCACATCAGGCGCCAACGGACGGGCATCGGCCGCTTGGCAACGACACAATTGAAGGGGTTATGAAATCAGCGTTGTAAGAGGCTTATGTAGAGTGACAAATATTTGTTCGACATTAGATCGGCGCTGAAGAGGCTTCTTACTCGTTCTCTGGCATGTTGACCAAATTCTGCTCGCAACAGAGGGTCCGCTAATAACTCGATAATCCTGCTCGCCAGTGCAGTGCTATCTCGTGGAGGTACCAAATAGCCCGAGATACCGTCTGTGACAGCTTCGGCTGTTCCGTCAACCTTGGTAGCTACCACCGGCTTACCCATCGCCATCGCCTCGAGGACACTCAAGGGCATACCTTCGAAAAGCGAGGGGAGGACAAAAACATCTGTAATAGCAAGTATTTGCCGAACGTCTTCGCGTTTGCCCATGAACACCACGGAATGGTCCACCTTCAGATCGCAAGCTATTCTCTCAAGCTGTTCACGCAAATGTCCATCGCCAACGAACAGGAAGAGAGCGAAGGGGAAACGCACGAGAATAGAAGGGATCGCCTGCAGGAGATACGCATGCCCTTTCTGATTGTTTAATCCCGCAACTACAGTTATAATGTGCGACGGTTTTCGGTCGATTCCGAATTCTTGCAGCGAGACATCCTTGAAAAACTCTGGGCTATATCTATCCAGATCGATGCCGTTGGATATAGTCCTTGTCTTGTCACTGAAGCGCTGTCCAAACATGGAAAGGAAAAAATCGCGATTGGCCTCGGACACCAGCACAATACTATCAAGGTAGCGCAAGGAAAGCCGTTTCAAACTGATCAAGAGGCGTATCCGTAATTCTCGCACTAACCGAAGCGGAAAGGGGAGTTTTCGACGTCGTAAGTATTTGACTTGCGTGACGTATTGTTCTGTGGTGACCAATTGCTTACGTCCAATCATTCTCGCGAGAAAGATGGCGGGTAAACACGCAAACGGGGTGTGAAGATGAAAATGGATGATGTCTGCCGAGCGAAAAGGAATGATGAGTCGAGCCATACGCGGGAAATCGAACCAACCATAAATATCGAATTTATTATGAAGTGCGTATGGATACACTTGGGTCCCATCAGCGGATAACCTCTTCGCCCATTCAGTTACCGGTGTTGAGTCCCGGTAAAGGAGCGTGAGGGAAGTTGGCGGAATCGATCGGACAAGCGTTTCGATGGTGTTGCTGACTCCGCCGGTATCCTCAGCTTCAAAATAGAGAAGCAAGCGATAATGATCTTCTGGCCTCATTTTTCAGTAGAGCCGTGCTTCTTTCGTGCGACCATAACATAGCCGAGTGTGAGCTTTGGAAGAAAAATGTATTTGTCAAGAACTCTGCAGAGGGCTAGCACCGCGGCAAACAGTGGTTTGAGAGGAATCCGAAAAGATTTTTTCCCCTTAACTTTGTCGTACACAACAGCAACAAGAAGCTGACCGAGCGCCAGCAGAGCACCACCCCGCTCCCGTATGTACAGCGTGGTGAGATCGCTTTTTCGGGCTATCAACGCTAGCCCATACTTTGTGTACCGAAAAAAATCTCTTGGTTCTTCATGAAGGGGCCAAACTTGAGGTGCTGTAAGGATCAAATGGCCGCCGGGCTTGAGAACTCGTGCCGCTTCCCCTACCATCCGGAAGGGATCTTCCACGTGCTCGATCACCTGAGAGCAGAGGACGGTATCGAATGTATCGTCCTTGAAGGGGAGTTGAAGAGCATCCGCGCAAACATCCGGTGGAGGTGTCTGCGAAATATTCATATCCACACCGATGTAGTGGCTATACGCTTCTTGCGCGAGATGATGGTAAGGCCGCTCACCACAACCAATATCAAGCGTGTAGCCAGAAAAGAATTTTTTAGTTTCTTCGAGGGATTGAAAGATCGAACTGGCTTCGAGCCTGCTGGGATGGAAAAAGCTGGACCAATGAGAATGCATGTCACGACTTCTGGGCTTTGACAAGGATAGCGCTACTGAGGAATTCCTTTTCAAAGTTCTTGCCCAATACAAAAACCGCAAGCCGATATTTCCACGTTCTGCGGTCACCACAAATACCGTCCGTTAGCACAACCTTGAATGAGTTTCGCTCCAGCAACTCTCGCATATCTTTGGACGTGAAATAATGCAGGTGCCCTCCATCAAATCCAACAGGGTCATATGATGTCCGGGGGAAACGTCCACCGATGAGTGTCAAGATTCTTTGGATCTTTCTAATATTAGGTGTCGAGATAATTGCATAGCCGCCCGGGACAAGAACACGGTGAATCTCCCGAATAAAGCTTATAGGATCGAAAACGTGCTCTATCACATCGAGACTGGCAACGACGTCGAAGTAATTGTCAGGGAAGGGGAGAGGTTGGATATTGAGATTGATCTTCTCAGCTATTACCCCAGCCTGTCGTGCTAGAACAACTGCATCCTCCGATATATCGACTCCATAGAGTTCTGTGAATCTCTCTCGCACACGTGTTGCCAGGGTACCTTCGCCACATCCTACATCAAGAAACCGCTTGCCCGATTCCATCACGTTGATCGCAGCGGCTGTACGGAGAGCACCATCGGCCGACAAATCCGATTCGCGAAGCAGCTTTTGCTTCCAGATTTCCTTGTAAAGTGATTCGTCAGATGTTTCCAAGTCTTGTCCCATTTTCGCCGAAGGCTTGTAAGTAATCGATCCACCCCTGATCCATTCAAAGCCTCGATACGAACACGCGCAAAGCAATGGACCGCAATGAAAATAATGATTTCCAAGGTGAGTTACACATTGATATTCCAATAAAGAATCTCACGCGAAGTAGTGCAGACGCCAAGGACAAGAGCAAACACTTTCTTCGCGGCTTTGCCTCCCCTGTCAAGCTCTATACCTAACGCGGATTTTAGGAGGCAGCGGATCTCTTGCTCATTGTCGTTAGGTATGAGTGTTTGCGAACTCAGTAGGAAATCGAATGAGTCATTCCTCGACCAAAAGGAGAATTGGTAACCAAAACTTTTTTCCTGTTCACTTCCTATGTTTCTGACGCGAGAGAGCACGTTCGGTTGGAGTGTTTTTCTTCAACCAGTGGCATCGCAGACGGGTTGAGTTCGGCTCCTTTGTTCGGCATGCATTCATGAGCTTTATTTCAAGTATTCTGACGCTGATTGTTGGCAAGTGGCAACACCCACAGAGCTGGCGCACACGGGCTATTTTGACCACCAAAACTCTGGTGCTTCGGGACTTGCAGTAGCGCTGATACAAAAACCACGTTGAGGTTTTTGCCCCTACCCCACCAAGGGTTGATACTCCGTTGCGCTTTTTGTATACGTGCTTTGGCGGAATGACTCACACCATCAACACTAGCGTTGGCATTTCCCCTGGCCCCTGCTGTCCTACGGTCCTTGATAGATCCTTCGGCAAATCGCTCGAGCTGATTGGACCTTGATAGGAATCGTATTAGACTCGAGCTAGAAAGTCTTTCGTCGGCTGGGCTTCCCGGGATCACTCAACTCTTGTATCATAGGAGGAGGAGGATAGCATAATGAGACGTGTGTGGTGCACCGTTCTGATTGCGCTCGCTCTGGCCCCTTCAACGCCTGCGCAAGTACCAGCCCCGTTCATCTCCGACGCGCACACCGTGGCCTTGTGGCATTTCAACGAACCCGGGGGCATCCTAGTAAGAGACACTTCGCTTTTTGCTAATCATGGCTCTGCAGTAGGCACGAGTGTTCAACCGGCGCGGTTCGGGTACGCGAGATTCTTCGATGGCATGTCAGATTACGTGTACATCGATGATCCTGCTAACGGGTCTTTGGATTTTAGGACTGATCAGAGTTTCACTGTCGATGTATGGTTCCGTACCTCTGATAACCTGGGTTGGCTCATTCGAAAGGGATTGGCACCTACACCAGGTTATGCCATCGCCATCAAGGATGGATATGTCCAAGCTGAGATCGGTAATCGCGAAGACAGTCGCTATCCCGACACATTGGTTCGCATCAGAAGTCAGCAACGCTTCAACGACGCTGTAGGCATGCGGTGCGTGGATACTTCTAGGAAATCTTCCTAGAAAATCTCATAGGCGGGGACCCTGGCATTGTCCTTTGACCCTGTATGCTCGATCTATTTCTTATCAGCATCTCTCTGACAAACCAGATTGGGTTGCTCCCGTCGGCAGGCGTCTCTCTGCCGCCGCACGATGCGAACACGAAGCATAGCATCGCACATTGCAGAATTATCAGGGGTTGAGTTTCCTTGTTGCGCATCGAAGTGCCCTCAACTCTTCACCGACGGATTCCTCTCCTGCTGCATTCCCTCCCGCTCCCCGAGAATATACACAACGGAAGAAACAAACATTGCCGAGTGCACAAGCCTGTCGCTGAACAGCCTACGTTCGATATGGTTGATGCTGATCAGCGCACGATCGGCTAACCGAACGATTGCCGGCGTCATCTTTGGCAAATTGTTCGATCCCTCCATTCTCTTCTCTCGGTGTGTCTTCTGTTGCTCGGCAGGTTGTTTCCGCTTTTCAGTGTTGGAATGTGTGCCTCCGCGCGCTTGTCATTCTGAGCGAGGGCAGCGAGCGAAGAATCCACAACCGCAGCAAACGGCTGCAGCCCTCATCAGTCATCAGGTTGAGCGTAGTGGAGCGAAGCGGAACGAAGTCGAAACCTTCTTCAAAGACAGCGTCGAGATATGCCGTCCGCAACCCCCGTTGATATTATGGAAGCTTCGCGTTTGAGAAGCAACGTTCAGCCCGCCTACGCTAGAAAGCAGCTTCCGCGGGCTTCGCATGACAGCAGTCGCGCGCAAACCAAATATGCGCGGTGCGACGTGCTCGGCGGTGTGCTGAGGACCAGAGTTGAGGTCCAACCTGTTGGAGTTTGGAGCTTCAGAATTGGAATTTGGCAATCCACGTCAGGTTTTGACCAGAGAGGCGAAGCACCTGCTCGGGAAACCTGAGCGAGCTTTCGGCGTCGGTGATTATCACTCCTGCAAATTGCGTTTCCTACACGTTGGAAACGACCTGCGAGTGCCACCCGCGCGCGCTGAAAAATCTAACAAAAGGAACAGGATTTCACCGAATTTCCTGCCACCGGGGTGGCACGTATGTTGACCTTTTGGAGGTGTGTTCATCTTCGAGGAGATTGTTATGACCGTTCTTGGTTTTTGGATCACCCTTGTTGCATTTCTCACCGCTGTCGCAGCGACGTTCACCTATTATCGTAATGCACATCATCAACGGTATATTCTCTTTCCTGCGCGGATATGGGTGTCGCTGAGTGTCGCAAGTGTCGTTGCTGCCTCGGTGATTCTGCTTGCTCTGATTCTGAACCATGATTTCTCGAACGGGTAGGTGTACAGCTATAGCGATCGTTCGCTGCCTCTGCATTTTTTGATCTCGACATTTTACGCGGGGCAAGAGGGAAGTTTCCTGTTCTGGGCACTCTGCTCTGCCATCATCGCTCTCATGGTGCGATCGTACACATCCAAGCGAACGATCGAAAGCTCGGTGATGGCGGCGTATATGGCGATGTTCTCGTTCCTGCTATTGCTGCTGCTGTCGAAATCTCCTTTCAAATACGTTTGGGAAATGTTCCCCGACGCTCCCGTGCATCACGTTCCCCCCGACGGGCGCGGACTCAATCCCCTTCTGCAAAACTTCTGGATGGTTGTGCATCCGCCTGTACTGTTTGTGGGCTTTGCAGCGATGGCGGTGCCGTTCAGCTTTCCCGTTACCGCGCTGTGGCGAAGACAATATCAGGAGTGGATTCCACAAGGATTTCTGTGGCTGCTCTTTGCGGTTTCGACTTTGGGAATGGGATTGATGCTGGGCGCGTATTGGGCATACGGCGTGTTGGGTGGGGTGGCTATTGGGGATGGGACCCGGTCGAAAACTCTTCCCTCGTGCCATGGCTGACCGGCGTTGCGCTCGTTCACACGATGATCGTTCAGCGGCGAACCCAACGATTCGTACGAACGAACTTCGCACTGGCGATCGTCTCGTTTTTGCTGGTGGTGTACAGCACGTTCCTCACGCGCAGCGGTATCCTGGGTGATGCCTCTGTTCATTCCTTCTCCGATCCCGGCACAACAGTGTATGGGCTGTTGCTGATGTATCTCGCCTTGATCGCAGCGCTCGGCTTCGGGATGATGTGGGTGAGAAGGCGTGAATTGAAACCGAAGGGAGGAGAGATCGCGGGAATCCATCGCGAGACAGCGCTTGCCGCCGGAACGCTTGCTTTGCTCTTGAGCGCGGTCGTGGTGTTGGTTGGCACCAGCCTGCCGATCTTCGCAACGTCCAGCGTGGAGCCGGCGTTCTATGACCAAACAAATCTGCCGATTGCGATTGCGATGGGATTGTTGATCGGGATCAGTTTGTATCTCCAATGGGGTACGGATGAGTGGAAAGGATTGCTGAAGCGATCGCTGCGCTCGTTTGTGCTCGCTGCAGCGTTCACCGCGACATTGTGGTTCGTCGGCGTGCAGGAGATCAGCATGATGCTCTTCGTTCTCTCGTCTGCGTTCGCGCTCCTCGTCAATCTCGAGCTCGCACTGCGCATACCGCGGACGCACCTTGGGCTTCTCGGTGGCAAGCTTGCTCATCTCGGTCTTGCCGTAATGTTTTTCGGGATGATCGCGACCGGCAAGTATGGCAGCACAAAGCATCTTTCGCTGCCGCTCAATACACCGCAGCAAGCGCTCGGCTACACGTTCACCTACACCGGCTATTCACCGACAGACGATGGGAAGTATGCCTTCCATGTTGTTGCAGAGAAAGAGGGAAAGAAAATCGCCCTCGCACCCATCATGTTCGATGCAGGCCAGCAGGGCATCATGCGCAATCCTGATATTGCGTCGTTCATGACGAAGGACCTGTATCTCTCACCCGTCTCTATAGAAGAACACGGCGGGCATGCCGAACACGGTCATGAAACCTACACATTGCCGAAAGGCACGAGCGTCTCGTTCGGTTCGGTCAAGGCAACCTTTGTGAGGTTCGACATGAGCGCGCACGCCAACCAAGCGATGATGGACGGCGCGCAAGGGATGACCATCGGATCAATGTTGGAGTTGACCAACGGTTCCCAACGGGAAGTGGTCGTTCCGGTGATGCACTATGCTGCCGACGGGAAGCCGAAGTACACGCCGCAACGTTCCAAACTTCTCGACGGTGAGATCCAGCTTGTCTCCATGAACGTGGCCAGCGGCGGCACGCCCTCGACCGTGACGGTCACGGTGCATCGAAACGGCAACGCGCAAGCTCCGGTCGAGACGTTGGTTGTCGAAGCAAGCATCAAACCGTTCGTCGTTTTGCTCTGGGCAGGGACAGTCGTGATGACGATGGGGTTCTTTCTGGCAATTGCCAAACGCACGAAGGAGGCGTAACCATCATGGACCATGCAATGAAACTTCCGAACAACGTTCCGGGAAAGTACTACGTCACGGATGGGTGCGACGGCTGCGCGTACTGTGCGGCAGTTGCCCCGGACAATTTCGAATTCGACAAGTCCACCAACACCTATTTCGTGGGCAACCAGACAAGCTCTCCTGAAGAAGAAGAGTTGGTTCGGGAAGCAATGGAAGACTGCCCGGTGGATGCGATACAATCCGAAACACCGACCATCAACGCAGAAGCAGTCGAACATTATGACGGCACTGTTCGAAGTTGACGCCGAGCAGGGCATGGCGCAACCGACATACAATCCGCTGGCGACAACACCCTATGAAGTGGACAGCATTTCGTTTCCCCGGTCGGGAAGCTTCGCGGATCAATGCCTGCACCTTCTGCGCTACGCGATTCCTGCCCCTTCGGTGCGGAACACACAGCCGTGGAAATTCCGTCTGACGGATGCCGGGATAGCCGTGTTTGCCGATTACACGCGCCGCTTACATGTTGCCGATCCCGACAATCGTGAACTGCTGATGAGTGTCGGTGCTGCGATCACGAATCTTCGCGTTGCTGCGCCGCACTTCAGTTTTGCTGCGGAGGTCGAATACAATACCGGCAGCGCTAGGGAACTGCCGGTGGCGTTCGTGAAGCTGGAACAACGGGAAGTCTCTCGCGCTTCCACGGCGTACCTCGATTCGCTCTTCCCGATGATCACGAAGCGACACACGAACCGCTGCACCTTAGGGTATTCGTTAGAACAACCTGCGCCGACGCCGCGCAGACCGGTTGAAGAATGTATCATCTCGTGAACAACGAAAGGAGGAGGAGGATGAAGCCGAACGCAAAGAACGACAACAACGGTTACTCCATCGAGGCTCATCTGATCTATGGTCAGGCGGATGATCCGCGATGGGACTATAGCCATCACCTCATTCCACCGATGTCGGCATCGGCAACGTTTCGCTTGGATTCTGCTCAACGCGGTGCCGAAGGGTTTGCCGAGTTTGCCCATCACAGCGACGACGTGAAGGTGAGAAATCGTGCGCCAATCTACATCTACGATCGCTTGGGCGAGCCGAACAAAGACATGCTCGAAGAAAATCTCGCCTACGCGGAAGGAGGCGACATCGCCGTGACGTTTGCCAGCGGCATGGCTGCCATTTCCGCTGTGCTCGGCGTGCTGACGGGATCGGGGAGCGAAATCATTGCACACAAGACGCTCTATGGATGCACCTACTCGCTTCTGACGAATTGGTATCCGCGTCTGAAAATTACGACGCATCTAACCGATTTGAGCATCGCCGACAATGTTCGCCGCTTCGTTACGCCGAACACCCGCGTCGTGTACATGGAGTCGCCCGTGAATCCGACGTTGCGACTCATCGACCTCAAAGCGGTTGCGGACATCATTCGTGAGGTGAACGCGATGCGCCCCAAGAGCAGCGCATCTACACCGTCGTGGATAGTACGTTTGCGGCGCCGTTTTGCCAGCGACCCATTTCGCTCGGCATCGACTTTGTCATTCATTCACTAACAAAAGCGATCGGCGGCTTTGGCACGGATATCGGCGGCGCGGTCGTCGGTCCGGCGTGGAGCTACGATCGGCTCATGTTGTATCGCAAAGACTTA
>PSMW01000011.1:98473-104615 GCA_040290295.1 Ignavibacteria bacterium
TGCGTCAGATGCAAGCAACGGCACAGAAAGTTGCAGAGTTTCTCGCTACGCGCCCCGAAATTGAATGCGTTCAGCTACGCCATCAACGCACAGCGGCTGACCAGGACGGAGACCATCCCGCTCTGTTTTACGCTCTCCCGCTTGCAGATAGTTGCTACAGTTTCCTACGGTGCCACCGGCAGCGCTACATTTGTGCTTCGCGATCGGTCGCAGCAGATCTTCCATGCGGATACATTGAAACTCCCCGGCTCGTATCACATTCTTCCCGGCAGTGGCGTTCCTGCGTCGATAGCTGTGTCGTTCGCGAATTTCACCGGAGTGTTAACTTACATGCTTCTGGGATTCACGAACTTCGACACGATGTCGGTGCACGAGTTTCCTACATCGATTGGCTCGCAATGGAAGTACGCAGTGTACGACAGTCTCGCTCAACAGCGCGACACGCTCGTTGTTACCATTCTGGGTCGGACTGTTTTGCCTGGCGACATTCCGGCTTTCATCTGGCAGTTTGCCTACCGCTCGCGTATCGATACGCAGTACGTCAGCACGCTTGCTGATACCGTTCGGTTTTACACCTCCTCATTCGATGAATGGTCACAGCCGAACTACGTCTTTCCGCTCTAGCTGAACAAGGCCTGGCATTTGAACCCATGGGAAAATGCCTCTGTCTCACACATTGGCGGGATCGCAACGCCTGCAGGCGCTTTTCCCGTATCGTATCTCGTCGAGAAGACGTGGGGTGGGTTCAATGATTATGGAAGATTGCGAACGTGGCTCGTCCCACGTGTAGGAATCGTGAAGCTCCATCGAAAGGGAGTGAGCTTTGCGGATGCAAACCTCATCTGGGAGTTGATAGAAAGCAGAATCGTGACGTCGCACTGAGTGGTGACCGGCTTGAGCTACGATCGATCGGCGGACGTGGAGAAAGTCGGTAACGAAAGAGCTTCGAAGTGTACATCAGCGACTTTCGGTTGTGAGAAAAACGAACTGTTCAAGCGTAAATCCATGAGAAGCCCGGAACGTGGAGGGCAAAAGATGAGAATGCGACGATGGTGGAGATTGCCCTCTCGTACACGAAGAATGGAACCCACGTCCTCCCTCCGATAACCATAGGAGAGCTATCGACGTGCCGGCGTGCTCTCTCCTTCCTTAAGTCTTCGCGTACAGTATCACGGCGGAGCAGTTGACGGCATCGCACACGATCCCACTCGTGTCCAAGTGGAGCGTTCTTTGTTCTTGCATTTCATCCTTTCGTTCAATACCATGAGGCGTCAGGAAAATCTCTGTGTACATGAATCGAAGACTGCTGATACCTGTACTGCTGTATTTGTTCATCCTGGTGTTGTACGGCTGTGATAAGGGGCTGAATCCTGATCCTTCCGGTTTCAGCGGGGTTATTCGTCTCACCAATTGGCCTCCGCCCGACAGCGTGTGGGAACTGCGACTTGTTGCTTTCAAGAATCCGCCGACCGATAGCTCCAGTCTGATCATCGAATGGCTGCGCGGGAACGTGTTGGTCTATCCGCCGATCGGCTCGCCATCCTTTACCAAGACCGACAGCACAGGACGGTTCGTGGATTCCATTCGATACAATGTCTTGCTCCAAGGTATCGATGTGGACGAACCGGTTCGGTACAGCTACGTTGCGCTGGCGTGGCGCTACAGCCCGAATGTGTTCACCGATTGGCGACCTGCAGGCATTTACACCCATCAGCAGGGGTCGTTCATTCCGCGTCCGCTGGTGATCGCGAAGCATCAGTTCGTTCGCGGCGTGGATATCCTCTGCGATTTCCGAAACCCACCACCACGGCCGTGGCGATGAGACGACGCCTGTTCCTCTTTCTTTCCTTCCTCCTGTTCACTGGTACCGCGCGTGCGTCTGCAGAAGTCGGAACAATCGTCGGCACTGTAACCGGTGCGGGCGACCTTGAGGCTGAACCGCTTGTCGGTGTTGTGGTGTCCGTCCAAGGCACGGCTCGCGGCACGACGACGAATGCGCAAGGGCGCTTTCGCATTGCCGAGCTCCAGCCTGGTCGGTACACGTTGGTCTTTTCGTTGGTTGGCTATCGGCGTGAAATGCGTGAGGGTGTGGAGGTGATCGATGGTGTGGAAACCGAAATCGATGTGGTGATGACACAAGCACCGATGCAAATTGAGCCGGTCGTGGTCACAGCGAACAAGCGGCCGCAATCGTTGGAAGAGGTTCCCGTTTCGACATCGGTGCAGGGGAGAACGGAGATCGCTTTTCGCAATGCGCAGACGATCGAAGACGCGCTCCGCTACGTGCCGGGTGTGAACATCACGGGAAGACAAGTGAACATTCGTGGATCGAGCGGCTACGCGATCGGCGTCGGGAGCCGCGTCATGATGCAACTCGACGGCATCCCTTTCATCACGGGGGATACCGGCGAGCTGATTTTCGAAGCGGTTCCCGTCGGGCAAATCGAGCGGATCGAAGTCCTCAAAGGAGCAAGCTCTGCACTCTACGGCACGAGCGCATTGGGCGGCGTCGTCAACGTCATTACGAGGCCGATTCCGGAAATTCCCGAAACCTTCCTCCGCACGTACGGCGGCTTGTACAACAAACCGTCGTTCGAAAAATGGAAATGGACCGATCGCAATCTCTACTTCACGGGCATCGCCCTCAGCCACGCATTTCGTGCAGGCGATCTCGGCATCGTGTTCGCTCTTTCCCGTCAAACCGACGACGGATATCGGAAGAACGATCACCGCAAACGGCACAATGTGTTTCTCAGAACGGAAGAACGGTTTGCTTCCGAGAATTCCCTGACGCTCACCTTCGGGCTGCTGAACGAATATGGAGGGAAGTTTAACTATTGGCAGAACTTGGATTCGGCGTTCATCCCGTTCCGCTTGCAGCGCGATGACGAAATCAAATCCACCCGCTATTACATCAGCGGCATCTATCGTGACGTCATCGCGTCGAATCTGTTGTTCACCGCGAAGGGAATCTGGAATCACAACAACTTCGTCTCCACCACGTGGCACGATTCCGGCGCAGGGCGATGGAAGGACATCAAGGCTTCGACAGCGGACGGCTTTCGTCTCGATGCGGGCGCGACGTGGTTTTACGATCCTCACCATACTTTCACGTTCGGCATCGAGGCACAACTCGATCTGGTCACGTCCGATCTGTTCAGCGATCGTCAAGCGAAAGGTGGGGCGCTGTATGGGCAAGACGAATGGAAGATCGATGACGAATGGACACTGACGCTCGGTGCGCGCCTCGATCTCCCGTCGCTCTACCTCGCCGAATCGTCACCGCAAGTCAACCCAAAACTCGCGCTCAGCTACTCGCCGTTTGAGGGAACGACGTTCCGTACGTCGTTCGGGCGAGGGTTCCGAGTGCCGTCGGTGGCCGAGGCGTGGGTGTCGCTCGATCTCGGCTTGGGATTCTTTGTCCCGAGTCCGAGCCTCAAGCCCGAACGCAGTTATTCGTACGAGCTTGGCGTATCGCATCGGCTGGGGGAGATGGGCACCGTCGATTTTGCGTTGTTTTCATCTTGGTACGACGACCTTGTGGAGCCGCGGGCATATTCCAACGACACACGGGACACGCTGTTCGTCAAATGGCAGAACGTTGCGCGTGCCCGCGTGCAGGGGTTCGAAACCTCGGTCGCGTTGGGATTCCTCGACGGCGCGTTACAGTACCGCTTGGGTTACACCTACACCTACCCCCAAGACCTAAGTTCCCCGGATTCGGTGGCACCTCGTAAGAACAACATTTTGCCCTATCGCCCTCGGCACGTGTTGTACACCAGCATGGTAGGCTCGCTCGGGGTCGTGCGTGTTGGCGTCGATTTTCGTTACATGAGTCGTGTGGATCGCGTCTATGACCTGTTTGCGATCATCCAGGATGCCGACGAACGGGTGGCGATTGTGGTCACGGATTTCCGTTTCGGCGCCGACTTCGCGTCTCTGGGCATTCCGCTGACGGCGACGTTCAACATCAACAACGCGTTCCGTTACAACTATCTCGAACTCACGGCAAATGTGAGTCCACCGAGAACATTCGTACTCGCACTGGAAGCAAGACTTTGAGTCGAGCGACCAAGGAAGGTCGTTCTTTCACAACAACCAAGAGGAGGATCCATGAAAGCATACGTACAGCGGTGTTTTTTCCTGTGCGCGTCATTGGGTGCATTGACAGCACACGGTCAGATTACCATCACCTCGGCCGATGTGACATCGCAATTCGCCGTCGGGAACACGTTGACCTATCGGTTCGATACTCTCACCACATCCGTCAATATCGGTGCACCGGGGGCGTCGTCGTGGAATTTCAGCTTCTTGAGAAGCGATTCCGTGCAAGCGCTCACGAGCGTCGCGTTGTCGAGTGTTCCTTCGAGCATACGCAATCAATTCCCGGGCACTTCCTACGCCATGCGAGCCTCTTTGACCTTTCAGGGCCTTTCGGGTACTGCCTACCAATTCTTCACACTTTCAGGTGACCTGCTCAATCCGGGATTCGGGGCGCGAGACAATGGAACCGGCTTTCTGATTCTCACATCGAAGAACAACCCAACGGAGTTGTTCTACAAGTTACCGTCAACACTCGGCACGTTGTGGCGCACCACTTTTACCACCACGCTTGCGCTGAACGGAAGCGCGTTGAGCACAACCACGCACGACGCGACGTACGTAGTAGATGCCTACGGCCCGATGACGTTTCCGGGAGGCGCGGTCCACGAAGCGCTCCGCATACGAAAGACCGATATCATCAACGGCACGCCCGTCCGAAGCTTCATCTTTCTCGCACGCAATGCAGCATCGGTGATCATTACGGCGTGCGACACGAACGTGATTAGTGGAACGATCACGCACTGCGGCAGCAACATCCAATGGAGTTCGCCCATCAATACGGACGTACAAGCAAGCGGCGATCTTCCGTCGGGCTTTGCACTCGAGCAGAATTATCCGAATCCGATCTCCGCGCAGAGCGCGTCATCCTCCGGCGGCAGTCTTTCGACCACTATTCGCTTCTCGGTACCGCAAGCATCTGTCGTGTCGCTCAAAGTGTTCAACGCGCTCGGTCAGGAGGTTGCGCAGCTTGTCGCCGGCGAACATGCCACCGGCGCGTATGCTGTTCGGTGGAACGCCAACGAACTTGCCTCTGGTGTGTACTATTACCGGCTTACGGCCGGAGGTGTTGTGCAAACGAAGAGGATGGTGGTAGTTCGATAGGGTTCGATAGGGAAGGGTTTCACTATCGTTGTTGCATGACGGTCGAGACGTCGGTCAGCAAACTCATCACCATTCAACAAGGCCACGACGACGAGACAAAAGTCCGCGGGTTCATGTGTCCGCTGATGATCAAAGGGAATCCAGAGTTGATCCGACTTGCATATGAGAGCGGATTGGGTGAAAAGGGGAGTTTGGGGTTTGGCTTTATTGAATTGGCAAATACTTGTAGGTCGAGTAGCTTGCTCGACCATCAATAGTCTGTCGAACAGTCTGTCTAACCTCTGCATGACGGCAAACATAGCATATGATTGTCGCAATCTCAAATATCATAGGAGGACTTTACGATGAGAATAGCGGTGGAGTATGAGATGATTCGAATGGAGGTACAACGATGAGCCACTTTACCTGGACGGGAAACCCGTGGGTTGATGCCGGCATTAGTGCAATGTTACAGTGGACGAGGAAAAAAACAGCCTGCGTAATTGACTCGTAGAGACGCTGAGAAGGTGGCTGACGAGATTCTTCATCTTTATCTCACCCAAGGATGGTGAAAGACGCTTTTCTCTGTGTCTCCAAACAACCCGGTGACCAACCCGTCCGTTAGGAACAAACGAACAAAACTGAAAGAGCTTCTAAATGATTTTTTGGAAAACTTCCAGCCATTGCAGGAAACAGGAAGTTGCATGGCGTGCGGCAGGAGGAGCTCACTGAGACAACGAAACAGACGGGATGTGCCACTGACTGGCTATGAGGGTTCACACTTCTTCCCTTACAAAACTCCTGGTGCTGATTACTGCGAAGTATGCGCGTTCGCCGTCCTGTCGAGGGCCAACGCAATTCCCCAGTTTAGAGGCCTTCAGGGCCAGATGATTCCCCAGTTCTAGGGCCAGATGATTCCCCAGTTTCAGGGCCACATCATTCCCCAGTTTCAGGGTCA
>PSMW01000012.1:0-1476 GCA_040290295.1 Ignavibacteria bacterium
GACGCCGGGCAAGGCGCCGACGTTCTGCTCAAACCGGGCGGCGCACCCCGCGCAGTCGAACCCGCTGACGCGATAGACCGCCTTCATGTCCTGACGGCCTCCCGACCGTGTTCCAGCGCGATCTTCAAAAAATCGCGGACGTGGTCATCCTGCAGCGAATAATACACCGTTTTTCCCTCTTTGCGCGCCTTAGCCAACCGGGCCTGCCGCAACACCCGCAAATGATGCGAAGCGTTGGCGACCGTCGTGCCGACGGCCAGCGCCAGGTCGCAGACGCACAACTCCCGTTCGCCGCACAGCGCGATCGCCATTTTCAGACGCGTTTCGTCGGACAGCGCCTTGAAAAATTCCGAGATGCGGGATGCGTCCGCCGTCGACAGCCGGGTCCGCACGCGTTCCACCGTCGCGGGTGTCGAGGCAAAAATTTCGCAGACTTCGTGTTCGGGATGTCGGCTCATCGTCCGAATCGTCGCCCCAATCATTCAAATATTCGTTTGAGTATTAAAATAAACAAACGATCCGGCGTTGTCAAGTCGACCCGACACATCATCTGCAGGTGCTGATCAGGCGGACCGAACGGCGGAGCGGTCCGCACGGCGCCGGGTTCGCCCACGCCCCCGCTCAAACGTCCCGCAGCTCCAGGACAAGCCGGCTTACGGCCAGCACCGCGAGATGGGCGGGATAAAACGACCGCCACAGCCAAAGCGGCACCGCGGGCCGCCGGCCGTCGACGACCGCAGCCAGTCCGAAGGCGAACAGGATCGTTGGCACGATGCTTCACAGTTGCAGCACCCACGATTTGGCGGCCAGCGCAACGAGGTTAAGCGCCGCGTGTGACGCAACGGTCGCATGCGGTCGCCCCGCGCCGTAGCGGTAAATCAGGATAAGCGCCAAGCCGTACGCACCGTAGTCGAACGACAGCGTCTCGAGCATAGCGCCCGCCGCAGCGAACATCGGCCATTTCCAGAAAGGTTTGCCGGCGCGGTCGAGCCGGTCGGCCGCCGCCAGCGCGAGCAGTCCGGCGAGCAGCGTGTCGACCGTGTTGACGCCGGCGATGCGGAGCGCCGCCATATAGGGGACCTGTGCCGCCAGCCCGATCCAAGCCAGCCGGAGGGCGTAACGCCCGAGAGAACGCGTGCGGGTATATCCCTGGACGAGCGAATAGGCGTACACCGGAAACGCTAGCCGGCCGACGATGCGCCAGCCCGGTTCGTCCGGAAAAAAGACGAGCCCAACATGATCGACGAGCATGGACAGCATGGCCGCCCACCTCATGCGGCGACACCTCCGCAAAACGGGTATCCTTGTCTGAAACTATAGCATGTCCGCGAACCTTTGGAAAGTTTCCCGACTACATTGTTTATAAAAAAAGTATAAAGCAAAGGAGGCGTCGTCCGTGCTTGCGGTTATCGATCCCGGACACGGCGCAGCGGATCCGGGCGCGGTCTCCGGCGCTCTGCGCGAAAAAGACCTGAC
>PSMW01000012.1:1504-3642 GCA_040290295.1 Ignavibacteria bacterium
CCCGCCTGTCGGACGCGGCCGTTTCGTTGGCGGAACGCGTCGGGACGGCGAACTCAACAGGTGCGGCGTTGTTTCTGAGCGTGCACGTCAACGCCGGCGGCGGCTCCGGATTCGAGTCGTTCGTCCATCCGTCCGCCGACAGCCGAACGCGGCTCATCCGATCGACCGTCCACCGAAAGGTCGCCGCCGTGTTTGCGGAAGCCGGATTTTCCGACAGGGGGGAAAAACAGGCGGACCTGTACGTTTTGCGGCGGACGCGCATGCCCGCCGTCCTGTTGGAATATGGATTTATCGACCGTCCCCGCGATGCAGCCTTCCTGGCCGACGCAGAGACACGCGATCGGCTGGCGCGCGCGACGGCGGACGGCGTCGCCGAGGCGTTCGGCTTGTCCGCGGACCCGTCTCCGCCGGCGGACTCCGGCTTTCCCGACGGCCTCGACCTGACCGAATGGGCGAAAGATGCGCGAGACTGGGCGGTCCGGTCGGGCGTTTCCGACGGCGAACGGCCGAAAGACCCGGCGACGCGGGAAGAAGTGTGGGTCATGCTGCATCGTCTGGCGCAAAAAACGGGCGCGAGCGGCTGACTGCCCGTTTTTTCTTTTCATGTCTTTTCATGCGGAAAGTTTTGTAGTAAAATAGAGACAGCGTTCGATTTTCCGCGTGAATATGCCGCCGCCCGCAATAACGCCGCAATGGTCCGCCGCTCACGCCTTAAAACGCCGCTTTTCGGCAGTCGCCTTTGGTTGCGTTCGAGAAAATGGCATTTCTATACTGATGTTTAACAGTCGCTTCGGTCGAGGGCTAACAAGACGGGGTGCCCGCGTCGATCCATAAGCTTTCTCTCAAACGTAAGCTTTCTCTAAAAGAAGGAGGGGATGTTCCCGATGTCTCGCAAAAGGCGTGCCCGCTGGAAACAGCGGTGGCTTCGTTCCGCTCTCGCACGCTGGGGGACATGGGTTCATTGCTGATAAATCCAAAACTTTGACCGCGGGAGGGTTGGTCCGATGAACGGGGTTGTCTATGTCAGCAAATACGTGCCGCAGCGTTGCGGTCTCGCGACGTACACGCGCGATTTACGGGTGAGCGTGATGGCCGCGAGGGGATCGCGCATTCTCGATCCGGTCGTCCGCGTCGTTCCCGCCTCGGATTTGGCGACGGCCGCGGGAGATCCGTCCGTGTGGCCGCTCGTCAAGGAAGACCGGAAGAATTACATCCGGATAACGGAAAAAGTCAACCGCAGCGGCGTGTCCGTCGTGTCGCTCCAGCACGAGTTCGGCATTTTCGGCGGGGAAGCCGGCGAGTACGTGCTGGAATTCGTCCGGAGGCTGCGCAAGCCGCTGGTGACGACGTTCCACACCGTTTTCGAAAAGCCGGAAGAACCTTACCGAAGCATTCAGGAGGAAATCGCGCACCGCAGCGACCGCATCGTCGTCATGAACCGCGAGGCGGTCCGGCTTTTGGAACGGTCGTTCCGCGTTTCCCCGGCGAAAATCGTGTTTATTCCGCACGGAACGTCGGCGCCCGATGCGCGGGGCAGGGAGGCGGCGCGCAAGTCGCTCGGCTGGGACGGACGGCTCGTGCTGATGACGTTCGGCCTGCTGTCGCGCGGCAAAGGAATCGAACTCGTCCTAGACGCATTGCCGGCCGTCGCGCGTCGAGTTCCGAACGTGCTGTACGCCATCGTCGGCCAGACCCATCCGGAAGTTTTGAAATACGAGGGCGAGTCGTACCGAGACGAATTGCGCCGCCGCATCTGCAAGCTCGGTCTCGACGGCCGTGTCGTCATGGTCGACCGTTATCTCGAAAACGACGAACTGGTGCGCTACTTAACCGCCTGCGACATATACGTTACGCCCTATCCGGGCATGCAGCAGATTACGAGCGGCACGCTTGCCTACGCCGTCGGGCTCGGCCGCCCGGTGCTTTCGACGCCCTACTGTTACGCGCGTGATCTGCTGAAAGGTTTTGAGGAAGAATTGCTCATTCCTTACGGCGACGTCGAGCGGTGGGCGGACGCGATCGCGAGCCTTTTGGCGGACAAACGCCGGTTGCGCGCGTTGGAGGCGCGCATCGAGGCGGTCGGCCGGACGATGAGGTGGCCGGCGGTCGGAACGGCTCATGCGCGGCTGTTCGCGGAG